>NZ_JAKRGG010000003.1:0-264140 GCF_022347645.1 Vibrio sp. MMH1-50
AATCGGGTCAATGACACGCTCCCAAAGGGCGAGCTGCCTTGGCTTGTATACTTTGTTGCCGATTCTTGATTTAGACCCACTAAACCTTTAAATCGCCGCTGCGTCTACAAACCAAGTCAGTCTCGCTGAACCTAGCATCTTGAGGTTACTTGGGTATATACCACCCCTCCTATCTTTCGACTTAATAAAGATAGCCGTTTTATCTTACCAAAGATTCATCCCATGCAAATCGAGCAAACAACTGCTGCCAAGTCTCATCGATATTGGCTTTCATCACGATTTCTTCATCAGTGAACGGATGCACAAAGCGCAGCGCTGATGCATGCAACAATAAGCGATGGGAATCAAATTCCGTGCGATAAAGTTTGTTGTGTTTACCGTCACCATGCGTCGTATCCCCAACAATTGGATGACGCAGGTGCGCCATGTGGCGACGCAATTGATGCTTACGCCCTGTCTTTGGCTTCATCTCCATCAAACAGTAGCGTGTAGTTGGAAACTTACCCGTAGAGTATGGCACTTCCACTTTCGCTAACGGTTTGTATGCCGTTACGGCGTCTTGCGCTTCTTTCTCTTGTGAAGCGAACTTATCAGCGATCTTATCCAGCTCAACTTTCAAGGCGTAATCAAGAACACCTTCTTCTTCAATCCAGCCTCGAACAATTGCATGATAGGTTTTCTCCATCTTATGCTCAGCAAACATAGGCATCACTTGCGATGCGACTTCACTGGATAAAGCAAAAACCAGTACACCTGAAGTTGGGCGGTCCAACCGGTGCAATGGAAAAACATGCTGACCAATTTGATCACGCAATGTTTGCATCACAAACTGAGTTTCGTGCTTATCCAACCAACTTCGGTGTACCAACATACCCGCAGGTTTATTAACCGCGACAAAATACTCGTCCTGATAAACGATCTCTAGTACCACTGGCTCAACCGATGGTGATATTTCTTGTTCTGACATTGAGGTTACTTACATAGTTCGTCGATGGTTCGAATGGTTACCAGTAGCTCGGCGTAATGCGGCTCTTGTTTCCATACTTCTGCAAAATACGGCTCGATAGAAAAGCCTCGAGGTAAAGGTTGATTATCTTCAACTAACGCACGCATACGGGCAATAAAGATCCATTGTAACCACTCATGTGGATGCAGCGTGTCAATCGCGAAAGGTTCTGTACTCTGTAGCGCGTCTGCAGAGGGCATAGTTTGTTGCCACAACTCATGATGCTGCAGTTGTGCCTCAAGTTGTTGAAGTAAGTCGACCAATTGGATGTTTGTTGCCATTAATTCCGTCTCGAACCTTGAATTAGCCAAGAATGATACCATTTCTTGTGAAAAGAACATTAGGATGTCGTATTTAATGGAAAACATTCAAACCCTCACTCAGTTGCTAAGCAACAGTCAGTGTGAGTATCAAATCTTCGACCTTGGTCGTCGTATCAAGACCATCGAGCCACAAGTATTTGCTGACGTGGAAAAAGGTCAATGCCCATACCCATTCCCAATGCAGCGAAAAGCACACTTGGCGATCGCATACTGGAATGAGCAAAAGCAACCTTGGATTTGGTTCTTAAAGTTCGAGCTGGATGAGCGAGGTCTGCTAAAGCAAGCGGATATTGGCAACTTCATTAAATACGTCGTAGAAGCGATGGGTACTCGCCTAAGTGAAGAAATGACAGAAGAGCAGCAACAAAAGCTCTCTAACAACCCATACACCTTCAAACCCGCAGAAGAAAAGATGGCAGTCTTCCATAGCCAAGTTCGCGCAAACTTGGACTTACCCACCAGCCAATACTACGAGCATACTCAGCACTACTTTACGGGCGGTTTAGGCTGGGAAAACTGGCAAACAGTTGGTCTGCAAGGTATTACTGATATGGCAGCTCGTCTGGGTAAAGAGCAAAATGCCGTGACTTTGCGTAAAGCCCTTAACTACTTACCCAATGAACCGCTATACGCCCTACTTGGTGCGTTAGAGCATGTTGATTTGCAAGAACGTTTGGCTAAGCGCATTGCAGAGAAAGCGCAGCAAGAGATCGAAAGTAACGAGCCCGATCTGTTCTTACTCTCAGCTTTAATCCGCTCTTTAGCAGGCGCACCAACCGAGATTTCCTTGTCAATCTTGAAGGCAATTTTACAAAGCCCACGCTTAAGCCATCAAGAAGTACTAATCGGTATTGCAGGTCGTACGTGGCACCTACTGGCTGATGCTAGTATTGCTGAACAATTTTTATTGCGCCTCGCACAAACTGGTAATCAGGCTTTATTTAATCAGCTATTTGCCGATTTAGTTATGCTGCCAGAGCTAAGAATGGTATTGCTGCCTTTGCTGCACTCTAGCCCATCGGAAGAGCTAGCGACTGCATTGGTGAAACTGCAGCAAGCAACAAAGGGATAATGAAGGATTAGGGATGATCGGTGACCTATTAGCCATTTTAGGACTGTGCTTTTTCTGCTTTTTGTTTTGGCAACAACGACGTCAATCAGAGTTGGCAAAAGCGGCGATTACGCGTAAATGTGAGCAGTTAGATCTTCAACTGGTAAGCATCGCTTTTGGTGCCCATAAACTGAAAACGCCAGACGGAATCTGGCGTTGGCATACAGTGTATCAATTTGAGTTTTCATCTCTTGGTGATGATTGCTACCAAGGTGAATTGACGATGATCGGGTTTAGGCCGCTGAACTTTCACCTACCGCCACATCGCTTGTAAATTCCATTTCAAAGTAAGGGCCGTAAAGGTCCTTGCTCTCTCTCGTCTTTATAAATCCTAGTTTTTCCAGTACTGCCATGGATGCTTTGTGATGGCTATTCACATTTGCTTTGACTTTGTGTAGCCCAAGCTCACGGCATGCTTTCGGGAAAAACGCCTTTAGCGCTTCTGTCGCTAACCCTTTACCCCAATAAGCTTTATCAAAGATAAACCCTAGCTCAGGTTCATGATCTAGGTTTGAAATGAACACGTGTCCCATATAATCACGGCTGGTACTTTCAAGCACCGCCATACTGTGGACATTCTCGTCATCCAGAATCTTCTCAAACAGTTGTTTGGCAGAAGACACCGTATGAGGTCCATTCATCTCTGCGCGATTTTTAGCACAGCAATTCAACATCACGAACTCTAGTTGCAACGACTCATTGTAGGGTAGAAGAAGCATTCTTCTGGTTACTATGGTCACATCTGTTCCTTGATTACAGCAAACTTAATTTATCCACATAACAAAAGTTCAATAGCTTTGAACATGTTATGCGGCACATAACGCCTTTTTGAGAAGCCGAAAGTTAAACCAACTGATTGGAAAGGATATTGATCTGGATTGTTTTTTATTCAGTGTTATGAGGAATTTATAAATAATGTGATATTGCCACTTTCAATCATCCCAAAATATGAAAGGGCTTAAATAAGAAAGACCCCGACACAAGCGTATCGGGGTCATAGTCTTACTCGCAGCAGTCCGGCTACTAATTAGTGCTCCATGCATCATCCATAATAGTGGCTGATTCCGTCAGCTTAGTCCTTACGTCGCCGTCCTAGCGGTGTCCTTATCATCCTGATAGCTAACATTCCCCGTTAGCGCACATCACTTGTTCCTTGAGCGGTGTCCCTTGCATCATCCTGATGCTGTCCCTACCTCAATCCTATGAGGGGTCCATTGTCTATCCTTAGTCATCAACATCCTATTGATGATTGTGTCCTTACAATGTCCTACGCTCCTTGCTTGACCATTCATCCTGAATAACCAAATCGTCTTCCTGACGATAACCAAATCCTTGGTGCTTTCCTGTTCCATGTCTGCTTCCTGCCGACAAGGTTTAATTTACGCTTTTCCCTTCAAATCACAATCTACCCTAGAAAATCTTTTGGCAAAAAACTTAGTTAAAAACATGTTAAAACCACATTTTTCAATAACTTAGCTTAAATATTTTCTATTTAACTGATGACGAAATCGTTTTCTCTCACAACCACTGTGAGAGATCTCGCACAAGGCTCTGCCGAAATTGCTATTCGCTAAAATCGACCGTGCAAAGTATGATGATAGAAGTCATTTTAGTATGGATAAATTATGTTAACTCAAGACGTCACTAAAGAGCTTGAAGCCGTGATGGAGCAACTGCAACAGCAGGGTAAAGAACCCACTGTAGCTCTGGTAAAAGCTCGCATGAAAACACCTGTGCCTATGCCAGCACTGATTGCGACTATTAAAAGTTGGAAGAGCGCAAACCGCATTCCGAAAGTTGAAGTCGCAGTCCAAGAACCAAAAGAAGAGGATCGCATTGCTGCACTTGAAGAGACAGTAGCCAAATTGACTGCTCGTGTTGAAGAACTCGAAGCGAAATTGAGTGAGAAAACATCATGAAATTATGGGTAGATGCGGATGCCTGTCCGAAAGTTATTCGCGAAACAATCGTACGCGCGGCTGAACGTACTGGTGTTGAATGTACATTTGTGGCAAACCATGTAGTGCCAGTACCCAAGCGTGCCAATATTCACTCTCTGCAAGTACCAGCGGGCTTTGATATTGCCGACAATGAAATCGTTCGTCGTGTAGAAGCCAATGACTTGGTGATTACCTCTGATATTCCATTGGCAGACGAAGTGATCAGCAAAGGAGCTCAAGCATTAAGTTCACGAGGCGAGTTATATACTAAAGACACCATCAAAGCGCGTTTGAACATTCGTGATTTCATGGACACCATGCGCTCAAGCGGTATTCAAACAGGCGGTCCTGCGGCTCTGTCTCAAACTGAACGCAGAGAGTTTGCTAACCATTTGGATCGTATTTTAGCCAAATTTAAGAAGTAAAACTCTCACCTTTTAAATTGAGCCAGTTGATCAACACCTGGCTCATTAGTGAATATTTTGTACTCAGTCTTGCATACAAAGCGTGTTATCGCTCCCATTCGCATTGTCTCACTTATTTTTTAACCTTTTCGATATAGACCCAATATGCAACTTAAATTATTTTGAACGGCGTTTTTAATAACTTTGTAGAAAATAATGGGCTTTAATATCCTTTCCAGTGGAAGCTATCTGCCAGTCAATCAATGGTCAGATCGGGAGATGGATCGCTTCCTAAAATTACCCTCAGGGACTTGTCGAAACAAATTTGATGTTGAATATCGTCATGTAGCCAGCACGAAAGAAACCGCTGTATATATGGCAATGCAAGCGATAATGCAATGTCTCGGCAACACACACTCGCTAAGTTCTGTTGACCTCCTTATTTATGCCAGTGGCACACATCATCAGGCTTTACCTTATGATGCTTCAGCAGTTTTAGCTGCATTAGACGCCCCGACATCGCTAGAAAGTTTTGATTTAAACAGTACCTGTTTGTCTTTTCTCTCAGCTCTCAATCTTGCTCAGAACCTTTTCATAGCAAAACGCTACCAACGTATTATTATTGTCACCAGTGAGCTCGCTACGGGCATCACACTGAATCGCAGCTTCACACTCAAACCTGAAGTTGCGACCTTATTTGCCGATGGTGCAGCAGCGTTTTTACTAGAGCAAACAGAGAATGAAGGGCTGATCACAAGCCACTTTGAAACGTATCACGCTGGGTATTCATTCTGTCAAATTAAGGGGGGAGGCAGTCATATCAACCCGCATACTTCAGAGCATCAAGCCTATTTGAAAAACTGCCAATTTGAGATGGAAGGCAAAGCACTGTTTAAACATGTGCGCAAAACTTTGCCAGCGTTTCTTGAAAAAGGCTTTGGCTCCTCTCCAGTCACTCTTCGCGATATTGACTACTTTCTTCCACACCAAGCAAGTGCTCACGGTTTAAAGAAGTTACCCTCACTTGTCGGTTTACCAAAAGAAAAAACCGTTAATCACTTTTCTACTTTGGGTAACCAAGTCGCTGCGTCACTGCCGATAAATTTGCACTGGCTACGCAACCAACCAGGCACACAAGGGAAACATGTGTTATTGGCGGGCACTGCTGCTGGGCTCTCGTTGGGGATGGGCGTACTTAAATTATGAGAATATTAGTCACAGGTGGCAGTGGTATGCTGGGCAGTGCGATTCTACGAATGTTTCACCAGCAACATGAACTGCACTTTACTGCGCGAAATACTGTCATCGCAAAACAACTCACAGACCAATTCAATGTCACACCGCATTTAATCAATTTAGAGGATAAATCAGCGGTTCATGAAGTGTGCCAAGGTATGGATGGGATCATCCATTGCGCTGCACTCTCAAGCCCTTGGGGTAAGTGGGAAGCATTTTATCAATCCAATGTAGATGCCACAAAAAACCTTATCTGCGCAGCGAATGCACATCAGGTACCACGTTTTATCCATATCTCCTCCACCAGCGTCTATTTTGACCACAAAGACAGGTGGAACATCCGAGAAACAGACGATATTGCTTCGCGTTGGTGTAATGATTACGCGCACACTAAATACTTATCTGAACTTGAAGCCATACAAGGGCACAGCAAAACAATCATTTTAAGACCTCGTGGTATTTTCGGTCCGAACGATCGCGCGATTATCCCAAGGGTACTTAAAGCGATAAAAAACGACACACTACTTCTGCCATCCGGGCGAAATCCAGTTGTTGATCTGACTTATGTCGATAATGTTGCCCATGCTGCCATGCTTGCTTGTACTCAAGCGGAACAACTTCAACATGGTGACATCTTCAATATATCCAATAATGAGCCAATGCCGATTGAGACCGTGCTAAGAGCTTTATGTGAAGCATTGGACATAAACGTTAAATTAACATCACTCCCATACCGCTTTGTGTTGCCGTTATTAAAACTCAGTGAGCAAATACGGATGCGCTTACCACACCAACCGGAGCCAAAGCTCACTTCATACAGCGCAGGGCTATTTAACTATCACCAAACTCTAGATATCAGTAAGGCGCAACAAAAGCTGAATTACCAACCACTTTTTTCAGTTCAAGAAGGAATCCAACAGTATGCAGACTGGTCTAAAAATAAAAATCTTTGAGGCTGGGCACTGCGTACACCCTGGTTTTGTCGTCAAGCCCGGCTCTGGGTTAAAACCAAGATCGTTTCCAGCGGCTGTCGCGTTAATTCAACACCCAACTCAAGGTAACATTCTGTTTGACACGGGGTATCACGAGCATTTTTTTCGTGCCACTCGCCCCTTCCCTGAACGCTTTTATGCTTGGACAACCCCATGTCACTATCAAAAAGAGCACGGAATTGTGGCTCAGTTAGCAAAAGAGAAAATCGGACCTCATGAGATTGAACACTTGGTTCTTTCTCATTTCCATGCCGATCACATCGCTGCCGTGTCTGAGTTTGCGCACTCTCAACTACATTGCCAACAAAAAGGAGTGGACGCCCTAACTAAGAGTGGTCGAGTGGGAGGCGTAAGAAAAGGATACCTAAAAGCGCTACTCCCTCAACAACTCGAATCCAACTTGGTCATGCACCGTGATTTTTCCATACCAATTGGTGAAATCCTTCCCCATTGCCAAGGCGTTGATCTGCTTTGTAAAGATATGTTCAACGACGGCTTAATTTATATGGTGAGTTTACCCGGGCATGCAGCTGGTCAAGTAGGGCTTTTAGCGAAGAGAGAGCAAGGTTGGCTGTTCTTATTAGCAGATGCCTGTTGGTTAATCGAGAGCTTGAGTGAAAACATCGATCAACATTGGCTCGCGAACATGCTTTGCGATGATACCCAAGCTTACAAACAAACACTCTCTGAGTTGAGAAATTGCTACCAGAATACCCATCACTTTGTGCGCTTTGTGCCTTCTCATTGCCAAGCGACAATCCAGCAGTTAATTACAGAAGGATGGATAGTGTGAGAACTTTTCTCTCTGAGTTTTGGCGTACACGCTACCGCCCTTTTAGCTCAAGAACACATGTTGAAAAGTGGCAACAAAAACAGATAACACAACATCTGGATTGGGTGTGTCGTCATTCTCCTTATTATCATTCATTTCAAGGAGCGTCACTCTGTGATTTCCCAATCATGAATAAGCAAACCATGATGGAAAATCTTTCTGAGTTAAACACAAAAGGTTTGGATGCAAACTCATTAATGCAACAGGCGTTAGAGGTAGAACAATCACGTAATTTCGCAGCTTCAAAAGTTGACTATGTAACTGTTGGATTGTCTTCGGGCACCTCTGGTATGCGTGGATTGTTCCTCGCGGATAAACAAGAAACACAACTCTGGGCAGGCAACATTTTGGGTCGCCTCTTACCCGGCTTGTGGGGAAAACATCGAATTGCTCTTGCCCTGCGAGCCAACAGCCCGTTGTATAAATCCGTAGCAAAAGGTCCCGTTACGTTCTTTTATGCTGATTTAAACAAACCTTACCAAGAGTGGATAAAGGAACTAGATGAGTTTCAACCCACGCTTTTGGTTGGTAGCGCTCAAGCCCTTCAACTCTGTGCTCAATTCAGTGGTCAGTTTGGTCAGCCAGCGATCCAGCCAAAGCGGATCATTTCTGGAGCAGAGGTGCTAACCGAGAGCGACCGTCACTATATTTCTCAAAAATTCGATAGTGAATTGCATGAAGTCTATCAATGTACTGAAGGTTTTCTTGCGTGCACGGACCAACAAGGACAAATGCGATGGAATCAAGATATTGTCTATATTGAAAAACATTGGCTAAACGCTGAACGCACTCATTACAGCCCTATAATCACTGATTTTCGTCGTAAAACTCAGCCAATTATTCGCTACCAGCTTGACGATATCATTGAGAGCAAACAGGACGACGGCGTATTTGAACCACTCGGAGCCATTGCCGGGCGATGTGGCGACTGCCTAACATTGAACGCAAGCCAAGTACCAGTGTCGGTGCTGCCTGATCTTATTTACCGATCCATCACTTTAGAAATTCAGGATCGTGTCGATTACCGAATCACCCAAACCGGAGCGCAGGCTATTCAAATCGAGGCGGATGTTTACCACCACCCGAGCATTTATCGAGCCCTAGTAAAACTGTTTGATCAACTAAAGCTTGATCCAGTCACATTCAATTATCGCCCCGCTCCGATTTGGACTCCGATGAACAAACAACGACGAGTGGTGAATACATGCGGATTTTAATCACTGGCGCCCGAGCTCCCGTCGCATTAGAGTGGGCAGCAATGTGTATGAACCATGGACACGATGTCGTTCTCACTGATTCATTAGCACAACCTCTGGGGGCGTTTTTACGAGGCATTGAGCATTACGTAAAAACGGCTTCACCTCGATTTTCGTTTCCTACTTACCAGCAACAGATCCTCAATTTACTAACTCAGCAGCGCATTGATATGGTGATACCGACTTGTGAAGAAGTGTACTATTTGGCACACATCGCCCAACAGTGTCCGAGAGTCCATTTTTTTCTACCCAATTCGACATTACTGCGCTTACTGCACAACAAGTTTACCGTCTTTGACCAACTTCGAGATTTACCCGAGATTTCCCTACCTAAAACTCGTTTGGTTACCGATAAACATGACATTGAGATTGATGCTGGCTCAGTACTCAAACCAGTTTACTCTCGATTCGGCGGTGAAGTGATACGAGATATTACCCGTCAGTCTATTTCCACTCTCACGATGTCGACTCAACACCCTTGGGTACAACAAGAAAAAATCCACGGAGCACCTATTTGCAACTACGCGATTTTTGAACATGGTCAAATGAGAGCGCACCAAGCTTATTTACCCAAAAACTGCGTAAATGGCTCTGCCGCTAGTGCATTTCAACCAGTATTTGATGATCGATTAGATGTATTTATGACTGCTTTTGGACACCGGCATCGCTACCATGGTCAAGTTTCATTCGATTTTATCCAGACAAACAATGAGCTATATATAATCGAGTGCAACCCAAGAGCCACTAGTGGTTTACACCTGCTCTCACCGCAATGTATTCAATTGTTTCCCGAACTTGCGTTCTCTTTTCCTACAAAACCGCAGTTACACCATCTAGGTGCGGTTTCGCTTATCGCACAAGGCTTATTATCTCTCTTTAAAACAAATACTTGGCGGGATTGGCTATCTGGCGTCAACGTAATGCAGCAACACAACTTACCGATCAGGAGCCAAATGTTGAGCGTTTTTGAACTGCTTCAATTAGCAAGGAAGAACAAAGTGAAATTGGCTGCGGCTTCGACTGTTGATATAGAGTGGAATGGTGAAGAATTGCCTTCATAATGCCTTTCCATCAAAACAGGTTATCAAGTGAGGAAATGGTCTCGTCAGTTAGCTCCTTATCAAACGTAAAGCGACGCCTACTTCTCCGTTGTAATAATTCACCAATGAAATATAAATCCGAAAACTCCGTTCTCTGTAGTTATAACAAGAATGGAGTTTTATTTATGAATGCACGGATCGTCCTTCCCCTATCATTACTTTTTGTCTCTGCCACTTCACTTGCCAATCAAGAATCTTTTGGCATTGTGGGAGGCAGCGTTACCTATGGCGAAAACGTCTTTTCCGTCAAAGACAAACCTCAGTTTGGTGCCACCCCTAACTTGTTCTATTCCGGTCCTATCGGTTTTGTCGATGGTAGCTTAGCAAACTGGCAAGCGTTACCTTATGTGGGGCTATCAGCAAACTGGCGTTTCGCGGAAGTCTCCGATACGTTTGCCGATCTGCCAAACGGTATTGACGATCGTGGTGGGAATGGTGAGCTTGGTATTACTTTAGGCACTGTTGGCGCGAGATTGACTTATCTGCATGATGTCACCTCAGAACATAATGGCTACGAAGTTCAACTGCATCTCGGTCGGACGCTAGAAACTTGGTTACCACCGTTTACCCTCACCCCCTTTCTAGAAGTCGATTACCGAGATAAAAAACTCTCTAACCATCTGTACAGTGTTTCAGCACAAGAAGCGGCAGCATCAGGACTAAAAGAATTTAAGGCCGATTCTACTTTTGTTTATCAAGCCGGAGTTATTGGTTTGTATGAGTTCACACCATCTTGGATAGGCATTACAAAGGCTGAATTCATTCATCATGATAGTGAGAGTCCTTTGATTCAGCGTGATGTCGGTTGGTCATTGGAAGTCGGGCTGACGTATCGTTTTGCAGGGCTATAAGTAGACAAAAGCCTGCGATAAACGCAGGCTTTGATTGAGCTGAGTGAAGCTTCTAGTTAAGGCGTGTAATACGTTGCTGCACCTGGACCTACTGGTAGACCGAATACGAATACCCATAGGTAGAATAGAACGCTCCAGCCAACAATGAAGACAATTGAGTAAGGTAGCATGGTCGCAATCAGCGTACCGATACCTAAGTTCTTCATGTAGCGTGTTGCTACCGCAAGGATAAGACCGAAGTAGCTCATCATCGGTGTAATGATGTTCGTTGTTGAGTCACCAATACGGTAAGCCGCTTGAATAGTTTCAGGTGCGTAGCCCACCAGCATCAACATAGGTACGAAGATTGGCGCTGTTACTGCCCACTGTGCTGATGCCGAACCAATCATCAAGTTGATGAAGCCACACATTAGGATGAAGGCGAAGAACAGCATTGGACCAGTTAGACCAATTTCCTGCAGGAAGCTTGCGCCCGCAACCGCAAATACCTGACCAAAGTTTGTCCACTTGAAGAAAGCAACAAATTGAGCGGCGAAGAATACCAAAACAATGTACATGCCCATTGAAGACATTGACTTCGACATTGCATCAATCACATCGCGATCATTCTTCATGGTGCCTACAACGCGACCATAAACAAAGCCTGGTACTGCAAAGAAAACAAAGATAAACGCAACAATACTCTTTAGAAATGGAGAGCCCGCAACCGTACCTGCATCAGAACGCAGAACACCATCAGCCGGAACGATAGTCCATGCCAATAGTGCAGAAACGACCAGTACTGCGATACCCGCCAGCTTAAGACCTTTCTTCTCGACGTCAGTCAAACCACCCATTTTATCTTGAGATAGGTCTTCTGCCGCTTCTTCATCATTGTATTGGCCAAGTTTTGGCTCAACGATTTTTTCAGTTACAAATGCGCCTGTAATCGCGATGAAGAAGGTAGAAACAAACATGAAGTACCAGTTTACTTCTGGACCAACGGTGTAAGTTGGGTCAATCATCTGTGCTGCTGTTTCAGTAATACCAGACAACAGAGGGTCAACCGTACCGATAAGTAGGTTGGCAGAATAGCCGCCAGATACACCAGCAAACGCAGCGGCTAGGCCAGCAAGTGGATGACGACCTAAAGAGTGGAACAGCATCGCCGCTAGTGGAATCAGTACCACGTAGCCAAGCTCAGAAGCCGTGTTTGAAATGATACCAGCGAAAACAACCGTTACTGTAACCATGCGCTGAGATGCGCCCATTACAAGACCGCGCATTGCAGCAGAAAGTAGACCAGAATGTTCTGCAATGGCAACACCAAGCATCGCAACCAGTACGGTACCTAACGGTGCGAAGCCTACGAAGTTTTTCACTAGGTTAGTTACAATCAGTTGTAAACCTTCAGCATTTAGCAAACTTACAACTTGGATCATGCCATCTGCAGCGCGACCCGGAGCACCTTCAGGGCGAGGGTCAACAACGGAAACTTCAAAGTAACCAGCAATGCCGGACATAACTAGGATTGCGAGACAGAAAATGGCGAAAAGTGTGATTGGGTGGGGTAATAGGTTCCCCAAATATTCAACTGTATCTAAGAAGCGCGTAAATAGTGGCTTCTTTGGCGAGTTTTGTTTCATTGAAGCAGATGAACTCATCTGTTCCCTCCTTGTATTTATTCCTGCGCGTTTGTGACAAAAATGTCACAAAGCTTGCGCAGGGTACTCGACACAAGGGTTAAGTGAAAGTTCAAAACGTTACAGAATGTAACGAACAGTCGAACTTATGACCTATAATCGATAAAAATATAGTTATATCACCCACATATAGATCATAAATCAGAATTATAACTCATCGCATTCCATAAATTACCACCATATTTATGGTTATTTCTGCACCGCCTTAAAACGTGGATTCGTTTTGCAAATCACGTATAAACGCCCTCTTCTTTTGACGATTTGACAATCAGGATGGCGGTTTTTTGCACTCTTTAATGACTTAACGACTTTCATCTCTTAATCCTTATCTTTGCCAAATTGCCCAAAACGACGATTGAAGTTCGCAATACGACCTTCTGCTTGTACTACACGTTGCTTCCCGGTATAGAACGGATGAGACGCAGACGATACATCGAGTGTGAAATATGGGTAAGTTTTGCCATCTTTCCATTCAATCGTTCGGTCGGTTTGCAACGTTGAACCCACAACAAAATATTCATCTACGCTAGTATCATGAAATACCACAGGTCGATATTCAGGATGGATACCTGGTTTCATATAACTTGTCCTTTTGATTAACTGTTATGTTATAACATTTTAATTAATAATCATTCTCAACAATAAAAGCAAGCAAAATTTGTGATACTTTGCTCCTTAAACCCCAGTTAAAGATCCTACTCATGTATTCCATTGAGCCGATTGGCATTATCGAAAGCCCTTATAAAGAGAAATTCGCCGTTCCTCGCCAGCCTCGTTTGGTACCCGCAGCACGCTCGCGCGTTAAACTACAAGGTGCGGCAAATAGCCCCGAAGCCGTGCGTGGATTAGAGCAATTTTCTCACGTATGGTTACTGTTTTTGTTTGATCAGAATTTAGAAGCAGGATGGAAACCGACGGTACGTCCCCCTCGTTTGGGCGGAAACGAACGTATTGGCGTGTTTGCTTCACGTTCTACCTTCAGACCCAACGGTATCGGCATGTCCGCAGTGGAGGTCAAAGGTATCAGTAAGAAAGGCGACCAGATCTATTTAGATCTTGGTAACGTAGACCTAGTCGATGGCACACCAATTATCGATATTAAGCCATATATCCCTTACTCGGATTCGATTACAGAAGCACAGGGTGGTTACGCAGAAGAAGAGCCTGAAACATCTCAGGTAGACTTCTCTTCCATTGCACTGGAAACACTCGAAAAGCGTAACGATACTGGGTATGTGAAAACAGTTCTCGAGCAAGTTCTGGCACAAGATCCTCGTCCGGCTTACAAGAAAAACAAGCCTGACAGCAAGGAATATGCGGTAAATTTGTTCGATTTAAACGTCAAGTTCACGGTTAGCGATAACTTAATAACAGTTACTGCGATTGAAAGCTTTTGACAAAGGCATTTGGCTGATATTATAGGCGGCTAACAATTTTCCCCTCGTGGGACCTTCATACTCCTGCCCATTCTGGCTTGAGTATCTAACTTTAATAAACGGATAAATTTAATGCGTACCAGTAATTATCTTCTTTCTACTCTGAAGGAGACTCCAAACGACGCAGAAGTAGTGAGCCACCAGCTCATGCTACGCGCGGGTATGATCCGTAAGCTGGCTTCAGGTCTTTACACCTGGCTGCCTACTGGTCTACGTGTGCTGCGTAAAGTCGAAAACATCGTTCGTCAAGAAATCGACAATGCAGGTGCAGTCGAAACTTTGATGCCCGTTGTTCAGCCGTTTGAACTATGGGAAGAGACAGGTCGTTCTGAGAAGATGGGTCCTGAGCTACTTCGCTTTACTGACCGTCATACTCGTCCGTTTGTTCTTAGCCCTACAGCTGAAGAAGTGATCACTAGCCTTGTGCGTAACGAAGTGAGCTCTTACAAACAGCTTCCGCTAAACCTGTACCAAATCCAGACTAAATTCCGTGATGAACGTCGTCCACGTTTCGGCGTAATGCGTGCACGTGAATTCTGCATGATGGATGCATACAGCTTCGACATCGACAAAGAAGGTCTAGAGAAATCTTACCAAGCGATGCACGATGCTTACTGTAAAGCATTCGATCGCATGGGTCTTGAGTACCGTCCAGTACTTGCTGACTCTGGCGCTATCGGAGGTAGCGGCTCTCAAGAGTTCCACGTACTTGCTGAAAGTGGCGAAGACCTAATCGCATTCTCTACTGAGTCTGATTACGCAGCGAACATTGAAAAAGCAGAAGCAGCAGCGCCTGCAGGTGATCGCGCAGAGCCAACTCAAGAGATGACACTGGTTGATACACCAAACGCAAAAACAATCGCGGAACTTGTAGAGCAGCACGGTCTACCAATCGAGAAGACGGTTAAAACTCTATTCGTGAAAGCGTCTGACGAAGTTGATGCTGACATCATCGCTCTTATCGTTCGTGGTGACCACGAGCTAAACGAAGTAAAAGCAGAAAACCTACCTCAAGTTGCTTCTCCACTAGAGATGGCATCAGAAGAGGAAATGCGTGCACTTATCGGTGCTGGTGCTGGTTCTCTAGGCCCTGTAGGTCTTAAGCTGCCATTCATCGTTGACCGCTCTGTTGCTGTAATGAGCGACTTCGGCGCGGGTGCAAACATCGACGACAAACACTACTTCGGTATCAACTGGGGTCGTGACGTTGAACTAGGTCAAGTTGAAGATCTACGTAACGTAGTAGAAGGCGATCCAAGCCCATGTGGTCAAGGTACGCTAATGCTTAAGCGTGGTATCGAAGTTGGTCACATCTTCCAACTAGGTAATGTTTACTCAGAAGCAATGAACTGTGGTGTTCTTGGTCCTGACGGTAAAAACGTAATCCTAGAAATGGGTTGCTATGGTATCGGTGTTTCACGTGTTGTTGCTTCTGCAATTGAGCAAAACCACGACAAATACGGCATCATTTGGCCAGACGCACTAGCGCCTTTCCAAGTAGCTATCGTTCCTATGAACATGCACAAGTCTGAAGAAGTGAAAGAAGCGGCTGAGAAGCTGTACGCTGAACTGACGGCTATGGGTATCGAAGTACTATTCGATGACCGTAAAGAGCGCCCAGGCGTAATGTTCTCTGATATGGAACTTATCGGTATTCCTCACACTATCGTGATCGGCGATCGTTCAATGAAAGAAGGCAACTTCGAGTATAAGAACCGCCGCACTGGTGAGAAAACCGCAGTTGCAATGGCAGACATCGTTGAGCACGTTAAAGCTCAACTTCAATAAGCTGCACTAAGCACATTGTGCTGAATACATAGCGATGAAAAGGGTTGGCTTCGGTCAGCCCTTTTTTACGTCTGTTTTTATGGGTATAGACCCTCTCTGATATTTGCGTTGTTAATCTTTGGTTCAGATTCATCACCTTACACTGGATTTAATCTAGTAAGGAGGTCACTCATGGATCTAAAAAGTCTTCTTAACCAAGCGCTCAAATCAGACCTACTCAAGCAAGGCGCCGATGCTCTTGGTAAACAAACTAACAATGTCAAATCTTCATCGAGCTCTAACCAACTGAAAACACTTGGTGTGGGTGCAATTGGTGGCGGTCTTATCGGCATGCTAATGGGCTCTAAGAAAAGCAAAAAGATGGCGAAGAAAGTGGGCACTGGAGCTCTAAAAGTCGGTGGCGCAGCGGCGTTAGGTGCTCTGGCTTACAAAGTCTACAACGATTGGCAAGCGAAGCAGGATACGCAAGGCGTCAACGAAACCTTCGATCCTGATGACAACAAACACGCGAAACTGATCCTTAAAGCCATGATTGGTGCAGCCAAAGCTGATGGTCATGTCGATGAACAAGAAATGGCTCGTATCGAACAAGCCCTGACAGAGATGGGCGCGGACGAACACGTAAGACAACTGGTTCATCGAGAACTTCACAAGCCTCTTGATCCTGCAGAAATTGCGCGCTTGGCAACATCACCGCAACAAGCATCAGAAATTTATCTCGCGTCATTGATTGTGGCAGATGAACAAAACTTTATGGAAAAAGCCTACTTACAAGAGCTTGCGAAACAGCTCAATCTTTCTCCAGAAGTCACACTTCAATTGGAAGCACAATTACAGTGATGAATGTTTGCTCAAGTTGTCTGTGAATTTGAGCCAAAACAATTCTCTGCTTTGAGTTTCAAAACGGCTATGTGTATATTTGAGAGCAGTTATCATTTATTAAGGATTTAGCCATGCAAGTATACGGCTGTTGTGATTTGGTTCGTGAGCTTTACGCTCAAATTGGTAGTGGCGATCAAGCTTACGTTCCTCAAGCAATCTCATGTGCAGTAAGAGCACTAAATGATGTTGCTGCTGACGAGTCTTTACCAAAAGACGTTCGTGATAAAGCAGCATTTGCTGCAGCAAACCTACTGATCTCTGATTTCGAGGATAAGTAATGAATCTAACGAACTTCGAATCCATGGATCCAATCATGCTGATGAGCATCGTCAACATGAAGCTGCGTGATGACTTTGGTGGTGATCTGGATAAGTTGGTTGCATTCTTTGATATCGACCGAGCAGCACTTGAAGCAAAACTAGCTACGGCGGGCTTTGACTTTCTGCCTGACGCTGGTCAGTTCCGTTAATCGCTAACCAATACGGACAACGTAAGCAACGAATAGAAAAAAGGGCTTGATGCATTCATCAAGCCCTTTTCTTTTGTGCTTTGCGTAAGCTGATTAGCCGAACGAAGCCCAGATAACTGTCGCGACCAGAATCGGACAAACAAACTTCACGTATGCCGGCCACAGCTTACCGAACCAACCTTGAGTGAACTCCGGACAGCCTTGCTCAAGTTCTTTAATCTTCGAGTGACGGTTCCATACCCAACCACCAAATAAACAGAACAATAGCGCCGCCATAGGCTGTAAGTATTGCGTTGCGATAGTCGCAACCATGCCAAACAGAGCACCAAAGTTAAATACGATAACCACACTAAATAGCGCAATCAGACCACCTAAAACCCAACTCGTCGTGCTACGTTTGGTGTTAAATCGCTCACCCACCAATGCCACTGGGCATTCAAGCATCGAGATAGATGATGTCAGTGCCGCAATCGTCAGTAGTAAGAAGAAGACGATTGAGAACAGTTGACCAAGCAAACCTAAGCTATCAAACATCAATGGCAGAACAGTAAATACCAGCGTATCAGAACTCAATAGCGAACCATCTTCTGCGTAGATTTGAACGCCTTTTTGCATCGCAACGAACATCGCAGGCATCACCACTAGACCCGCAATAAAGGCAACTGCGGTGTCTACCATGGTTACGTTCATTGCCATCTTCGGTAGGTTCTCTTTCTTGCTTAAGTAAGAGCCGTAAATAAGCATCGAGCAGCCACCAATGGTCAGAGAGAAGAAACCTTGTCCCATTGCTGCAAGAATAAGCTTGCGATCCCATACTTTCTCGAAATCAGGCACTAGGTAATGCTTCAAACCTTCCATCGCACCGTTTTGCGTCATGATGTAGATGAACAGCAGACCAAATAGAACAAACAGTGCAGGCATTAGTCGTGTAGACCATTTCTCAATGCCTTGCTTCACGCCGCCTTGTACGATCAAAATGGTTAATACATAAAATGTAATCGTACCAAACAAATTGCGCTCAACACTGAAGCCTTTCAACCATTGTGTTGCTGCCTCCATGCCCATAATGTCGGTAATAGCCCCCAACATAAAGCAAATCAACCAGCCGCCAACAATCGAGTAAAATGCCAAAACGGCACTTGGCACACTCAGACCAATCCAACCAACAAGACCACCAAGCTTTTTGCCTATTGGGTTGCCTGTTAGAGAGCGCATACTATCAACTGGGTTGGCTTGACCATGACGACCGATCGCCATTTCAACCACCAGCATTGGAAATGCAACGATAAGAATCATCACCAAGTAAACCAACAAGAAGGCACCACCGCCGTTACTTGCTGCTTGAGTAGGAAAACCCCAAATGTTACCTAGACCTACCGCAGCACCAGCTGCCGCTAAGATGAATCCAAGACGAGAGCCAAAATGCTCACGAGGCTGAGAAGAAGTTTGTTGTGTCATACCACTCACACAAAATATCAATGAACTAGCTGACTAGTACACTATAGCAATATCGTCTACTCAACAAGAGTGATTAGGTTAATTACTCGACAATCGGATCAATTAGCAGACATTCAGTTTGTAAATTTCCACGTACATCTCATATTCACCACGTATCCGTTTTTGTCCTTTTGATGAATTTATAAATCAGCGTGAAGTGAGCCGAAAAATAATGAGTCGGCTTGTAAAGCATGAATAGTTCAGCGTGATTTCGTGTTGAAAAGTGAAACATAACGCTTCGATTTTCTCTCCTGAGGTCTATTTATCAACTAGTTATCTAACTATATCTGTTCATGTTCTTGCGAACATCGAGTAACTCAAGGAGAGAAAAATGAAGTTCACTCTACTGCATGGTGCAGTGATAGCGACCCTTAGTGTTAGCTATCAAGCTCAAGCCTACAATTGCCAAACTTTACCTGTATGGGATAACACAACGGTTTATAACTCCGGTGACCAAGTGCAAACCAAAGGGGCTGCGTATGAAGCGGCGTACTGGACACAAGGTAATGATCCGGTAAACAATTCAGGTCCATGGGAGGCTTGGAAAGGTCTTGGTCAATGTGATGGTGGCAGTACAAACCTACCTCCTACGGTGTCCTTCTCTTCTCCCGCGAATAATGCGCAAATCCCAGAAGGCAGCGTGATCACTTTATTAGCCAATGCCGCAGATGAAGATGGTCAAGTCGCTCAAGTTGAATTTCTTGCCGGGAACCAAACCGTGGCTATTGTAACCCAATCCCCGTTTCAAGCTGACTGGACAGCATTGGAGGGGGTCTCTCAGTTAACGGCGATCGCAACCGACAATGAAGGTGCCGTAACCACAACCAATGTGTCTATCTTCGTTCAACCACAAACCGAACTACCACCGCCAGTCGTTTCTCTAACGAACCCAACAGGCACAGAAACACCAAGTGTAGGTGACACTATTTCGGTAACCGCCGATGCAGCAGACAGCGATGGTTTAGTCACCCAAGTTGAGTTCTTCATAAACAACCAATCGGTTGCCGTCGATACCACTGCACCGTACGAATACGTCTGGACTGCAGCAGTTGGAACTCATACCTTTAAAGCGCAAGCAACCGACGATTCAAACCTATCGACCATGAGTCAAGAAGTCTCACTCGTCGTGAGTGACTCCAACTCTGGTGGTTGTGCAGACGCCGTGCCTTATGTTGCCGGTAACCGCTATGAAGTCGGTACACTAGTCTCTAACCTCAACCAGAAATACCGTTGTGATGTTGCAGGTTGGTGTTCTTCTGATGCAGCCTGGGCTTATGAACCGGGTGAAGGTTTGTACTGGCAAGATGCGTGGACTGGCTTAGGAGCCTGCTCAACGCCGCCTCAAGTTGCTATTACCGCACCAAGTGAAGGTCAAGTCTTACTTGCTGGTAGCAATGTTGAGATCTCAGCAGATGCCAGTGATGCAGATGGTAACGTGAGTCAAGTTGAGTTCTTTGCTAATAGCACCAGCTTAGGCGTGGTCGCTCAAGCGCCATATTCCGTTTTATGGAATGCAACGCTAGTTGGCACAAATCAACTTAAAGCCGTTGCAACAGACAACGATAATAATATTTCCGAGTCTGTTGTTAACGTGACAGTGAGTGACCAAGACTTGGTGATTTCATTGACGTCACCGAGTGCAGGTCAAACCGTAGGTTTAGGTAAAAATCTCGTCCTAAGCGCGGATGCAACCTCATTAACCTCTGGCGTTAAACACGTCGACTTTATGGTGAACGGAACAATTGTCGCAACAGACACGACAGCACCTTACTCGACGAACTGGACACCAGCCGCGATAGGCAACTTTACGGTAAGCGCTCAAGCCACCGACCTTTCAGGCACAACAGCACTTTCTGATGCCGCTTCTATTGCCGTGGTCGAGAAAACCGAGAAACGCCACAAGTTGATTGGCTACTGGCACAACTTCGTGAACGGCGCAGGCTGCCCTATCCGCTTAGCTTATATGTCTGATGCATGGGATGTGATTGATATTGCCTTTGCAGAAAATGACCGCAACAGCGATGGTACCGTACATTTCAACTTGTACTCTGGAGACATCTATAGTGATTGTCCTGCATTAGATCCAACCCAGTTCAAACAAGACATGGCTGCATTGCAAGCCAAAGGTAAGAAGTTTGTTCTATCTCTTGGTGGCGCTGAAGGTACGATTACACTGAACACCGACCAAGATGAAGCAAACTTTGTATCGAGCCTGACCGCACTGATTGCCGAATGGGGCTTCGATGGTTTGGATGTGGATCTAGAAAGTGGCTCTAACCTACTGCATGGTTCGCAAATCCAAGCGCGTTTAGGTCGAGCTTTGTTGCAAATTGAACAGAACATGGGCGGCGATATGTACCTCACCATGGCACCAGAACACCCTTACGTGCAAGGTGGCTATGTGGCTTACAGCGGCATCTGGGGCGCATACATTCCAGTGATCAATGAGACGCGCAGCACGCTCGACCTACTACACGTACAGTTGTACAACAATGGTGGTTTGCCAAACCCTTACTTACCAGGATCGGCACCAGAAGGCTCAGTGGATATGATGGTGGCGCAATCTAAGATGTTGATTGAGGGCTTTGAATTAGCAGATGGCACCATGTTTGAGCCACTACGTGATGACCAAGTCGCGATTGGCTTGCCATCGGGACCGAGCTCAGCTAACTCTGGTCAAGCACCAACACAGAACATCCTTGATGCGTTAGATTGCTTAACCAAGGGCACTTCATGTGGCACAGTGAAACCAGCGTTCAACTACCCGAACTACGCTGGTGTGATGACATGGTCAATCAATTGGGATGAGCACGATGGCTTTAACTTCTCAAAACCAGTGGGTGACAAGTTAACTCAAATGAATGCTGAATAACTCGAATAGATACTGAATAGTACCCATGTAAAAAGAGCGCCGATAATAGGCGCTCTTTGTTGTTTCTGCTTCGCAAATTAAATCGTGAAGACTTGATAGTCTTTTAGCTCTGGAATTTTCTTCAGCAGATCCTGTTCTTCACCAGCCATATCATCCAGTGATTCACACAAATCTTCCGCTTGTTTCTCTACGTCTTTCGAGTGCTCTGCTAGGCGTTCTTGTACCTTAGCTTGCAGTTCTGTCATGCTTTCAGACAGTGCAGTTAAATTCAAACCACCATCTTCTTTCATCTTGGCAGACAACGCATCAAAAGCGCTGGCTAGGAATTCTTTGTTGAAAATTTCTTGTGCCTTCTCGAAGTCCTTTGACCACGATTCTGTCATCGACTCAAAGCTGTCAGCAGGCAGAATAAAATCACCATCTTTGTAGTAACGCGCTTCCACATCTGCGAAGAAGTCCTTTATCGCGACTTTAACATTATCAAACGAGTCTGGCGCATCAAGACTGACCGCAATGTCATCAATAATGTCGTTCGCTAATGCTAAGCCATCACTTGCCAGTTGTTTTGCTTGGGGAATATAAGCATTCATCTTTTCGCGGTAATTCTCGATTGCCGCTTTCTGATCATCATCAAGCTCAATCAGTTCGCCTTTAATGAACAGGTTATTGTCTTCATCGACAACCGCTTTTTCACCATTGGTATGTACGATTTCTAAGTTCTGACCATCCATACGAACTTCGTTGTTAATATCGACGCGACACTGGGCTGCATAGCCACTGGCGCTGATGGTCAACAATGAGAGTGTGAGCAGTTTCTTCATTACTTTCTCTTTTTTCATGATTATTCCGCTTAACTATAACAACCAACTATGGATACGATGTCAGCAAATCGTCACGACTTCATAACAATTTGTTTTATCACCAATTTTCACATCAATCTCTTCCCCTTCTTCTCTGCCAATCAAAGCACGACCAAGGGGAGATTTTGGAGTAAGTACAAATACCTCTTTGCCTTGCCATTTAACAGTCAGTCCACCAGAGCAAGGACCGATAAAAAAGGTTTTTTCAACATCGTTCTCGTCGACTAATTCCACATAAGCACCAACCGCGATACGAGCATCGACAAAGTCACGTAGGACAAGAGCACGGTACTGACGAAGCTCTTCTTCACTTTCTTGCACACGCATCGCTTGCCCGTGCGCCAGATACGAAGCTTCAAGTGCTAGGGTGTCGTACTTGTGCTCTGGCACTGTTTCTTCATCGGTCGCGGCGTCAATGGCTCTTTGTGTCGAGGCGTGAGCAACGTGCAATTTATCTTCAAGTTGTTGAATGATTATTTGGACTAAATCAGCTTTGTTCATACTTTTAGGGCGCGCGTTAGGCACTCAGGGTGTGTTAATGTAACCCAGTTTATCATCAAACCAAGGTTTCCCTATTATGCAAAGTGCCTCGCTTCAGCAAACGCTTCAATCTGTGTTCGGATTTGACTCATTAAGACCCGGTCAACAGCCGGTGATTGAAGCAGTAATGAACGGACACTCGGCAGCAGCCATCTTTCCGACTGGTTCGGGGAAATCACTTTGCTACCAACTTCCTGCAACCCAGTTACCACACCTAACACTGGTGATTTCACCACTTCTTGCTCTGATGAAAGATCAGCTCGGTTTCCTGCAAAGTAAAGGCATAGCTGCGGCATCTATCGACAGTAGCCAAAGCCGAGAAGAAGCGCAGCAAGTTATGGCTGGCGTGAAGAATGGGCAGATTAAGATTTTGATGATTTCGGTAGAGCGGCTCAAGAACGAGCGTTTTCGTGAATTCATTCGTCAGATTCCGCTCTCTTTGATGGTGGTCGATGAAGCACACTGTATCTCGGAATGGGGTCATAACTTCCGTCCTGACTACCTTAAACTGCCACAATACCAACGTGAACTGAATATCCCTCAAACGCTCTTGCTAACCGCAACGGCAACGCCAGCGGTTATCGAGGACATGCAAAACAAGTTTAATATCGCTGGTGAGTACATTACGGTTACTGGCTTCTATCGTCCTAATCTCGATATTTCTGTGGTGCCTTGCGACGAAGAAAATAAGCAAACGCAACTGAATGACATCATTGCTGCAACACCTAAACTACCGAGCATCGTGTATGTCACTCAGCAACAGACCGCTGAGCAAGTTGCCAGCTCTCTTATCCGTTTAGGCATCAATGCTCACGCTTATCATGCGGGTATGAAGAGCGACATTCGTGAAAAAATTCAACAACAGTTTATGGACTCGCAAATCGACTGCATTGTCGCAACAATCGCATTTGGGATGGGGGTAGATAAATCTGATATTCGCCGTGTTATTCACTTCGATTTACCAAAATCTATCGAAAACTACGCACAAGAAATTGGGCGCGCCGGACGTGATGGACAGCGTTCGGAGTGTATTCTTTTGGGCAATACCTCCGGCTTAACGGTATTAGAGAACTTTGTTTACGGTGACACGCCAGAGCCAAGCTCAATCAATTATGTACTGGAGCAAATTCGCGAGAACACTCCGCAGTGGGAGGTGATGGCATTGCGATTGTCTCGCGACAGCAACATTCGCCAACTTCCGCTAAAAACCTTATTAGTTTACCTAGAGCTGGCAAAAGTAATTGAAGCCAAATACAGTTATTTCGCAGAATATCGCTTCAAGTTTTTACAAGAACAAAGTTTCATCCTCAATCAGTTCCAAGGCGAGAGACGTCAGTTTGTTGAAGCCATTTTTGCTTGTTCAACCAAAGCCAAAGTATGGTGCCAAGTGGATTTAGAAGCATTATGGATGAACTATCAGTCTGAGCGCAGCCGTGTAGTTGCGGCTCTAGATTACTTCCACCAAAATGGCTGGATTGAATTAGAAAGCAAACAGCTTACGGATGTGTACTCGGTTCTCCCTGCCACTCAAAGCCAAGAAGCTATCTCTCAGCATTTAATTGAGTTGTTCCAATCCAAAGAACACAAGGACATTGAACGAATTCATACTATGTTGAGTCTGTTCCAATCGTCAGACTGTTTAAGTCACCAACTGGCGCAGTACTTTGCCGATCACGATGCTCCAACTCAATGTGGTCACTGTTCAGTGTGTCGTGGACAAGTCGCATCTTTTCCTCAACCACAACAAACACAACCTGAATTGGCACACCTATCCACTTGGGTTGATGAATTTGTCCAGCTTTCACCAACGGCGATTAGCAATGCAGCTGTCGCACGCTTCTTATGTGGAATTAGCACACCAATTATCACGCAACTGAAAGCGAGCAAGTTACGCGGTTATGGGTCAATGGCAAATGTTTCTTTTGAACAAGTACTAAAGCAGGTTGAATTAGCGCGAGCTTAGAAGAAACTCAATTGACGCGCTTGTTGCTCAGGCTTGAGCATCACACTTAAGCCTAATAAGCGTATCTCTCGACCATTTTGGCGCTTGAGTATATCTCTTAACAGTTCTTTAAAGTCATCGAGCTCTAACTGAGGGTGGATGTGCTCAATTGTCGTGAGTTGAAAATCGGCAAATTTGAGTTTAATACCCTGTTTGATAATAGACTTATCTGGACTGGCTTTTTCCAAACGTTTCTCTAGTTCAGGGTAGAGCTTGTCTTCAATCACCTGCCAGCATTCATCGTAAGTCACAATGTTTTCGCTAAAGGTGCGCTCGACCCCAACCGACTTACGTTCACGCTCAACCACCACTTCACGATCGTCGATGCCATGACTACGTTTCCAAAGCGAAGCACCTTGGCGTCCAAATTGACGTAGCAGCTCACGATAGTCGCTGTTTTTGATGTCCTCACATAGGTAAAAGCCCGCTTGATGTAGCTTCTCCAAGCTCACTTTACCAACTCCTGGAATCTTTTCTAACGGCAGTTTGTCTACGACTTCTTGAACCTTTTCTGGCGGAATAACAAATTGCCCATTGGGTTTATTCATGTCTGAAGCCACTTTGGCAAGAAACTTAATCGGAGCAATACCTGCCGACGCAGTAAGTCCAAGCTCATTCCAGATATCATTGCGGATCGATTCTGCGATTAAGGTTGCAGAACCCCGACAAGCAGTCGAGTCAGTCACATCAAGATACGCCTCATCAAGTGATAGTGGCTCGATAAGTGGCGTGTATCGCTCGAAAATGGTACGGATCTGTTGGGACACTTGTTTGTATACGTGCATTCGTCCCGGGACGACGAGCAAATGGGGGCAAAGTTGAAGCGCTCTGGCTGTTGGCATCGCACTGCGCACACCGAATTTACGCGCTTCATAGTTACAGGTGCTGATCACGCCGCGTTGTTTCTCATGACCGCCAACGGCAAGCGCAATACCACGATAACTGGGGTTGTCACGCATCTCGACCGCTGCATAAAAGCAATCCATATCAACGTGAATTATTTTTCTGACTCGCTCAATCACGTTCCGCACACAAATAAACACTGTTTAAAAAAACAGTATAGCTCTAAATACACGTATTGGAAATAGTGTTATCTGGAGTCAGGTAGCAACAATTTTTCATGGCATTAAAGTGACATTTCATTATTATTGACTTCTATAACACTAAAGTTGATTTATATACGAAAGTAGGGAAACTTTTTGAGTAATAAAATACTGGTCGTCGAAGACAGTCGCGCCTTTAATAACTACTTACAACAAATCTTAAATCAGGCGGGTTATGAAGTACTTGCTGCCGAAAGCTATGCGGAAGCACAATCTATTTTAACGTCTCAGCCTGAGCTTCTCTGTGCAGTTTTAGATTACTGCTTACCGGATGCGCAGGACGGTGAGATCATCGATTTAGTCCTTTCTCACCAACAAAAAGTCATCGTGCTTACGGCGATGTTGCAAGATGATGCTCGTGAAAAGATGCTGGCAAAAGGCGTACTCGATTACATCTTAAAAGACAGCATGGCCTCCGTTTCTTACCTTCTTCCTCTGATTAAACGCCTGACCAACAACCAGCAACACAAATGTCTGGTTGTTGATGACTCAATGACGGTTCGCCGCCATGTCGTACAATTACTTGAGCATCAATACATCCAGACATTGCAAGCCGAGAATGGTCAACAAGCAATCGAAGTTATTGAACAAAATCCAGATATTACCTTGGTTCTGACCGACCATGATATGCCAATCAAAGATGGCATCACTATGATCCGAGAGCTTCGCCAAAAGCTCGATAAAAACCAATTGGCGATCCTTGGGATCTCTGGAAGTGATGACCACTCAATGACAGCGCGCTTTCTAAAAGCGGGAGCAAACGACTTTCTGTACAAGCCTTTTAATCAAGAAGAGTTCTTTTGTCGGGTCCATCAAATCTTGGATATGAAAGAAGCCACAACAGATTTATTTAGAATGGCGAACCAAGATTCACTCACTGGCTTATGGAACCGTCGCTTTCTATTTGGGCAAACATGTGACAGCGATGAGCAACGCAATATTGCTATGCTAGATATCGATTTCTTTAAGAAAGTGAATGATAACTATGGTCATGATGGGGGCGATGCTGCACTTGTTATGGTCGCCAATATATTAAAAATCTATTTTCCTGATGATGTGATTGCACGATTCGGGGGCGAAGAGTTTTGCATCCAAGCCTACGGCAGCTACGACGACTTTGTGACACGTTTAGAGCAAATGCGTCAACGCGTAGAGAAAACTCCGATTCCTTATCAAGATGACCAGATTCAAGTAACCATCAGCGTCGGTGTTTCAAACATCAAGGGCAATTTAGATCAGCAAATTAAAGTCGCGGATGACCGTTTGTATCAAGCGAAAGGAAACGGGCGGAATCAAACCGTATCTCAGTAGACGGCACTTAATGTCACCAACCTAATTCAATATTCAAACGGAAACCAAAGCCGAAAAAACAAAACCCAGCCATTGGCTGGGTTTTATCATTCTTATTATCGCATATTAAGCAATGCGATCTTTTTCCCATGCAGCAAGCTTCTCTGCGCGGGCTGCTTCACGTGCTTCGCGCTTCTTACGTGCATCACATGGTTCTGGGCAGTTACATACTTTCTCAATACCAACCGCACCTAGACCGCCACAGCTGCCTTTCACGACCTTCTTTTGGAAGATGTAACCAACTGCCATCGCTGCAATTACCGCAACAAAGACAGCAAAAGTAATTAGAAATGTACTCATAAGGACATGCTCACTTCTGTTGTTATTTCTTCATGAACGGCTTGTATGCTTCCGAAGCCAGCTCTTTAAAACCATCATCCGTTTTCACAATCATGAAAACAGGAATATTATTCTCATTTGCGATTTCCATGCCTTTGTCTTCACCTAGCACCATAAGACCAGTTGCAAGACCATCAGCTGTCATCGACGATTTATCCAGTACCGTTACAGACACCACCTTATGATGGATTGGTTTGCCCGTATGCGGGTTAATGATATGAGAGTATCGCACACCATTGCTCTCAAAGTAATTACGATAGTCACCGCTTGTTGCAATTGCCATGTCACCTGGTTCAATAATCTCTTGAATTGAACGCTCATCAACGGTTGGTTTTTCAATCGCAATACGCCATGGCACACCTTCACGGTTTATGCCTTTCAAACGCATTTCACCGCCAACTTCCACCATGTAGTTATGAATGCCTTCTGATTGCAGGTAATCTGCCACAACATCCACACCCCAACCTTTGGCAATCGTCGATAAGTCAACGTACAAGTTTGAAATATCTTTCGACAGCTTGTTACCTTCAACAGAAAGGTGATGGATACCAGTATTCGCTTTACGAGCTGCTAGCTCTTCATCTGTTGGAACCACATCCGGGCGCGCTTCTGGACCAAAGCCCCATAGGTTCACTAGTGGACCTACGGTTACGTCTAATGCACCTAGAGTAAGACCGTTCAAGCGAATCGCTTCTTTCACTACCGTTGCTGTTTGTGGCGATACTTCAAATGGCTCGCTAGTTTTATGTTGATTAAAACGGCTAAGCTCTGAATCTTCACGGTAAGTCGACATTTGATCGTTCACTTCTTCTAGCAATCGATCGATTTCAGTCTGAAGCGCTTCTGGTGAAGGTAAACCATCTTGCTCGATGTATTTAATGTTGTAAGTAGTCCCCATCGTTGGACCACTTAAATGAATTTGATCCGCAGGCTGCTCACAGCCAGCCAAAACCAATAGAGAAGCGAATGCAACAAGCCACTTTTTCACTTGTTTACTCCTATTATCGTTAAATTGATATGGAAAATGGGTTCTCTTGAGATAAACCGATTTCCTATATCAACTGTTGAATATCATTTTTTTGTTACAAAAAATAATGGCTAGCCCTTATAGAGCTAGCCATAGATTCAATCACTTGGGAGGATTAACCACCGAAGTCATCTAGAAGGATGTTCTCATCCTCTACACCTAGATCTTTTAGCATGCCGATTACAGCAGCGTTCATCATAGGTGGACCACACATGTAGTATTCACAGTCTTCTGGCGCTTCATGATCACGTAGGTAGTTCTCGTAAAGAACATTGTGAATGAAGCCAGTGTAACCATCCCAGTTATCTTCTGGCATAGGGTCAGACAGTGCACAGTGCCATACGAAGTTATCGTTCTCAGCCGCTAGGCCATCGAAGTCTTCTACGTAGAACATTTCACGCTTAGAACGTGCACCGTACCAGAATGACATCTTACGCTTAGAGTGCAGACGTTTTAGCTGGTCGAAGATATGAGAACGCATTGGAGCCATACCTGCACCACCACCAACGAATACCATTTCAGCATCAGTGTCTTTCGCGAAGAACTCACCGAACGGACCTGAAATCGTACACTTGTCGCCTTCTTTTAGAGACCAGATGAACGATGACATGATACCAGGTGGTACATCAGGATTATTAGGCGGCGGCGTAGCGATACGCACGTTCAGCATAATAATACCTTCTTCTTCTGGGTAGTTAGCCATTGAGTAAGCACGGATAGTATCTTCGTTTACCTTAGACTCGTAACGGAACAAGTTAAATTTGTCCCAATCTTCACGGTACTCTTCAGGTACATCGAAGTCAGCGTACTTAACGTGGTGAGCTGGTGCTTCAATCTGGATGTAACCACCAGCACGGAAAGGTACTGATTCGCCATCTGGAATTTGTAGCTTAAGCTCTTTGATGAATGTCGCTTTGTTATCGTTAGAGATAACTGTACATTCCCACTTCTTAACGCCGAAGATCTCTTCAGGAAGCTCGATGTCCATGTCAGTTTTCATTGCAACCTGACACGCTAGACGCTCACCTTCACGTGCTTCACCTTTAGTAATATGGTCAAGCTCGGTAGGTAGGATGTCACCACCACCTGATTTAACTTTTACGCGACACTGACCACAAGAGCCACCGCCACCACAAGCAGAAGATACGAATACGCCAGCACCAGCTAACGCAGATAGTAGCTTACCACCTGGTTGTGTAACGATCGCCAGTGAAGGGTCATCGTTCACAGAAATTGTAATGTCACCTGTTGGTACAAGCTTAGACTTAGCGAAAAGAATCACTAGTACTAGCGCAAGTACGATCAGAGTAAACATCACTACACCAAGAATAATGTCCATTGACTATTCCTTAATTGTTGCGGTTTACCCGACTTACAGTTGAACACCAGAGAAAGACATAAAGCCTAACGCCATAAGACCTACAGTGATAAACGTGATGCCTAGACCACGTAGACCTGGAGGTACATCTGAGTACTTCATCTTCTCACGGATACCTGCAAGAGCGACGATCGCTAGCATCCAGCCCACACCAGAACCGAAACCGTAAACAACAGATTCAGCAAAGTTGTAGTCACGTTGTACCATGAAAGATACACCACCGAAGATCGCACAGTTTACTGTGATCAGCGGTAGGAAGATGCCTAGCGCGTTGTACAAAGGTGGGAAGAAACGGTCAAGAACCATCTCTAGGATCTGTACAAGTGCTGCGATTACACCGATGAAGGTGATGAAGTTTAGGAAGCTAAGGTCTACGCCCTCAACTAACGCGTTCTCTTTCAGAACTAGGTTGTAAACTAGGTTGTTCACAGGAACCGCGATAGTTAGTACTACCACTACTGCAACACCTAGACCGAAAGAGGTCTTAACTTTCTTAGATACGGCAAGGAAAGTACACATACCTAGGAAGAAAGACAGTGCCATGTTTTCGATGAAAATCGATTTAACTAGCAGACTGATGTAATGTTCCATGACGCCCTTACTCCTTCGCTTCTACTTGTTCTGGTTTCAGAATACGGATTACCCAGATTAGGAAGCCGATTAGGAAGAATGCAGATGGTGCTAGTAGCATCAGACCGTTTGGCTGGTACCAACCACCGTTGCTCACTAGAGGTAGAACTTCCATGCCGAATAGCTTGCCTGAACCGAATAGTTCACGGAAGAAACCTACAGTGATAAGAACGAAGCCGTAACCTAGACCGTTACCGATACCATCAATTAGCGATGGGATTGGCGCAGATTTCATTGCGAATGCTTCAGCACGACCCATTACGATACAGTTCGTGATGATAAGACCTACGAATACAGATAGCTGTTTAGAGATATCGTATAGGTAAGCTTTAAGCACTTGGTCTACCACGATTACTAGCGATGCGATGATTGCCATCTGAACGATGATACGCACACTGTTAGGAATGTGGTTACGGATCAGAGAAACAGAGAAGTTAGACAATGCAGTTACGAAAGTTACCGCTAGTGTCATTACAAATGCTGTTTCTAGTTTAGTTGTTACTGCAAGAGCAGAACATACACCAAGAACCTGCAGCGCGATCGGGTTGTTGTCCAACACCGGCGCCATAATGCTCTTTTTAATGTTTTGTGCGCTAGACATTAGTTCAGACCTCCGTCACGAACTTTTGCTAGGAAAGGACCAAAGCCCATGTCACCTAACCAGAAGTCAAATGTACCTTGAACACCGTTACCAGTTAGTGTCGCACCAGATAGGCCATCAACGCCGTGTTCAGAACCTTCTGGAGCACCACCTTTAACAATCTTGATTGCTGGTTTGTGGTTCTCGTCGAATAGTTTCTTACCAACGAATTGAGCACGCCATGCTGGGTTTTCTACTTCACCACCAAGTCCAGGAGTTTCACCTTGCTCGTAGTAAGTAATACCAGACACAGTGTTACCGTCAGTTTCAACCGCAACGAATGCGTACATCATAGACCATAGACCGTTACCGTGAACTGGAATGATAACTTTAGAAATGTCATCACCACTTTTCACTAGGTAAACGATACCTGTGTTAGCACGACGTAGGATCTTAGCTTTGTCTTCATCAGCCGTTAGCTTGATAGACTCAGCAGGATCTTTAGCTGCTTTACGTTGGTCGTAGTTAGCTGCTGTAGAGCCGTCTTCAGCTTTCTCTACAAAATCACCAGTTTTGAAGTCAACTAGACGAGGTTCGATGTACTCAGCAAATAGCTCAGGAACTTTCTTACCTTCAGCGTCGATACCCGCAACTTCGATGATCTTAGATTGCTTATCTAGTACAGCGTTAGCTTTTTGCTGGTCACGCAGACCCACTGCTGCTGTTGATACGATGATTGAACAAACAAGGCTCAACCCGACAACAACACCCAGCGTCTTTTTAATGCTGTCGTTATTACTTGCCATAGCGTGCTAGTCTCCGCTTGATGTTCTTCTCGATAACTACATGGTCGAACAGAGGTGCGAACAGGTTCGCGAATAGAATCGCCAGCATCATACCCTCTGGGTAAGCCGGGTTAACTACACGGATCATCACACACATTGCACCGATTAGGATGCCGTACCACCATTTACCACCGTTAGTAAATGAAGCTGATACTGGGTCAGTTGCCATGAAGAACATACCGAATGCAAAACCACCTAGAACTAGGTGCCAGTGCCATGGCATGTTGAACATTGGGTTGGTGTCAGAACCGATCACGTTGAATAGTGTCGATACTGCGATCATACCGATCATTACACCTGCGATGATGCGCCATGAAGCGATTCGCATGTAAACGATCATCGCTGCACCGATCATTAGAGCAAGCGTTGATACTTCACCAATTGAGCCTGGGATGTTACCGATGAATGCATCCATCCAAGTGATAGGAGCGCCAGTGATGTTGTTGATCAATGCGCCGCTACCGCCGTGAGCCCATTGGCTAAGAGCAGTTGCACCAGAGAAGCCGTCAGCCGCAGTCCATACTACGTCACCCGAGATTTGCGCTGGGTAAGCGAAGAATAGGAAAGCACGACCTGCAAGAGCAGGGTTCAGGAAGTTACGACCTGTACCACCGAAGATCTCTTTAGCAACAACAACACCAAATGTGATACCTAGTGCCGCTTGCCATAAAGGTAGCGTTGGTGGAACGATAAGTGCGAACAGGATAGAAGTTACAAAGAAACCTTCGTTAACTTCGTGCTTACGCACCATACAGAAAAGCACTTCCCAGAAACCACCAACAATAAATACTGTTGCGTAGATTGGTAGGAAGTAAGTCGCACCTAGTAGCATCTTACTGCCAACGCCAGCTTCCGCACCGATGGTGCCACCAAGCATTTCTGTTAGCCAGTAGTGCCAGTTACCTGCGATAACTGTCGCTAGTTGGTCACCAGCGTACATGTGGTTAAGTGCTGCGATAGCTTGGCCACCCGCATTGTACATACCCCAGAACATTGCTGGGAATACTGCGAACCAAACCATGATCATGATACGTTTTAAGTCAACGCTATCACGAACGTGCGAGCTACGTTTTGTTACTAGACCTGGCGTGTAGAATAGTGTTGCTGCTGCTTCGTACAGTGCAAACCACTTTTCGTGCTTACCGCCTGGTTCAAAATGATGCTCGATATCCTCAATGAATTTCTTAAGCATGGATTACCCTTCCTTCACGATGGTATCTAGGCATTCACGAAGTAACAGACCGTACTCGTATTTACCAGGACATACAAAGGTACACAATGCTAGATCTTCTTCATCCAGTTCAAGCGCACCAAGTGCTTGAGCACTATCAGTATCGCCTGCACATAGATCACGAAGTAGCAGTGTCGGTTCCATATCAAGCGGCATTACGCGCTCGTAGTTGCCGATTGGAACCATTGCACGGTCACTACCGTTAGTCGTTGTTGTCATGTTGAACAACTGACCTTTGAAGATGTGACCAAGGAAAGATTTCGTGATTGAGAACTTGTTTTTACCAGGTACAGCCCACCCAAACAGTTCTTTGTCACGACCTTCGCGTAACACAGAAACTTGTTGGTGGTAACGACCTAGGTAGGCATGTGGACCAGACGCTTGAGTACCAGAAAGTACCGAGCCTGAAATCACACGAACTTCACCAGGCATCAACTCGCTGTCAGTTAGGTCTTCAAGAGAAGCACCAACAACTGTACGAAGAAGACGTGGGTTGTTCACAACAGGACCAGCTAGAGACACAACACGATCAGTGTAAAGCTCACCCGTTAGGAAAAGCTGACCGAACGCGATAACGTCTTGGTAGTTGATGCTCCATGCCACATTTTCTGCATTCACTGGGTATAGGAAATGCATGTGGGTGCCAGCAAGACCTGCTGGGTGAGGGCCATCGAAGACGTGTTCTTCTACGTTTGACTGAGAAGAGCGTGGCAAGCTAGTGCCAGACTTACATACGTAAACCTTGCCTTCTGTCAGGGCTGAAAGAATGTCTAGACCGGCAACGAATGCTTCTTGTTGTTCATTGATGATCAACTCAGGCTGTGCTGCTAGTGGATTAGTATCCATTGCAGTTACGAAAATAGCCTTAGTAGCAGACTCGATTGCTGGAACCTTGCTAAACGGACGAGTACGTAAAGCGGTCCAAAGACCAGATTCAACCAATTGAGTCTTGATCACTTCGCGATCTAGACCTGCTAGTTGAGCTGCTTCGAACTTATCAAATGTAACCTGCTCTTCGCCTGCTACTTCAATCACTACTGATTGAAGTACACGCTTAGCGCCACGGTTAATTTCGATCACTTTACCGGCTGCTGGAGCAGTGAACTTCACGCCAGGGTTCTTTTTGTCTTCAAAAAGAACTTGCGCTTTTTTCACTTCATCGCCAACGCGGACATGCATGGTAGGACGCATGCCAACGTACTCTTCGCCAAGCAAGGCGACTTTTTTGATGGTCTTACCATCATTAATCACCTGGGATGGAGCTCCTGCGATAGGAAGATCCAAGCCCTTCTTTATTGTAATCATACGCACTTGCACTACTTTTATCGGGAAAAAGATTCTTTTGATTGCGTAACTTTTAGACACGACATCAGTGTCCGGTTTTGATGTTGTTTAAAACATCAAAATCGCAACATCCTATTAATTATCTCGTCACAAATATTAGGCGAGATTTATCAGGTGCCGTAGTCTAGCATTTTTTAGGAACTTGATGCCATGACCAATCTTAGGAAAGGAGGGTTTATTTCGGTAGAACAAGGTCTAAAAGGTTAAAGAATAGTCATAAGTTTGACCGAACGCACAAATGCCAATTCCCATATATTTGATATGGAATAAAAACATTCATGCTTTGAAACATGCATTAATTTTCATTCATTTGTTGAAACACTGTTAACACTTTTTATAACCTTTATTTGTGCCACATTTTTGTCCCGAAAAGATGTAAAACAAAAAAAGATGGCCGAAACCATCTTTTTAAATCAGAGTTTTAATCGCGCTCTAGCGACCGCCACCCATACACATAGGACTATCTGGTGCCCCATCTTGTTCAAGCTTCCACTCTTCGTTGGTGTATGTGTGGATCGCTAATGCATGAATGTGATTATCGAGCTCATCAGCCAATACAGTATGTACCTGACGGTGACGTCCAATAAGGCGCTGACCCGCAAATGCATCACTCACCACAATCACTTTGAAGTGACTTTCAGAACCCGGCGGAACGTTATGCATATAGCTCTCATTGATCACTTTCAAATAATTAGGTTGCAGCTCACTGTGCAGTTTCTTTTCTATGATTTCTTGGATCATATTCAGTCCTCATTGATGCCAATTCGGTAAGTATATACTCTAGTTTACTAAATGAAATCAACGAAACGCCCCGCTGCGAGTTCTTCAACGCCAGGTAGTTCGCTAAAAGCCTGTGAAAATCAGTAAATTTGACAGCTTTTTGTATCTTGAATCTTCATCATTTGCGACAATAATCGCTAATTTCCGAATCTACTTACGTTTAGTTATGAAAACCGAATTGAATCTTCATGATCGTAGCCTGACCCTACATCGTTTCCCAATGCGCTCTAACGAGACTCTTCAAGCATGGGACGCAGGTGATGAATACCTCATCAATCACGTGGAAGAACTTGCACTGCCTGACAATCAAAATATCGTGGTTATTAACGATAACTTTGGTGCGTTGGCTTGCTGGTTTTCAGACAAACACAATGTCACTTTAGTCAGTGATTCTTTTATCTCCCACAAGGGAGCACAACAAAACCTAGAGCAAAATGGTGGCAACAAGGTCGCATTTCTCACCACCATGGATGAGATTCCTGCGAATGCAGACTTGGTTTTGTTACAGCTACCTAAAAGCAATCGACATCTTGTTTGGCTGTTGAGTCAATTGCGTAAAACGTTGCCCGCGACCTGCCCTATTATTGCGGTCAATAAAGCGAAAGAGATCCATACTTCGACACTGAAATTATTCGAAAAATACTTAGGCGAGACAAAAACCTCTCTAGCATGGAAAAAACACCGTCTAGTCTTCTCACACGCAAATGCGCAACCTGTTATGGAAGTAGACCCAATGACAGTATGGGGAGTTGACGGCGAAAACATCGAACTCAAAAACCTGCCAAATGTTTACTCTGGTGAAAGCCTGGATTTGGGGGCACGCTTTATGCTTCAACACCTCCCTCAAGATTCGGAGCTAAAACACGTCATCGATCTTGGTTGTGGTAATGGTGTTCTATCCGTAAAGATGGGGCAATTGAATCCCCAAGCACGCCTGACTTGTGTCGATGAGAGCTTTATGGCTGTCGAGTCTGCGAAACAAAACTTATTGGCGAATTTAGGAGAAGAGCGTGATATTCAGTGCATTGCCAACAACTGTTTGGATGGATTTAAATCAAGCAGTACTTGTATGGTGATGTGTAACCCGCCTTTCCACCAGCAGCAAGCGATTACTGATCACATTGCATGGCAAATGTTCTGCGATGCCAAACAAATACTGAACCAAGATGGCAAACTATTGGTCATAGGAAACCGTCACCTTGGTTACGATGCGAAGCTAAAACGTCTATTTGGCGACAAAAATGTGAAATTAGTCGCTTCTAACAATAAGTTCGTGATTTTACAGGCAACGAAAAATCCTGCTAAATTAGGCGCAAAGCAATAAAGTCCTGACTTTAGCAAAATGTTTAAAAGGAATAATAAGATGAAAAAACTGGTACTCGCGGCTTCGGTTGCTTTGCTTGCTGCATGTTCAGCGCCACAACAACCTCAACTGAATCTGATGCCTGAAACGACATTAAGCACAAACCCTATCGTACAAGGTAAGAGCTATAGCCTAACCAGTAAAGATGTACGCGCAGCACAATACGTTGCACTTGTTGACAACGGTCGTTCAAACATTTTGCCTCTTCATGCAAAGCAAAACCTACGCATTTCTCTTGAAGAAGCGCTAGAGAAGCAGTTCTCTTCTCAGGGCTTCCACTCTGATCTAAACAGCGACAATTCGATTGAGCTGCAAGTTCAAGAAGCGTTGGTGAACGTGAAGCATTCTGTGATGGAAAATCAAATGGATGCAAAAGTGGTACTAGAGATCACGGCGGAAACTCCGCAAGGCAAGCTTGTTAAGACCTATACTGGTACAGCTAAACGTTCGGGAACATTAAGCGCTTCAGATGCAGATATTGAGCAAACATTAAATGATGTTGTTGCTTTAACATTGAAAGAAATCGCGAATGACCCTGAGCTTCGTCAATACATGCAGGAGCGATTCTAATGCTACGCAAAGTTATTCTTTCTCTCGCGCTATTGAGCGGCAGTGTTTTCGCCGGTCCGAAAGTTGCGTTTGAAACAACACTGGGTAACTTCACCGTTGAGTTAAATGAGGAAAAAGCGCCAATTACTGTCGCTAATTTCCTTAAATATGTCGAAGACGGTAGCTACGAGGGCACCATTTTCCATCGAGTGATCCCTGGCTTTATGGCACAAGGCGGCGGCTTCAACCAAGATATGCAAATGGTGAAGACATACGCTCCAATTAAAAACGAAGGTAACAATGGTTTAAACAATGACCGTGCTACCATCGCGATGGCTCGTACCAACGCTCCAGACTCTGCTACTCGCCAATTTTTCATTAACCTAGTAGATAACGACTTCTTGAACTATGGCGCTCGTCCACCGGGTTACGCTGTGTTTGGCGAAGTCACTGAAGGCTTTGATGTCATTCAAAAGATGGCACAACAGCCAACCAAATCTGTCGGTCGCATGCGCGATGTCCCTGATACGCAAATCGTCATCACCAAAGCAACACTGCTCAAATAGCCAAACTCATAAGCCCTTTGAATATTCGAAGGGCTTTCTCTTTTAGTGGCTCAATTTTAACGGATTGATTTATGTCTTCATTGCCTTCCATCACTTGGTTGGAAACGGTAAAAAGTTACCTTGATAAACGCCTGCTTTGGGTTTTCATGTTGGGTTGCTCCAGTGGCTTCCCATGGGTACTTATTGGTTCAAATATGTCGGGTTGGCTGAAAGATGCAGGCCTCACTCTGTCTGCTATTGGCTACTTCGGCAGTGTATTTGCGGTGTACGCAATCAACTTTATGTGGGCTCCTTTGGTCGATCGCGTCAAGCTGCCTGTATTACATCGCTTGCTAGGGCAGCGTCGTAGCTGGATCTTTCTATGCCAAAGTGTCGTGCTGGTCGCGACTCTATTTATTGCAGGTGTAAACCCAGCGGAAAACCTAGTTTTCACCTCACTGCTCGCACTGTGCATTGCCACCGCGTCAGCAACACAAGACATTGCGATTGATGCATTCCGTATTGATAGCTTTCCAAAATCAGAAGATTCGAAATTACCGCAAGCCTCCGCAATGGCAGTAATTGGTTGGTGGACTGGCTACTCTTTACCTGGTTATTTGGCATTCATCAATGCAGACAGTGTCGGTTGGAATGGCGTGTATTACGGCATGGCTTTTATTGTCATCATTTTGATGCTCTTCACTTTGCTGGTAGGTGAACCGAAAACACAGCGTGAACAACTTCAATCGGAAGCAGAGCAGCGCCATAAAGAAGTAGTTGGCTCTAAATTAGTCGCTTGGTTTACCGTTACCGTTGTAGAACCTTTCTTAGATTTCTTCAATCGAAATGGTGTTCGTGTTGCCATCACGCTTTTATTGTTTGTTTTCCTATTCAAGATTGGGGAAGCATTCTTAGGTCGTATGTCCATCGCTTTCTATAAAGAGATAGGTTTTAGCAACGAGCAAATCGGTTACTACTCGAAACTCATTGGCTGGGGCGCGACCATGCTGTTCACCTTTGTCGGCAGTATGTTCAACGTTAAGTTTGGTATTGTACGTGGCTTGATGATTGGTGGTATTGCAATGGCAGCAAGCAACCTGATGTTTGCTTGGATCGCGAAAGTCGGACCAAATGAACACTTGTTCTTGGCGACGATCATTGTTGATAACTTCACGACGGCATTCTCGACAGTGGCGTTTGTATCATTCTTGACGATATTGACCGGTCAAGCTTTCTCGGCGACTCAATACGCATTGTTGGCGTCGCTAGGTAACTTTGGGCGAACAACATTGGCGTCATTCAGTGGCGAACTGGTCGATTATCTGAATGATTGGACCACATTCTTCGTTATTACTGCCGTAATGGTTGTACCAAGCTTGATCATGCTCTATTCATTGCGACACTACTTTACTGAGTTGCTGGAAAAGGCAAGACAAAGAAATTAAAGAAAAGATGATGAAGAAAGCCACCGAGATAAGGTGGCTTTTTGTTTGAGTTCCTAGCTTATGGATACATGCCTTTACCAAACAGATTGAAGATTCTCGCGACACCCTGTGTGAATATCATTGGCTCGGTCAGTACCGTTAAACATAAGCAGTCTTCACCAGGCTTAGTAAAAGGGCTATGTTTTACTGACGCATCTCTTACCAGCATATCTCCCACTTCGTAGTGACCATCTTCATCACTGAATCCACCATGGAGTACAAGTGTCGATTCTTGTCCTTTGTGCGTGTGCTGTGGAATACGAACATCTTCACTTATATACATAAGGTTAACGCGCGCATCTTCCCCTAAATCCAATTGAGCGCTATAAACTTTTCCACCGTAACTCTTCCACTCCCCCACTAAATCTGAAAAGCGACTGAGCGTTTTCGGAAGCTTGAAATCTTTACCCGCAACTGCCACCTTCGCTACATCTTTAATAATAATGCTATCTGGTTTGGGTTCTGCCGTAATAATGTCGTTAAACATACTGTCAAACTCTGCATCGTATTCTGGTGAAATGTCACCAACGACAACATTCGCCTGTGCAGCTTCTAACTGATTTACATACGCTCGGCATTTGGAACAGTTTTCTAGATGTGTGGCAACCACCAGACCAGAAACTGCATCAATACTTCCGGAAGCGTAAGCTTCTAACAAGTTGTTATCTGGATGTTTGTTCATAATTGCTCCGTATGCATTGAATGCCTCAACTTCTCTACCGCGAGTCTCAATCGTGATTTCACGGTCCCCAAAGGTATGTCGAACAACTCAGCGACTTGTTGGTGTGGCAACTCTTCGAGGTATACTGCCTGCAAAACGTCTCTTTGATTCTTCGGCAGGATGTCTAAAAACTTCACCACCTGATCTTTGAGCATGTCTTGCTCTGGCGAATAATGGTCCACCAAATCAGGCGGATAATAATCTGATGGCCAAATGTCGTCAGAATGGATGTGTAGGTCCTTACCCTTTTGCTTTCTTAGTAAATCAAAACAAAGGTTACGGATAATGGTGTAAATCCATGTCGACAAAGCACTCTTGGTACCATCGTATAAATGAGCCTTTTGCCATACCGTTGCCATGGTTTCTTGCACCATCTCCATCGCAACTTGCTCGTTACCGACATGTTTGTAGGCGAACTGCTTAAGCTTTGGTGCATAGAAACGAAATACGAAAGCAAAAGCGTCTTTATCACGCGCTTTCACTTTATTCATGTATTCATTCCATTCGCTTCGCCCCAATTTTTGTGGGCTTTCACTCATCATAATCAGCCTTAATTGTTGGGAGGAGTTGCCCCCTCCCATCCTATGTTACTTGGTAATGTCACCAACAAGCAGACCAAAACCACCATTGTCATCAATTGCAATCGCCTGATATACCATGCCATTTTCTAGTGTAGGCAAAGGCGCAGGACCAATGACCGGAGTTTTATCACCTGGCGCTGTTACGGTTACAAAGTAATCGCCAGCAGTGACGTAAACATTTTGAGCACTATCTTTATACGCAAAGTTAGCTAATGCTGGATCACTTTGAGAAATATCTTGCGACGGTGTTAGATAAACATCCACACTTGCGGCTGCTGGATTTGCTGCTGCGTGAGTGACATTCAGTACCGCGCTTGTCGCAATCGATCTTCTGTTGTCCGATACCACAAGAGGCTCTACCGCAAGTGGTACCGCTGTACCCACAGCGTAAACACTGTAAGACATGCCACTATCCAAAGTTACATCAGCATCGATAATAGGGTCAGCTAGCCCCGCATCAACTGTTGCATTGTAGGTACCTGCATCAACCGAAAGGTAATTAGAGATATCTTTAAACATCACGTCGTTAAGTACGACATTGCCATCCAGCGCGACGTCCACATTTGGTGCACCATCGACAAGATGCCCTACTCTCAACTCAGATTTACTGCCTGTATTTAAAATAATAGACGACCCCATACCATCTAGCACTAGTAGCTTGACTGGTGAGCCCGAGATCGTACCGCCGGTTTTAATGGCAGCAATAGTCAAATCTGCGTTTGCAGGGAGCGGTATGGTACCGGAGTCAAAAGCAACGTTACCACCTGCAACAAGACGAACTTGGTAATCACCTGCAGCAATATTGAGGACGTCTGTCGAGTCTTTATACCCAAGAGTGGTAATAGGCGAAGAAGAAGCAAGGTCTGCGCCCGGGGCTGTTACATACAAGTCAACATCACCTACACCAGCAGCCGCATGCACAACTTGTACATCCAAACTGTTTTCATCAGCCATCGACATTGCGCTTCTTGTCACAATCAATGGCTCCACTGGATTAGCCGACCCCATTGCAGCATCACCAACAACAAATGCGGTGTATTTAAGGTCTGAGTCTAAATCCAACGACGTCTTATCAACCACGGTTGCAACTTCACCACCTGGCAGTTGTACGTCAACTTGAACCGAGTTTGTACCCTCGCGCAGTTTTACGTAGCCTGAACCCACACCGTAATCTACCCCAGTTAACGCTGCTTGGTCGTTAATCCAAACATTTGCTAAAGGGGCATCTGCCGAAGCGTGTACCGCTTGTAAATTCGAATATTCAATCGAGTCGCTGTCTGAACCACACGCAGCAATCCCTAGCACAGCAACCAAAGTTACTGCGGTTTTAGTTAGTCCTTTCATATCCTAGTCTCTCTTTTCGGTGGGGCGTCTATGGCTTGATTGAGAAATTCCAATGCTGGCAGGCAATCTTTTGCACCAACCAGCTTCTCAAACAACGCACTGTCGAGCGGCAGTAATTCAAGCCAACGTTGGGTGACCCACGAAGCATCATCATAAAAACGATGCTGGTAGAGCCTGCCCACCTGAGGAAACTGTTCGTATATATGATCGAGCTGCTTGCTCAAATAAAGAAAGTTGGGAGTGGGCGTTGGTTCGCACCAATTTTCAATCCACTCAACCTCAGCATGACGAAGACCATCTGAATCTGCTCGTACGCGCGTGACAGTAAAACGCTTTTCACCAACAACGGTGATACCAAGAAGCCCATCACTCAGTGTTTCGAAATCAACGATGGTGACCAAAGTACCAATAGACGACACATTCCCTACTGCTTTTGGATCCTCTCCACTACCAACAAGGCAAACGCCGAACCCGACATTTTGAACGCTGCATTCTTTCACCATGCGTTGATACCGTGGCTCAAAAATGCGCAAATTCATTTTTCCTTCTGGCAGTACAACCGAGGTTAAAGGGAATAACATGACTTCTTTCATTAAATCGTCCTCTTTGATTCCCAAACTCATACGAACGGTGTATTGGAGAGATCACTAACGATTTATGTTGGTTAATCGACTGGCTTAAAAAGTCATAAAAACGTTTACGCAAACGACATGCATCACATATTTATTGCAAAACGATGCAACAAACAAAAAGTTCCGTGAAATAAACTTATTTCGTGACGAGCTTCACTAAAAACCTTCATTTTTGCATCCTTTATCACTTTCATTTGGGATTTTTATCGCTATTATTCCCGCCAATTGGAAAGCGCAGCAAAGATTGCGTGTTCTGAATCATTACAAACATAGAGAGTCCCCTTATGCGTAAATCACTTTTAGCTCTTAGCCTTCTAGCGGCTACTTCAGCTCCTGTAATGGCTGCTGACTACTCAGACGGCGACATCCACAAGAACGATTACAAGTGGATGCAATTCAACCTAATGGGTGCATTTGACGAACTTCCAGGTGAGTCTTCACACGACTACCTAGAAATGGAATTTGGCGGTCGCTCTGGTATCTTCGACCTATACGGTTACGTTGACGTATTCAACCTAGCGTCAGACAAAGGCAGCGACAAAGTTGGCGATCCTAAGATCTTCATGAAGTTTGCTCCACGTATGTCTATCGACGGTCTAACTGGTAAAGACTTGTCTTTCGGTCCAGTTCAAGAACTTTACGTTGCAACACTATTTGAGTGGGATGGTACTGATTACAAAACTAACCCATTCTCAGTAAACAACCAAAAAGTTGGTATCGGTTCTGACGTAATGGTTCCATGGTTTGGTAAAGTAGGTGTTAACCTATACGGTACTTACCAAGGTAACCAAAAAGATTGGAACGGTTTCCAAATCTCGACTAACTGGTTCAAACCATTCTACTTCTTCGAGAACGGTTCTTTCATTTCTTACCAAGGTTACATCGATTACCAATTTGGTATGAAAGAGAAATACTCAAGTGCTAGCAACGGTGGCGCAATGTTCAACGGTATCTACTGGCACTCTGACCGCTTCGCAGTGGGTTACGGTCTAAAAGGCTACAAAGACGTTTACGGTATCAAAGACTCTGACGCACTTAAGTCAACTGGCTTTGGTCACTACGTAGCTGTAACTTACAAGTTCTAATAGAACCCATAAGTTCCCCAAAAATGGCGCCTTCTGGCGCCATTTTTATTTGCTTTCCTTTTTTCCCTCATTATCCTTGCAGCAAACCTTTTTAATGAGAGCGTTTGGTGAATATTCTTATCCTTGGACCTGGAGCCATTGGCTCACTCTGGGCGACCAAATTCCAACTTGCCGGACACAACGTCTCCTTGTGGGGAAGAACCTCAGATAGTAAGCAACTGCTTCAACTTGATGACTCTCCTGCAATTAATTTTGCTAATCAACACCTTCCTTCTGTACAAGCCGCAGACCTGATTGTTGTGACAGTAAAAGCATGGCAAGTAGACGAAGCGATAACCCCTCTTTTGCCGTATATCAACACTGATACCATTGTAATGCTGATGCACAATGGCATGGGAACAGCACCACTTTTGGAAACAAAGCTCACTGATAACCCTATCGTGATTGCAACCACCACACACGGTGCCTATAAACCAAGCAAAGCACAGGTTCTTCATACTGGTCACGGTCACACCCAATTAGGTGGTTTTAATACCAAAGGCAATCAATGCGAATTTCTTGCGCAAGTGATGAACCACGCTTTACCAGAAGTCAGTTGGAACCCAAACATCAATGCTGCGCTATGGACCAAGCTTGCGATCAATTGTGCAATCAACCCCCTGACAGCCATCCATCAATGCAAAAATGGTGATCTTGCTGCTCCTGAGTTTGCAGTGACATTAAAAAGCATCACTTATGAGTTGGTAGCAGTCATGAACAAAGAAGAGATAAAGATCGATTTTGACTCTTTACATGCCACAATTATGCAGGTGGTTAACGCTACAGCTGCAAACTACTCTTCTATGAGACAAGATGTCTTTCACCAACGTCGTACCGAGATAGACTTTATTACTGGTTATTTGCTGCAAGCTGCCGAAAAACACCAAATTAGTACGCCAGAGAACGCAAAACTCTATCAACACATCAAACAGATTGAACAAAGCTGGACAGAACAATGAACAAAAAGATCTTAGTACCTATCGCTCCGGGCACAGAGGAAATGGAAGCGGTAACCGTTATCGATATGATGGTTCGTGCTGGTTATGACGTGACGGTAGCAAGCGCAGACTTCGATGGTGCTCTTATAATGAAAGCCTCTCGCGGTGTAACACTGACAGCGGATTGTAAATTGGTTGATATTGCTGACGATGAGTTTGATGCAATTGTTCTGTCTGGTGGTGTTGGCGGCGCAGAAACCTTCCGTGATAGCACCATCATGATTGAGATTCTGAAACAGCATATGTACGAAGGAAAACTGGTTGCCGCGATTTGTGCAGCGCCAGCTTTGGTTCTGCAACATCATAACCTTTACCCTGAAGCCCTGATGACATGTCATCCAAGCTTCCAATCTCATATTCCTAAAGACAAATGGCGAGCTAAACGTGTCACCATGGATGTGAATCACAACCTACTGACAAGTCAGGGACCAGGAACTGCACTTGAGTTCGCGATGGAAATCATTATCAAACTTTCCGGTAAAGAACATGGATGGATGGTTGCTGAGCCGTTAGTCACTATCCCAACACTGCATTATCACGAACTCGGTGACGAATAATGTTTGACGTAAACGCTGTACGCGAACAGTTCCCAGCCCTAAATCAAGACGTCAACCAATCGCCTTTGGTTTACCTTGATAGCGCAGCAACAACACAAAAGCCACAGTGCGTGATCGATGTGATTAGCCGTTACTACAGTGCACAAAATGCTAACGTGCACCGTGGCAGTCACAGCTTAACAGCCAACGCGACCAGTCAATTTGAAGCGGCTCGTGAAACCGTTGCGAAGTTCATAGGAGCAAGCAGTTCAAAAGAAATCATTTGGACTAGAGGCGCAACCGAAGCACTAAACCTAATCGCACAAACTTATGCTCGCAGCACACTCCAAGCCGGTGATGAAATCCTGATCAGTGAAATGGAACACCACGCGAACATCGTGCCTTGGCAAATTGTCGCGGAACAAACGGGCGCGAAAATCGTTAAAGTTCCGATGACCTCCGATTGCCAATTCGATATCAATGCGTTTGAAGCACTATTGTCGGAGCGCTGTAAAATCGTGGCGTGTGCACAAATCACCAATGTCACTGGCTCTCGTCAACCTATCGAGAAAATCATCGCAACGGCACATGCAGCAGGTGCGGTTGTTGTTGTTGATGGTGCTCAAGGTATCGTTCATGAACCGTTGAACTTGGCAGAGCTTGATGTTGATTTTTATGTCTTCTCCGGTCACAAACTGTATGCACCCGCTGGGATTGGCGTACTGTATGGCAAACTTGAACTTTTAGAAGCAATGCCACCATGGCATGGCGGCGGCAAAATGGTCGAAAGAGTCTCGTTTGAGAAAACCACCTTCTCTGCCTTGCCGGGTAAGTTTGAGGCAGGCACACCAAACGTCGCCGGCGCGATTGCTCTAGCGAAAGCCATCGATTGGTACCAAAGCTTCGACCAAGCCGCAGTAGAGGCACATCTGCATTCTCTGCAGGACAAAGCTTACCAAGCACTAAGCCAGTTGGACGACATTCAAATCCTCGGTTACCAACCGAGCGCTTCAGTACTTACCTTTGTGATGGATGGCGTTCACCACCAAGACATTGCCACGCTGCTTGATCAACAAGGTATCGCTGTTCGTGCCGGGCATCACTGTGCGCACCCTCTGATGGATGCGCTCAACGTTAAAGGCACGGTGCGCGTTTCTTTTGGTATCTACAATACGTTAGAAGATGTTGAAAAGCTGATTGCAGCAGTCGAGAAAGCGGTCGATATGCTTTAACAGTAAAAATACCACTGTAGATTTATAGAAAAAGGGTTGAAACCGTTTGGCTTCAACCCTTTTCTTTATTCTGTTCTTTGTGCGGTTTTAACTAACCCCAACTACTGAGCCTGTGTTTTGATCTGCTCAACAATCGCTTTCAAACCATTACCACGCGATGGGCTTAGGTGAGCAATTAAACCGAGTTTTTCAAAGTAAGCATCAATATCAAACGCTTGGATTTGCTCTGCCGTTTTGCCATCGTAAGCCGCCATCACCAAGGCAATCAGACCACGAACGATACGCGCATCAGAATCAGCGCAGAAGTGCCATACGCCTTCTTGCTCTTTGCTCACCAACCACACTAGGCTTTCACAACCAGATACCGTAACTTGCTCTGATTTAAGCTCTTCAGGCATTTGAGGCAACTTTTTACCCCATTGAATTACCTGACGGTAACGGTCTTCCCAACCTTTAAATTGCTGCATGGTTGCAGCGATGTCTTCACTGGTAATGTCAGTGCCAAACGGTGAAACAGGAAAATCAGTCATGATGCGCTCTCTTCTCTGAATTACTTCTTATGCTTTTGGATCAGCTTTTCAACGATACGAGATACCGCAACAAAACCAAACGTTGCTGTTACAACCGTCGCTGCGCCAAAACCACTCGCACAGTCCATACGTTTTGGGCCTTCTGCTGTCGATTTCACGCCACATACTGAACCATCGGCTTGTGGGTACTTCAATTGCTCGGTAGAGAACACACAATCGATACCAAACTTACGTGCTGGATTTTTCGGGAAGTTATGATGACGACGCAATGTGTCTTTGATCTTCTTAGCCAGTGGATCTTGGATTGTCTTGGTCAGATCTGCCACCATGATTTGGGTTGGATCGATTTGACCACCAGCACCGCCGGTTGTGATCACTTTAATCTTGTTACTACGACAGTAAGCCAATAGTGACGCTTTTGCTTTTACGCTATCGATCGCATCCAACACGTAATCGAACTCTTTGCTCAAGTACTCGTGCTGGTTATCTGGCGTGATGAAATCGTCAATCAGATTGACCTTACACTCAGGGTTAATCAGCTTAACGCGCTCTGCCATTACTTCAATTTTGCTTTGACCAACCGTGCCAGTCATCGCATGAATTTGACGGTTAATGTTAGTCACACACACGTCATCCATATCGATAAGCGTCAACTCACCAATACCAGTACGTGCCAGCGCTTCTACCGCCCATGAACCAACACCGCCAATACCAATCACACACACGTGTGCAGCACGAAGAATTTCTACTTCGCTGTTGCCGTAGAGACGACGAGTGCCACCAAAACGTTGGTTGTAGCTGTCAGATGCCGGAGTATCGAGTTCACGCATATTGAAGTTCCAGATGATCGATAGAAAAACAAAGAGTGCGATTTATACGCACTCTTTGAGGAAATGTCTAGATGATGAGAGGTGATTCCTCTCACTAGGCGCTTATTGTAACTTCTCTGGTGGTAAAGCCCAAGGCGCTTGCGTTGGTGTGTTTTCCAAACCCAACTTCCATACTCGACCAAAGTGCTTGTAATGACCCGCTTCGGTACCTGCACGTGGCCCCATACCATGGTACAGGTCGAGATGGTTTTGTTTTACCGCTCCGCCAGTGTCCAGCACAATGAGAAGGCGGAGTTGGTGCGCACCACTCCATGTACCGTCTTTATTAAGTAACGGTACTTCTGCCAAAATTGGCGTACCCATAGGAAGAATCGAGCGATCGCCCGCCACCGATGCCATTGGTAATAGAGGGATACCTGCAGAACCCGTTACCGGCGCATCCGCTTGTGGCGCGAAGAAGACATAAGACGGATTTTGCTCAAGCAACTCACGAACCGTTGCTTCATCGTTTGCCATTACCCACTCTTTGATTGCTTTTAATGACATCTTTTCACGTGGTACTTCTCCACGTTCAATCAAAATTCGACCAATGCTCACATAGGCTTTGTTGTTCTTGCCTGCATAAGCAAAATATTCCAACGTGTCATCATCTTCAAAATGAACAAAACCGCTGCCCTGCACTTCCATCATAAATGGGTCGATCATATTTGGCGCGTAACCCAACTCAAGCCCTTGCCCTTCTAGTGCACCGTTGTAGATTTCGGCACGAGTCGGACAATCTGAGCTACACGTCGGCTTGCCATACACTGGATATTTAAACTTTTCATTTGGCTCATGGCGTAATTCCATCACCGGAGAGAAATATCCAGTAAACAACACGTTGCCCTTTTTATCCCCACCACCAAGCTGCGCAGCCTGAATGCCATATGCACTCAAAGCTGTCGTATCGCCACTTTGCAATGCCCACTCGCTCAATTTTTCATACAACGGTTGGTACATTTTTGCCATTGAAGGAGAGTTAATCACCACCTGCTCTGCTTGCTTATTGAATTCAGTAAAGTCTTGCGGTTTGTTTGATTCCACCACATCCGTTTTATTTAGGATGTTTGGAAACTCGCCATCTAAATATTGTTGAGCGCGATCGTTTTGATCGGCGGCACAACCAAATAGCAAAGCTAAAGAGACGATAGGAAGGAGTTTTTTAAGCACGTGTTTTTTCCATAAAAGAAGATAGCAAAAGGATGGCAAACAAATGCACACGACGCAATTGAAAAGCTGCGACAAAGTGTATCAGCGCTAAGGCAAATGCTCTGTTTGCTGTCAATTTATCCATTTAAACTGGGTTGAGAATAATAACAGCAATGGAATCAAACGATTGTCCGGAAAATGTTTGTGAAAAGTCGCAAGAACATAAAGATGTGACAAAACGCGACGCCCTGCCATCATGCAACGAATCGCGCTTTAAAAGAGTGGGTTATCGAACCGCTAAGTTAGAGTGTCCTTCTAAATGAAAAACGGGCAGATAATGGGCATTCGCATCTAATTTCATCTCGGCATAGTGCTGCCCGACAAACTCAAAAGTGCGAACAGTTGAACCCACTTTATAAGACAAGCTATCACCATCGAACTCAAAGTCAGTAGCGACCGTGGAGCCACGAACCATCACCCCTCGTTCACTCAGGATGAACTCTTCGCGGGCATAAGGTGCAACATCTTGCTCCACCCACTTGCCATAAACGGTAGATTTAGGAATCGGCGGATTTACATAGCGCGTAATTAAGTCGCCGTACATCAAAAGAACGGCAATTGTCCCAACAAGCGCAGTTAACATCAGAGAACGTTCTGTCCACTTGCGTAATGTCGATTTGGTTGATGAATTTTGCTCGGTTTGAGCAGTGATCGCAGCATTCTTATTTACAACTGAAGACATGAGGCTCACGTAATTAAACTAGACCGGAGCATTGTACCCTCTTCGCCCAAACAGAACCAAGTATCATACTCTCGATGTTTGGACTCTATTCCAAAAAATTGCCTTGCCAACAATTGAATAAAAAGACAATATTAGAGCATAAATAAACACAAGGAATGGCTGTAGTGAAAATTCGTAGTACTGCTCTGGTTAAAGGATTCCGTCAATCCACGCCCTATGTAAACGCACACCGTGGAAAAACCATGGTGCTGATGTTAGGCGGCGAAGCGGTTGCTGATAAGAACTTTGGCAACATTATCAATGACATTGCATTGATGCACAGCCTTGGCATCAAAGTCGTCATCGTCTATGGCGCTAGACCACAGATCAATCAACTGCTGGAAAAACAAGACCTTACTACGCCATATCATAAGAATATCAGGATCACCGACGAAGCCGCACTTTCGGTAGTTATGCAAGCAGCGGGACAACTTCAGCTAGCCATTACCGCACGCTTGTCTATGAGCCTTAACAACACACCAATGGCAGGCACGCAACTCAACGTTGTAAGCGGTAACTTTGTCATCGCTCAACCTCTTGGTGTTGATGATGGCGTCGACTATTGCCATAGCGGTCGCATCCGTCGAATCGATACCGATGCTATTCACCGTACACTCGATCAAGGTTCGATTGTGTTACTCGGTCCTATTGCCAGCTCAGTAACTGGTGAATGTTTTAATCTGCTTTCTGAGGAAGTGGCGACTCAACTTGCGATCAAGTTGGGAGCAGATAAACTGATTGGGTTCTGTTCAGAACAAGGGGTCATTGATGACAATGGCAATGCGGTGGCGGAATTATTCCCTATCGAAGCCGAACATGTCATTAAAAAACTCACTGAAAATACATCCCCAGACAGCGATTACCACTCTGGAACTCTGCGTTTTCTTAACGGTTCGATTGCAGCTTGCCGAGCTGGAGTACCTCGAAGCCACCTTATTAGTTACAAGGTGGATGGCGCACTTATCCAAGAATTGTTCTCTTTTGATGGTATCGGTACACAAGTCGTCATGGCAAGTGCAGAGCAAGTGCGCGGAGCCAATATTGATGATATCGGTGGTATCTTAGAATTGATTCGACCTTTGGAAGAACAAGGCGTGTTGGTGAGACGTTCCCGAGAACAATTGGAGCAAGAAATTGGTAAATTTACTATTATCGAAAAAGACGGTCTGATTATCGGATGCGCCGCCTTGTATCCCTATGTCGAAGAACGCAAAGCAGAAATGGCGTGTGTCGCCATCCATCAAGACTATCGCGATGGCAATCGAGGATTGTTATTGCTGAATTATATGAAGCATCGCTCTAAGTCTGACGACATCAACCAAATCTTTGTACTCACTACGCACAGCTTACATTGGTTCAGAGAACAAGGCTTTTATGAAGTAGGCGTCGATTACTTACCAGGAGCAAAGCAAGGTTTGTATAACTTCCAGCGCAAGTCAAAAATCTTAGCTTTAGATCTGTAGAAACAACGAGCAAGGGCACGAAAACTACATATCTTATTATGCAAAGCATTACATTGACACTGGTCGCAATTTAACCTTTTCAATATACATACTGTTGGTTATACTCTGTTCAATGTTTGATTGAGTTTTAATCAATCAACAGTATGGATCTAGGTGAACGTTCTTCACCCTAAAGTGCTGAGAGCTTTGACAACTCAGCACGATACATCAAGGACAGCTGTTACTCTTAAAATGAATAAGATGAGCACTGTTATGAGAACCATTATTTGCAATTCGCTTCAAAGCTTTTGGGATATGGCAGACAACCAGTTTTTGGAAGGGCTTGATGTCCATTGCGTGTTCCCCGTCAATGATGCCATCAGAGATTTTATCTTGGCTTATCAGCAGCAGTACAAAATTCGCAGCGTGTCATTTACCAATGCGTTTACACAAAATTAAAAAAGACCGAGCATCGTGCTCGGTCTTTTTGTTTTAACTAGATAAACGAGATACTAACCCACTCGATCGGGTAGTTTTCACCTTAATACCACGCTTGAGGACATTCATCTCAGCGTACATCGCAAGGCGTTTCTTCGCGCGAGTAATTCCTGTGTAGATCAGCTCGCGAGTGAGGATTGGACTGAAATCTGGCGGCAAAATCATTAGCGTGTATTCAAACTCACTGCCCTGTGATTTATGAATGGTCATCGCATATGCGGTTTCATGCTCAGGGACTCGGCTTGGTAGTACCGACTTCACGCTACCATCCGGCAATTCGAAGAACACTTTAAGACGCGATTCACCTTCGCTGTCATCTCGCATACAAATGCCGATGTCACCGTTATACAACCCTAAACCATGATCGTTACGCGTGACCATTACTGGTCTACCGTGATACCAAAGTTCATCTTGGGTTTGAATCAACTTACGTGCCGCGAGTGCTTTTTCAATGCGTTGGTTTAAACCCGTCACACCAAAGTCACCTTCACGAACGGCACACAATAATCGGCATTGATTAAAGGTATCCAACACGGCTTTGGCTTTGTGGGTCAGTGTTTCTGGCTCCCCAGTCTTCTGGTCAATCTCTTGCTGTCCGATGCGTTTTAAATAACGACCATATTCGGCAACCAAAGTCTGCATCATCTGATTGTAGTTTTGGCTGCTCAGTGCGAAATGCTCGATATCAGCAAAATCACGATTCCAAACGTCGTCTACTTTTGCGGCTGAGCCTGCATTGACCGCTTTCGCTAGCTGACCGATACCAGAACGGGCATCGAATCGGTAACTCTTTTGCAGCATACACAAACTATCGGCAATCGAAGCATTACTGTTGGTGCTGTACGCCAAGGTGTCAAAGCCTGTTAACTTCGCGACTGCAGACGCCTGCTCTTTGCCGAAGCCAAATGCGTGGAACGAACAGATATCACCTAGCACCGCACCTGCCTCTACCGATGCTAACTGGTCTTTATCTCCCAGTAGAATCAAACGCGCATGCTTTGGCAGCGCATCGACGACTTTGTACATCATCGGCAGATCGACCATGGAGGCTTCATCCACCACTAAAATATCGAGGTGCAGCGGGTTTTGTTTGTTGTGACGAAACTCTGCACTATTCGGGATCGCGCCCAACAGGCGATGCAAAGTGCTCGATTCGGTTGGAATTTTCGCTTTAAGCTCTGGCTCCACTGGCAACTCTTGAATCGCTTTACCAATAGATTCCGTCAAACGCGCTGCCGCTTTACCTGTTGGCGCCACCAGCTTGATGGTGAGGTTTTTCTCTTGTCCTGCTTGCTCAATCAATGCGGCAAGCAGTTTGGTTACCGTAGTGGTTTTACCCGTACCCGGACCACCTGAAATCACCGCAAAACGACGCGTCAGTGCTACCGCTGCAGCGACCTTCTGCCAGTTAACACAAGCCGATAATGGTACAAGCTTGTCCAGTACTTGCAATTCATGAACTTGTTTCGCTTGGCAGACTGTCGCATCAATGGCTGCCCAATCGAGACTGTCTACAGTGACCACATCCAAATGGTCACAGACTAATTGCTGGCGTAGCACCTGGTTACTGGTTCCTGCCTCTGTCGCTTTGGCTAATGCATTGAACAGAAAGTGGTACTGACGAGCGAATAAATGATGCAGCAACTCAGACAAACGTGTGAACTCTTGAGGCTGTAGATTTACAGCCGCACTGAGTTGATTGAGCTTGTCCGCCAACGTCACTTCATAGTGCCAGTAACGATGCAAGTAGAGACGCTCACCATCAAACATCATTGGCAAGGCTTCACCTTGAACACCAACCAAAGGCGACGCTTGCAGAAGCTCAACCCAGTTAACGCCTTGCAGCTGAGTATTAAGCGCTAACGCAGACTCTCCAAACAGACCAAGCTTACTGGCAAGGTCCGCTGGTTGCCCTTGGCTATCAAACAGAGGCAAACAGATGTGTCCTTTGCCTAATTCACTGCTGACCACACCAGCAATAAAAGCCAGTTCTTGGCTGTTCTCTTGTTGCTCAACTTGCGAATAGATAAAGCGTGCGAACTGGAAATCCAACTGGCGAATCGCCCCTTTATTTGCTAGCGATTCTAACGTTGCCAATAGATCTGGTGTTGCCGCTAGATCTCGTGTTGCCACTGGGCTGCTTTGCTCAGAAAGAAGATCATTGGTTTTCATCAAATTAACTCCATCTGACCAGATTCGCTGGATCGCGTGTCAGGTGCTTGACCATCAATCAAATGATCCATCTCTTGTAAAAATTCAAAGGTTGGCTTGGCAGAAAAAACACCATGATCACTTTGCTCATCCATACCACGCAAGAACAGGTAATAAACGCCGCCAAAGTGCTGTTCATAATCATAATTTGGCAATCTGCTACGCAAGAAACGATGCAGCGCCAAAGCGTAGATTTGGTATTGCAGATCGTAGCGATGATCCGCCATCGCCGACTTCAACGCATCGCCATGGTAATGGAGTACATCATCACCTAAGTGGTTCGATTTCCAGTCGAGGACGTAGTATTTGCCTTGGTGCTCAAACACCAAGTCAATAAAGCCTTTCAACATGCCTTGCACGGTTTGGAAACCCAAATCGCCCGCTTTGGCAGAGAGCGGATCATGACGTTGAATCACGCGGTTCAATGCAGTTGCAGACAACACTTCAATCGGCAATAAGAATTCCATCTCAACCAAACGTTGCGCCGGACCTTTTTGATTGAGCAGCAGGGCTTTGCTATCCAAAGGCGTTGCCAGCACGGTATCAATCAACTGTTGCAGGATTGGCAGCCACTCTTCATCAAGCTGTTCACTTTCCATCAAGCCGAGGATGATTTGGGTGTTCTCTTCCGTTGTCGCGGGCTGAGTAAACTCAATTTCCTCAAATAAGCTGTGCAGAAAAGTACCCGGACGTGCGCCACGCGGGAAGTTGAAGATAGAGCGTTCTGGCTCAACCAATTCCGCCTCATCTTGCTCTTCTGAAGAATCGATATCAAAGCCGGTAATTTCAATCGTCGCGTCATGCTCAGCATGATGAGAACCTTGTTTAACCAAGCCCGAGTAACTGGTGATTCGCCAGTTTCTATCAATTGGGTTTTGCAGCTCTTTAGCTGTCAACGCTTCTAACTCGGTTTGCTCCGCAACATACATCTCGTCATGTTGCTTTGGAGGATCACAAATCACGACGTTATTGAGATTTTCTTGTTGCTTCTTCAACCCTACGAACAGATCGTTGATGCCACCCTCTTGACCATTTTGCACCAAGTAACCAATCGCACTGTGATGCACGCCGGTTGGCTCTTTGGTTGAGCGACCATTGCGCAGCGGCGAAGCGCCAATAAAGCAGGCATACACGGCTCGCGTTAGCGCTACGTATATAAGACGCAAGTCTTCAGCAAGGCGCTCTTTATCTGCTTGTTTTAACGACGCATCATTGCCAGTGATATCGAGTACGGTGCGATCGTTCTCTGCGTCGTAGTATTTGGCTTCACTTGCTTCTCGGTAACCAAACACAAATGGCAAGAAGACCAAGTCATATTCCAGACCTTTAGATTTGTGAATGGTGACGATTTGCACCAAGTTACGCTCTGATTCCAGACGCTGAATTTGGTCATCACTGCCACCTAGCCCATGTTCTGCATCGCTGATGGATTGCGCTAACCAACGCAGCAAACCGTGGTCGCTGTCTAATTCGTTGCTCGCTTGCTGCAATAGTTCACCAATGTGCATCAGATCGGTAAGTACTCGCTCACCGTTCTCACTTTGCGAGCTCGCCCCTTCTTCTAGCAAACGCTCAGCAATATGACGCTTACTGATCACTGCTCGCAGCATAGGAAGCACACCACGTTGCCCCCAAAGCTTACGGTATTCTTTGAACTCGTTAACCGCGTTTTCCCACACGGTTTCATCGTTGTTGAGGGCGTCTAAGCTGGCTGCATCTAGAGCAAATAATTCTGATGCTAGGCTGGCACGCAATGCTCTGTCATTTTCTGGCGTTAACACCGCTTGCAGCAAACGCTGTAAGTCTTGTGCGACGGAACTGGTAAACACGCTATCGCGGTTAGAAAGATACACGCTGGCAATGCCTTGGTCTGCTAACGTCTGTTTGACCATGCGACCTTCGCTACCCGTTCGTACCAGCACCGCAATGTCGCCCGCTTTGACTGGTTTCTGCTTTTCGCCATTAACCAGACACGCTTGACCCTGTTGCGCTGCGGTCAAAATGGTTTGAATTTGGCTCGCTGTCGCCTCTGCCATAGCGGTGAGGTATTCACCTTTTGGCAAAGGTTTGTCCTCCGCTTCTTGCAGCCAATAAGTCAGTGCAGGCTGTTTTTGACCACCCATGGTCCAAACGCGTTTGTCGGCACTTGGGCTGTAATCCACAGAATGGAATGGAATGTCAGAGTCATAAATAAACGGGCTATCTGGCAGAGCAAAAATCTGGTTCACTGCCAATACCATATCGGCACTTGAGCGCCAGTTGGTGCCAAGTGTGTAGTGAGCACTAACTTGGTTACGTGCCTTGATGTAGGTAAAGATATCCGCCCCACGGAAGCCGTAAATCGCCTGCTTCGGGTCACCGATCATAAACAAACCGCACTCAGGGTTATCCAAATAAATGCGGCTGAAAATACTGTATTGCAGTGGGTCGGTATCTTGGAATTCATCGATCATCGCAACTGGATAAAGCGTGCGAATGCGCTCTGTCAGTAGTGCGGTTTCATCGGTATCAATCGAGGCAGAAAGCTGAGTTAGCAAGTCATCAAATGACAACCATTGCTTCTGATTTTTTGCTTTTGCCAGCATCACACGACAATGCTCAATCGCATGAACTAACAATGGCGCTTTTAAGCTGATTGGGTTGGCAAGGAAGGCTTCTATCGCCTCAAACACCGGGTGTTGTGGCGCAGTGCCTTTCGGGGTTTTCTCAAGTAACACATTCTGGGCGAACTTCTCCAGTTTATCTGGATAGTCATAACCAGTGGTTTCTGTCGAAGCCCATACGTTGACCGCTTCTAACCATGTCGGTAAGGACTTTTTGGTGTAGCTGCGTTTGTTGACGTCGGAATCAGAAATCAGTGCGAGGAAATCCTCTTGGCTATCACACCATTGGGCTTTCAAAGCATCAATTTGCTTTAAATTTTGCTCATGCAAATCGGCAAGGCTACCTTGCATTGCAGGAACAGAGAGACTTAGCGGCGCACCCGTGAGGTAGTTACTGATGTCATACAGTAGATCCGATGGCGAGCCCCATAGTTGACGCACTTCTCCTGCCAAAGCGAATGGCAGAGGATAGAAGTTACGACGCCAGTAATCGGCAACCACTTGCGCTTTAAGATGGCTTTCGTCTGTCACAAACTCATTATTGAAACGACTACCAGATTCAAATGCGTTTTGCGTCAGCATGCGTTGGCAGAAACCGTGAATGGTGTACACCGCGGCTTCATCCATTTGGCGCTCTGCTTGCAATAGGATCTCAGCGGCTTGCTTATGATCCTCGACTTCTTCCAGCAAAGGTTGAATCACAGGATCTGAGCTTTGTCCGCGAGCGAATGCGATCCTCGCGTCGTGAATACGCGCACGAATACGATCACGTAACTCTGCAGTTGCGGCTTCGGTAAAAGTCACTACCAGAATTTGATCCACAGTCAACGGCACGCGATGTTTCGTATCGGCAGTGCCATGCCCTAGTAAGAGTCGCAGATACAAACCTGCGATGGTAAAGGTTTTACCCGTACCCGCCGATGCTTCAATTAGCCTTGCACCATGCAGCGGAAAAGTCATGGTTTGCAGTGGAGTTGGAACTGACATTTGCGCCATAACGCTGAATCTCTCCAAGTATTCAACAAGGACATGTGGATCTTCAAAGGCGTTTTGCATCTAAAGATCAACAAACCCTATAATGTGATCTATCGTTAAAAATTTTATTAATGAGTCTAATAGGTTGGAATATTTAAACCTTTGTGAGATCTCACTCACGGTTATCATTACGGAGTACCGTTAGTATGCGCCTCACGAGATAAGCCAAGCCATTCAGGCGGCTACACTCAAACGAATCATGGTCCCTCTGACCTTGTGGCCGTACAGCGAACGCCCTACAAAAAATAATGATTTTCTGGCGGCCACCCTACTCTCTTCTTTATCTAAATAATCCAACTTATTCTTATACCCAAGTGACTTCAAGATACAGGATTCAGAGCGTTGTCACTGATTCCCTGTTTATCGAAAATAAGCAAGGAAAACAACGCTGTGTAATAGATTGCTCTTTCCAAGTTGTTTGACGATGAAATTGCTTCAGTGACACGCTCCCGAAGGGCGAGTTGTCTTGGCTCGTATACTTCGTTGACGATTTTTAATTTAGAGCCACTAGATCTTCAAATCATCGCCTCGCCTACAAGCCAAGTCAATCTCGCTGAACCAAGCATCTTGAGGTTACTTGGGTATACTTTCAGCATCCATCGCCGTCAATCTTGCGCCTTGAAGAACCAATGCAGTCAGTGTGCGAACTTCTGCTGCAAGCTCATCATTCCAAGCAGACCAAATACGCGAAATATACGCATTGTTTCCTTCGCCTGGGCTCATGTACCCATCATTGAATGCGTCCGCCATTTTCTTCAGCGATTTCTCTTCGTCATCAGCCCAGTGGCCACGACTAAAGCCCGCCTCGACACACGCCAGTGCTGTTTTCGGGAAATATGGCAATGGCTTAGTCATGCCTTCAAAAAACAGACGTACTAATTCAGCAAGAAATTGTTTCGCTTGCTCAGCGTCTGCCATTGCAGGGTAAACTAAATGCACCGCGCCTTCCTTGCGGTCATAACCGATAACGTGGGTCTTTCTAGCCTGACCAGAGGCAGACATAGCAAGATGATCAATCCATGCAGCTAGGTAATCCTGCGCACGAATTTTACCGCTTCGGTAGCGAATCAACCCAGACTGATAACACTGAGTTAGCCAACCGGTTAGACGGATGTTTTTTCCTTCACCAAGCACATCGAAGGTAAGGTCGATTTCTAAATCGTCTTGCGGTGCGCCGGATAAAAACGCCAACTTATCCACCAGCTCTTCCGCTTGCACGCGGTTGGTTTCAAACTCGATATCACCAAATGCGCCAACCGGTAATTTGCCCTGCGCGCGTTGCTCACTCATGAAGTGCTTGAGTACGTCTGCTTTTGCGGACGGTTGAGTAATGGCGGTTTCGAGCAAGGTTTCTAATAACTCATCGCGCATCTGATAGCTTTCTAAGCCACCTAAAACAAACGGCTCATCGTCTTCCATCACAGGTAACGGCGGCTCGAACATCACTTTCAAACGACGGTTAAAGAAATACTGCACAGGCAAACGCCAGAAGCGTTGTAATTCCACCAAATCCAATTCGATTGGGAAGGTTGCGCCAAGCAAGTAATCATCCAATGCGCGGTTAAACTCGCCACGTGCATGACCTTGCGATTGATTGCTTTGGGTCAACGCAGCTGGAATCCACTCTTTGGCATAGCTTGAATGAGAACCTTGGAATGCGCTTGGGCTGAATGGCACCATGGCATGTACGTTCACTAACTCGTTGAGTAGTTTATCTCCGGAGTCATCGACAGGCTGGTCTTGATCGCCATCTAGGCAGTAGTTCTGATGGCAATATTCCATCAACTCCGACACCAGCACAGACGGCACGCGCTCAGTGTTGTCTTGGATAGAACGTCCAACATAACTGATGTACAAACTTTGCTGTGCAGACAGCACGGCTTCTAAGAATAGGTAACGGTCATCGTCTCGACGTGAACGGTCGCCCGGTTTAGTACGCCCTGTCATTAGGTCAAAACCTTCTGGTGGCATTGAGCGCGGGTACACACCATCGTTCATACCGAGTAAACATACGGTTCTAAATGGGATCGAGCGCATCGGCATCAGCGTACAGAAGTTCACTTGTCCAGCAAGGAAGCGCTGGCTGACCCGCGTCCCTGACAGCTTGTTTTGTAGATACTGGCTAACAATGGAAGGCGACAAGGCATCATCAAATGCCGCATCAGCTAGCTGTTCTTTCAGTTGGCTCAGGGTATCTCGAATGGACTTGAGCGCCATTTCCCCTTCTAGCTCAACGGAGAAGAAGTCATCCAACATCGCCACCAAGGTTTCACGCCATGCATCAATCGACTGAACATGGGAAAGTTTGCAGCGATATTGGCTAATTTGTTGAATAAAGTGGGCTAACTTACCAGCAAGTTCTGCGCCCATGCCTTGCACTTCATTGTATGGTGAGAGGCTACCTTCTTGCGCTTCAAACAAACCGGCAGATTCTGGCATCGCGTAGCCTAATAACATACGCTGAATACCAAATTGCCATGTGTTTTGGCGTGTTTCTGGCAGTTCAAATTCGCTGCCCGTATGGCTATCTAGCCCCCAGCGAATGCCGGATTCTTCTACCCATTGTTTGACTTGAAGGAAATCATCTTCGCTTAAGTCGAATCGCTTCAAAATCGCCGGCGTTTCTAACAACTCAAGTAATTCAGAAGCCAAACAACGTGTATTCGGTAAATTAACAAGTTGCATGAAAGCCGCCAAAATTGGGCTTTCTTGATCGGCCGTTCGGTCTGAAATCGAGTAAGGAATAAATCGCTCACCCGGCGCATTGCCGAACACCGCCTGAATCGCAGGGCTGTAGGCATTGATGTCTGCCACCATGACAATAATATCGCGCGGTTTCAGTGTCGGATCGGCATCGAACATCGCCAGAAGCTGGTCATGTAGCACTTCCACTTCTCGCATTGGGCTGTGGCAAGAGTGCAAGCTCAGAGATTTATCACCCAAACTCACCACTTGTTTGTGCTGACTGCTGTCGATTTGCTCGTCGTCTTGGTGCTCTTCTAAATTAAGAATGTCAGCTTGAAGTTGATGGAGCAGACTGTCGCGCTCAACATCAACAAAAGCTTCTATCTCATGGGATTCAAGCTGCGACAACAGATACATGTTATCGCGTCCAAGTTTGCCCATCGAAGCCAACAAACTGTTACCCACCACATCGGTATGCAGCTCATCCACCACGTTTTCTTCTAGTGAACCTTTTAACTGCTCAGTCTCACCTTGCACTTCAGAATGGTCTTCTTGCCACACCACGTGCTGACGATGTTTTGCTGCTAAGCGAGCTAGGAATTTACGGTCGCGTACTTCACCCCAATAATAACGGCAGGGGTTAGTAAACATTAGATGGACATCAATATGTTCACCAATGGCTTTTAGCGCATCCATGTAACGTGGTGGCAGTGAAGAGATACCAAACACAAACAGACGCTTCGGCAGATGATCAAAATTGCCGTTGAAGTTTTCTAGCGTATCAATGAAGTGTTCGTACAAATTGGCACGATGATAAGGCGATTGCCCAAGAGTAACCGTGTGGTCGTACAATGCTTGCCACAAAATCGGCTGCCATGGATGCTCGTCTTCAAGTTCAGGCACCGTTTCTCCTGCTTCCCAGCTTGCAATCCACTCTGGGCGGTACACCAAATAGCCATCAAAGATATCGGCAATTTTCTCTGCTAATTGATACAGCTTGGAGTTGTCACTGTCGTCTTGAAGATAACGTGCCAAAGGTTCGAATGACGCTTCGTTCAACAAACCCGGAAGCAAATGCATCAGCTTCCACGTCATGGCCTCTTTGTTGAAGGCACTGCGCTTTGGCACATCAGCCAATACTTGGGTAAACATTTCCCAGATAAAGGTCGCTGGCAGCGGAAACTCTAGGTTTGCCGCAACACCAAACTCTTTCGCCAATTCCATTTTTAACCACTGAGACATACCCGGGCTCTGCACCAGAATTTGCTCTTTTTCGAATGGGTTTTCTAATGGGTTGATGCGAATCAGTTCAACAAGAAGTGATTTGAGAACATCGACCTGATTGGAGTGATAGACAGTAAACAAAGTAAGTGCACCGAATGCCAATGGAAACTGCTAGCAAGCTTAGCACAGCCGCATTTATTCCTAGAGCGATCTCGATAGCTTAAATAACAAAAGGTTAGAGAACACTCAAACTGTGCTCAAATAACCAACAACTGACATTTGTAAGCAACGTCTTACACGCAAATACAAAGCGTGACATCAGTCACAAGTATTTCATGATAAAAAACACTGTTTTATAATCATCACAAATTTTTATAACAATACCCATCATATTGAATATTGGTTTGAAACCAACAATTGGAGGCGAAATTGCACCTCTCTTCGGTGGATATCCACTCTAAGTTCAATTAAATGGGCGAGAAATACTGGAATATCAAAGTATGTTACGCAAACTTTCTTCTAATAGTGCTTGGCTGATGGCTTTTTTTGCCTGCTTTGCTCTTTATCTGTCGATCGCTTGTTACCCATTTTTGCTGTCAAATAGCCAAGCAGAACCGCTCACATTTCTGCAAAAGTACTACTTAATCGCGACACAACTAGGCTGGCTGGGATTGATTGCTATGCCAATGATGTTAGGTTGTTTATTGCTGTCCTTTCTGCCGACACGCATGTTCAAAGTCGTTGTGATCGCCATTGCAATCGCAATCTTGATCATGCTGAAAGTCGATATCCTCGTTTTCCAGCAATACAAACTGCACATCAATGGTCTACTGATCCGCATGTTCTTTGAAGGCGGTCGTGACGTATTTGAAATCTCTTGGATGAGCTGGCTGATCTTTGTTAGCGACATTGCACTGCTTATCATTGGTCTCGCATGTACCGTTTGGCTTAGTCACAAACTTGTTCAGAGCCGGGGGAAGTTTATCCTGCTCAGCATTTGGTTTGCTTTGCTGCTAAGTAGCCAGATGATCCACGCTTATAAAAATGCGCTCTACGATGATGAAGTCAGCCAATTTTCAAATAACTGGCCACTGTATTACCCACTCACTGCACGCCAATTTATCTACCGTCACGGTTTAGTTGACCAAAGCATCGCATCTCAAAACCGAGTAGAACTCAAGAATATTGAAAGCAGTTCACTCAATTACCCATTGGCGCCTATTAAAGTCGAACGTAAAGATAAACAACCTAATGTCCTTTTCATACTGGTTGATGCGTGGCGCTACAGCGATGCAACACCTGACATCATGCCAAATGTCAGCAAGTTCACCGAAAAAACGGTCAACTTCTCTCAACACATGAGCGGTGGTAACTCTACTCAAGCGGGCATTTTCAGCCTGTTCTACAGCTTACCAGCAACGTATTGGAACAGCTTTTATGCGAGTCAGAAATCGCCTGTATTCATGGATACATTGCAAAACCAAGGCTATCGAATGGGCATTTTTGGCTCCGCACCATTAACCAGCCCACCTTTGTCTCGCACTGTCTTTAAGAAGGTGAAAGATCTTACGTTAAAGCAGACTGGCGAAACACAAATCGAACGAGATCAACAGATCACCGATGAGTTTATTCAGTTTCAAAAGCAGGATAGCGACAAACCATACTTTAGCTTCTTGTTTTATGACTCTGCCCACGGCACCAGTTTCCCAGAACCTGAATTTGCCAAATTCAAACCTTACTGGGAGCGCGTCGATCATATTCTGCTCGATAACGATTTTGACGCCTCGCTTTACCACAACCGCTATAAGAACTCGTTATATTTCATTGATAGTTTGATCGAAAAAGTTCTGAAAAACGTTGATCTGGAGAACACCATTATCGTGATTACCTCCGATCATGGGGAGGAATTTAACGATCATAAAATGAACTACTGGGGTCATACGGGTAACTACAGTGATACTCAAGTACACGTGCCGCTGTACGTTTATCTGCCAGATCATCAGCCGGAACAAATTAATTACCGCACAACGCACTTTGATATCGTGCCAACCCTAATGAACGAGCTATTCGACGTTAAAGGGGAAACCCAATCTTACAGTGTAGGACGAGACTTGTTTGACAATTGCGTTCCGCGAGATTGGTTCATCGCTGGAAGCTATTACAACTATGCGCTGGTAGGTAAAGAAACTATGTTAGTGGTAAACCCTGGTGGGCACTCTCAGCAACTCAATAACCAATTGAAAGTTGATAACGAACACCAAGTACCAGTGAACGCCATCCAACAATCGTTGGATGAAATGTCGCGCTTTTACAACAAGGGATAACCAGTCCCTAGTTTGATGGATTAGTATTGTGTCGAACTTTCCTGCCACCCTATTCGGGTGGCTTTTTTATCGACTCGTCAACATAGAATCTATTCGTCGACGTATAACCTAGTCTACCAATATAAAAAAAGCCTCTTGGCGAGAGAGACCAAAAGACTTTGCTTTACGAGTAAAACTTCAGCTTTATGCGTGATGTGTGGTCATCAAGCGTGGTTGAATGAGCAAGTTATTGATGTATTGCAAACCTACGTAAGTCACCACAATCGTTGCCACAATTAATTCGATGCCTGCTAGACCACGAACTTGTTGTACATAGTGCGCTGCTAGACCATTTGCTTCCATCCAATTTGCTGTTTTGAACAGAGCTGTCGCACCAATCACCATTGGGAAGGTAAACGCTGCATAGCCAGGGCTAAATGGCAGTCTTAGCAGTTTAAAGAAAGCTAAGTAGATGATGGCTGTCATCAATACCGCGATACCAAACAATAGAGCAATAATCACTGGTGAAGGCGTCGCTGTTACAGTTAGGTAACCGGCCAACGATAGGCTTGCTGGTGCCGCCATGATTGCCATTGTTGGTTTTGCTGCATCTGGAATTTCATGAGTGAACATGAAACGGTAGATCATCATTGGCAGCATCACAGCATAAGCCACCATACCGAAGATCAATGCACCATGTGCAATTGGTGCAAGCACTGGGTTACCAGAGAAAGACACGTCTGCAACGATAATACCCACTGGCGGTACAAACCAGCTTGGCACCATGTGGTGTAGTTCGAAGTCTTTCGCGCGGTGGTACAAAAAGCTCACAAGGAACACGATATGTAAAGCTACCGCCACTAACCAAAGCACGTCACCTGCAACAGAGAAGAAATGCCCTAGTGAGTTTGAAACCACCATAGTTCCCATTGCGAAAGTTGGAACGACACTACCCACCACAGGGTGCGCAAGATCTTGTCTTAACAAGTGATTGTGAAAAAGAAATTTAACCGCCAAGATTGCTAGCAATACACTTGCAATACCTGCGCTAATCCACTGTCCATAGCCATGTAATTCGGCGAAGTTTTCCCAACTCCAACCCAAGCTCGCAATACCAAGAGCCAGACCCGCCATTGGGGTTGGTGCTCCCATTACTTTTGCTTTTGTTCTTTGAATCATTACGACCTCAAAATCTAGGCTAACTTTCTATGGGGTGTATATTACTCTTGCACTTCGTTCCAATATATCTAATTATTTAAAACTAACGTTCAGATTTACTTAACGGAATATCATGCCTAGTCATATCTCTCTTAAACAACTGAAAGTTTTTACTACGATCACTCAGCACAAAACGCTGACAGCGGCTTCAGAAAGCCTGTTTCTTTCGAAAGCAGCGGTAAGTATGGCGCTGTCTGAGTTAGAGAAACAAATCGGACATCACCTATTTGACCGGGTGAACAACCGCTTAATTCTCAACCAAGAAGGACAAAAACTTTTGCCCCTCGCGGATGAACTCCTCAACCGAGCTCGGGATATTGAGAGTGTGTTCGATGGCGACCAAACCTTATCAGGGCTGCTTCGCATCGGTGCCAGTGACACCATCGGCAACCAAGTTGCGCCTTACCTGTTAAGTGATTTTCGTGATGAAACGAATCACCAATCACAGAGTTTGTTCATCTCCAACTCTGCCCAGATTTGTGACATGTTGATCGCTTACGAACTCGACATCGCGCTCATTGAGGGCAAGACCATACACCCAGAGCTAGAATCAACGCAATTCAGCGAAGATGAAATGTGTGTGATTTGTCCACCTGATTACCCTAACTATGACGAAGGACCTATCAGCCTAAATGAACTCGAAGACACCGAGTGGATTCTGCGTGAAGCTGGTTCTGGTTCTCGAGAGTTTTTTATGCGCGTTATCGCTCCGCGTTTAGAGCATTGGCATGAGGCTTTTCAGCTCAACACTACTGAAGCGCTGATCAATTCGGTATCTGCTGGGCTTGGTTTAGGTTGTTTGTCGCGCTTATCCGCAGAACCTGCAATTCGCGATGGTCGAGTGAAGATGCTCAACATGCCTTTGGATATGAAGCGCCGCTTCTGGCTTTTGATCCACAAAGAGAAGTATCAAAACCCACTTCTGCGCACGTTTATTGAATTCTGCCAAAATTGGGAACGCCCAGAGAACCCGCACCTTAAAGATGACTAGTTCGAGGTGGATAGTTCAAGGTAGAGAATCCAAGGTAGATAGCTCAAATGCTGGTCAGTTAGTTGTACCCGGCTCTCATTCTGAGGCTTGTAGCTAGACTTAATTGGTCAAAAACTGTATAAAAAGCCAGTATAAATTCATCAAGTTAGAGGACCAACCATGGCTGTAATCGTCAAGTACGTGGTAGAACGCAATGGAGAAGAGAAAATGACTTTTACCTCTAAAGCGGAAGCTGACGCATACGACAAAATGCTGGATATGGCGGACGAGTTATTCTCACTGCTAGGTAAAAGTGAACTTCTAGAAGACGAAGGTAAGCAAGAAGATCTTGCAATGTTCCTTGCGCAAAACAAAGAAGAAGTACTTTACGCTTTGGGTGCAAAACGTAAGCCTGCGCCAAAAAAAGCAAAGAAGCTTGAAGCTGTTGAAGAAGATAGCGAACAAGAAGACGCTGCATAAGCCTCTCATTTGTTTCAAAAAAACGTCGCACCATGCGGCGTTTTTTTATGCGTTGCATTAATCGCCATATATCTCTGAGAATATAAAGAACCGATTTAATATCCCAAATTGCTCTAAATTTCATGTTGCAGATTAGTGTGACTTAGATCTAATCTAAATGGGCACGGTGATGGGGTACCACCGGAATCGAAAGATTCAAACCGCTTTTAAAGCTGATGACTCCTACAGAAACGAGAACAGGTAAGCCCTGTTGGAAGTACTTTTGCCTCTAGTGTAAAAGTAAGAGTTCTGTAGTGAGCAATTCAACTCTTCTCCAACCCCGCTCCTGTTTTCTCAAAAATTAAAAAGATATCCAAAATAGTTGTTAACTCAACAAGGCGACAAACGCGTAAGCCTCCTGAACATAGTTTTTCTATTTGATGGAGCGAATAAGAGCAGTCAACGCCGTTGAGTCTGACCAATATGCTGGATATCGTACACTGGGAAAACATTATGCAATACTCACACGAAATCCAATCAATGTGCCCGATTCAACGCGGCGATCTTCATGCTTCTGCACCGATCCCTGTTGAAGGCGCAATGATCAATCCAAAAGACGTTATCGCGATTTCCGGTCTTAGCCACGGCGTTGGTGCTTGTGCTCCTCAACAAGGTGCAGCAAAACTGACCCTTAACGTCAAAAACGGCATCATCGAAGAAGCTTTGATCGAAACGATCGGCTGTTCAGGCATGACTCAATCTGCAGCGATGGCCGCAGAAATCCTAACCGGTAAAACCATTCTTGAAGCACTCAACACTGACTTAGTGTGTGATGCTATCAACGTCGCGATGCGCGAAATCTTCCTTCAATTTGTTTACGGTCGTACTCAATCTGCTTTCTCTGAAGGCGGCTTGGAAATTGGCGCGGCACTGGAAGATCTTGGTCAAACTCAACGCAGCCAAGTGGGTACAAGCTACTCAACCAAAGCAAAAGGCGTGCGTTACATGGAGTTAGCTGAAGGCTATGTAACCAAACTCGCGCTAGACGAAAACAAAGAAGTGATTGGTTACCAATATCTCAACCTAGGCAAGATGATGAAAGCCATCAACGAAGGCGTATCTGCAGCAGAAGCAGCAGAAAAAGCAACGGGCACTTACGGTCGTTTTGACGAAGCCGTAACGACTATTAACCCACGCCAACAATAATTGCCACCAAGAGGAAAGAGATTATGAACACTCCAATTACTGAATCTGTACGTCGCACATTAGACGAAATGCAACTTTCTTCTCTGGAAGCGGCTTACCAATACTGTATGGATCGTGGTATCGACCCTAAAGCACTAGTGATGGACACTCAACCTATCGCGTTTGAAAGCGCGGCAGATGCCTACACACTGGGCACCGCTTTGGCGATTTTCCGCGGAGCAAAAACAGCAGAAGAAGCAGCAAACATCATCGGTGAAGGTCTTCAGGCGTGCACTAAACCCGGCAGCGTGGCAGAGCAACGCCAAGTGGGTATCGGTCACGGTGCATTGGCGGCTCGTCTATTGAATGAAGAAAGTGGCTGTTTCGCTTTCCTTGCCGGTCATGAGTCATTCGCAGCAGCAGAGGGCGCAATCAAAATCGCACTAAACGTGAACAAATCACGCAAAAATCCGTTGAAAGTGATCCTGAATGGTTTAGGTAAAGACGCCGCTTACCTAATCTCACGCATCAATGGTTTCACTTACGTACGCACTCAATACAACTACCAAACTGGTGAGTTAGTGGAAGTAGAACGTCGCCGTTTCTCCCAAGGTCCACGTGGTGAGATCCTTTGCTACGGTGCAGACGATGTACGTGAAGGCGTGGCTATCATGCATAAAGAACAAGTGGATGTGAGTATCACTGGTAACTCAACCAACCCGACTCGCTTCCAACACCCAGTAGCAGGCATCTACAAAGCAGAACGTAACCGTGAAGGCATGCCTTACTTCTCTGTGGCATCAGGCGGTGGTACTGGTCGTACTCTACACCCAGATAACGTGGCGGCAGGTCCTGCCTCTTACGGTATGACCGATACCATGGGTCGCATGCACGCCGATGCACAATTCGCAGGTAGCTCTTCAGTACCTGCACACGTAGCGATGATGGGCTTCATCGGTATGGGCAACAATCCAATGGTAGGTGCAACTGTTGCACTTGCCGTAGCCGTCGGTGAACTTAGCCTTTAAGCCGATTTAATCGCTTTCTATCCAAAGCGATTAAATCCAACAAACCCAGTGTAGGGGGAGTGACTTCGGTCCTCCCCTTATTTTTTGCTGCGCCCCTTTTCCAACTTCACTTTGTCTTTACCCCAAATCGGTCTGAGAAGGCTTTTGCGACACATTTCTCATCAGACAAACATATCTCTAAAAAGACAAAAGGTATCCATCTACAGACTTTCTCCATTTCCCCTCTTTAAACTCCCCAACACTCTCTTTATGATGACTGACAACTTAATTATTTCTTGTCAGTGAACAGACGAGACACAAGACTCAACACATGGAGATCAACTATGGCTTTCTTCTCTCTAGCCTTTGGTACGGCAACTAAAAATCGCGACGGCAAAATCATCGAAGCGTTTTTCCCAAACCCAGTTCTTAACCCAAGCGAAGCGCTTGTTAACGCACTAGCAGCAGTAGCAGGTTACGAGCAAGGCAACCAAGCTATCGAGATCTCTGCAGCACAAAGCGCAGAACTGGCAGCAGCATTTGAAGCAAACGGCGATGCGGCAAACGCTTCTTTCGCAGCAAAAGCAGCAGAATCAGCACAACCACTTGTACTGGTTATCCTTGCAACTGACGAGCAGCCACAAAGCGTTGCTGAAGGTTTCCTAAAACTTCAACTTATCTCTAACCGCCTAGTTCAACCACACGGTACGGTACTAGACGGTATCTTCGGTCTACTACACAACATCGCATGGACTAATGAAGGTCCAATCGACCTACCTGAACTGGCAGAGCGTCAAATCGAAGCTCGCCTAGCGGGTCGTGCACTAAGCGTAGATTGCGTAGACAAGTTCCCTAAAATGGTGGACTACGTGGTACCAACTGGTGTTCGTATCGCTGACACTTCTCGCGTACGTCTTGGCGCACACGTTGGCGAAGGCACAACGGTAATGCATGAAGGCTTCATCAACTTCAACGCGGGTACAACTGGCGTGAGCATGGTAGAAGGTCGTATCTCTGCTGGCGTAGTGGTTGGTAACGGTTCTGACATCGGCGGTGGCGCATCTATCATGGGTACGCTATCTGGCGGCGGTAAAGTTGTAGTTTCTATCGGTGAAAACTCTCTACTAGGCGCAAACGCAGGTCTTGGTTTCCCAATGGGTGACCGTTGTACTATCGAATCAGGTCTATACGTAACCGCTGGCTCTAAAGTGCGCATGCTAGATTCTGCAGGCCAAGAAGTAGAAGTAGTAAAAGCACGCGATCTTGCTGGTGTTTCTGACCTACTATTCCGTCGTAACTCTGTAACAGGTCAAATCGAGTGTCTTGCAAACAAGAGCGCGGTTGAACTGAACAGCGAACTGCATAAAAACAACTAATAAGAATACCCAAATAACCTCGAGATGCTTGATTCAGCGAGGCTGACTTGGCTTGCAGGCGCAGCAACGAGTTGAAGATCTAGTCAATCTAAATCAAAGCTCGTTAACAAAGCATGAAAGCCAAGACAACTCGCCCTTTGGGAGCGTGTCACTATCACGATTCCCACGTCAAATAACTTGAAAATAGCGAGCTATTTCACTTCGTCATTTTATCAGTGACCAGACTCTGAACTGAGCATCTTGAAGTCATTTAGGTATTGCAGTGAATTAGCCCTACGAAAAATCCCCCAACAGGAAACTGTTGGGGGATTTTTTATTGCCTGAGAGAGGGCACATTGTTACGACATGGCGTGTGACGTAATACTGAGAACTTCAAATACTCAGCTTTTTAGAATTTTACTTGTTCAGAAAGTTGACTGCTTTATCAGGGAAGTCAGTAAACAAACCATCCACTTTCACCTGATTGTAGAAGATGTCCATCATGCCATCGAAGCTGTCGGTGTAAGCAGGAATACGCCCTGGATCCGCGCGGAAAGTATAAGGATGCACTTGCAAACCCGCGTCTTTTGCCGCTTTCATCAAAGGTTTGATGATGATGTTATCCTTGGTTGATTTGTCATCCACCAACATTGGTTTCCAAGGACCGATCCCTTCCGCGTATTCCGCGACCTTCTTCATACCATTGGCTTCAAACATCCAGTCATAACTGTATGGTGTTGCCCTGTCGCCTTTATACTCCATGGTCTCGTTCCAATCGGTGTAAGCCATAAGCTGAACGAGCTTTAAATCCATGCCCATTGCGGGCATGAGTTCACTATTGATGCGCTGAAGCTCATTCGCATCAAAACACTGAAGGTATACTTTGTCGTCTTGCGAATCGTAACCGTATTGTTTTAAAACTTTAAGCACCGCTTTTGAGATGTCTTTGCCTTCATGACGATGGAACCACGGCGCTTTGATTTCCGGGTAAATACCGATGTCATAACCCAGCGTTTTGTTTAAGCCTTGGATCAGCTCAATCTCTTCAGCAAAAGTAGGTACGGTGAAGTCTGATTTCCACATTGGGAATCGTGTCGGATAGCCAGCAACCTTGTTACCTTTATCATCAATGTTAAAGCCTTCAGTGACTCGCAATGATTTGATTTCTGCCAACGTGAAATCAATCGCATAGTAACGACCATCTTTACGAGCACGATCCGGGAATCGCTCAGCTACATCGGTCACGCGATCGAGGTAATGATCATGCAATACAACGAGTTGATCGTCTTTGGTCATCACCACATCTTGTTCGATGTAGTCTGGTTTCATCGCGTACGCCAACGCTTTTGCTTCTAAAGTATGTTCTGGTAGATAACCCGATGCGCCACGGTGCGCGATAACAAGCGGTTGTGCAATAGCTCCAGCTGAGATGCTCAGAGCGAGAACCGTCATGCAAACTGACGTTGTTTTCATTGTTCTTTCCTTAGCTTATTGAAGGGGCAGTATTCCACCGCCCCTTTAATGATTTATGACGCCAATGCTTCTTTCTCACGCGCTTTTTGTTCATGGTGAGCACGCTCGCCAAGAAATGCGTAAGTTAGACAAACGATAGAGGTGATACATGAACCGATTAGGATGATAAAGCCGCCATCCCAGCCGAAGTGGTCTACTGTATAGCCAAGAATCGCGTTTGCCGCTACCGCACCACCCAAGTAACCAAATAAGCCAGTTAGACCTGCAGCCGTACCTGCCGCTTTCTTAGGAGCAAGCTCTAGCGCATACAAACCAATCAACATTACCGGACCGTAAATCAAGAAGCCGATTGCAACCAGCGCCATCATATCTACTGCTGGGTTACCTGCTGGGTTGAACCAGTAAACCAACACCGCTACGGTTACTAACGCCATAAATAGAATACCGGCAGGAGCACGACGACCTTTAAATAGCTTGTCTGAAATCCAACCACACAATAGCGTACCTGGGATACCAGCCCACTCGTATAGGAAGTAAGCCCAAGAAGATTTATCAACCGAGAAGTCCTTCGCTTCTTTAAGGTATACCGGCGCCCAGTCCAGCACACCGTAGCGGATCAGGTAAACAAACGCGTTCGCAATCGCAATTGACCACAACAACTTATTAGAAAAGACATACTTGAAGAAAATTTCCTTCGCCGTCATTTCTTTTTCGTGTGACTTGTCGTAATCATCAGGGTAATCGTCTTTATACTCTTCAATTGGCGGAAGACCACAAGACTGCGGTGTATCTCTTACGGTGAACCAAATAAAGACAGCTACGAGCGTGGCAAAAAATGCAGGTACATAGAAAGCGGTGCGCCAATCGTCGTTGAATGCCCAAAGACCAAGGATGAACAGCGGACCAATTAAACCACCACCCACGTTATGTGCCACGTTCCAAACCGACACTATCTCGCCACGCTCTTTGCGCGACCACCAGTGAACCATGGTTCGACCACAGGCAGGCCATCCCATACCTTGGAACCAACCGTTTAGGAACAATAGAATAAACATCGCTGTAATGCTGCCAGTAGCCCAAGGCATAAAGCCGAAGCAGAACATCACAAGCGCTGACATTAATAGACCGCCACTTAAAAAGTAACGAGGGTTTGAGCGGTCAGAAACACTGCCCATTAAGAATTTTGATAAACCGTAAGCAATAGATACCGCAGCTAAGGCAACACCTAAGTCACCACGACTAAAACCTTGTTCAATAAGATAAGGCATCGCCAAGCTAAAGTTTTTACGAACCAGGTAGTAGCCAGCGTAACCAACAAAGATGCCGATAAAGAGTTGCCAACGTAAGCGGGAATAAGTGCCATCGATCTTATCGGACGATAAACGATCGATGTGCGCCTTAGGTTTGAATATTCCAAACATAGGAACCTCATTAATAATGTGAGCGATGGTAGGGAGTATAAAATCGCGAACGAGCAAAAAGGAGTTTCGTTCGAAAGTGAATGCATTTTATGAAATTCGATTTTTATTTCTGTGACAAATGTTGCATAAGAATTAAATTTCAGTAAATACAGAAAATTAGAGGCTTTTAATTAGACTGCGCTTCCACTTTCTGCAGATTTCGTTACTGTCCACATAGAACACGAAGTGCGCAAACGAACAAAGTCAGCACAATATTAAGTGAATCAAGTGCTCAAATGACCACAAAAATGGATAAAAGGTGGAAGTTGAAGAGACGAAGCACGTGATTTAAGCCATCAAACGCCTCAATTGTGGCGTGTTGCAACAATGTCATCGCGTTAACAATTAGGGTCAACATAAGCCCACCGCTTCCAACGTACATTTAGAGGCCGTCTCCAAGCAAAAGATGGCATATTTGCTACGGGGAAACGGTCTTCTTTCTTTGAGATGGCGTAGCTCTTAGCAACGAGCGAATGAATATCAAAAATCCCTTATCACCATTAGTGTTAGCTAGCTCTTTAGGGTTAGTTTTCGACCAATAATCTGAGTATTTTCCCACCATTCGCGAAGCAGGTTCACAAAACTCCTCTTACCAGTTTGTGCATTGATTTTCACATCGGTAGTTTTAGTCTATCAAAGCAAAATTGAAGACCATAATTCGTTTTATCGAGTTTCCTTTTTGAGCAAAAGATGCGTCAATTAACAAAAACGAAGAGTTTGATTAACAAATTTATGCTCAAACGCTCATTTTTAGCGCTCGTTTGTTTTCGCAAACGTTTATATATGCACAATAGAACCGTGCTAGATAAGCATAAATATTAAAGGACTCTTAACATGACAACGAACAAACACCCCTCACTGCTCGGAGAATGTTTGGCCGAGTTTATCGGTACAGGATTACTTATCTTTTTTGGCGTAGGCTGTGTTGCTGCACTCGTTTTGACCGGGGCTCAATTTGGTCAATGGGAAATCAGTATTGTATGGGGCTTTGGCGTCGCCATCGCTATTTACTGTACTGCGGGCGTATCCGGTGCACACATCAACCCTGCCGTAACTATCGCACTGGCGATGTTCCATGGATTTGATAAGGCGAAAGTTGTGCCTTATATCATTGCGCAAATGCTAGGTGCATTTTGCTCTGCTGCTTTGGTCTACAGCTTGTACAGCAACCTCTTTACGGATTACGAAATCGCACACAACTTCGTTCGTAGCAGCCAAGACGCATTAGCCACAGCGGGCATTTTCTCGACTTACCCACATGCTTCTCTCTCTTTCTTTGGCGCTTTTGCTGTGGAATTCGTGATTACCGCAGTGCTGATGTTTGCCATTCTTGCTCTTGGTGATGAGAACAATGGCGCACCTCGCGGCGCGATGAACCCTCTACTGATCGGTATCCTAATTGCGGTAATCGGCGGTTCTCTAGGTCCACTAACAGGTTTTGCGATGAACCCTGCACGTGACTTTGGTCCTAAGCTGTTTGCCTACTTCGCAGGTTGGGATTATGCCCTGACTGGCGCGCGTGAAATTCCATACTTTATTGTTCCAATTCTTGCTCCTATCGCAGGTGCTTGCTTCGGTGGTTGGTTGTACCCGAAAGCGATTGCTGCATATCTGCCAAAGCAAGGTCACGGCTGTACTATCCCTAACCAGTGCGAAACCGAAGAAGAAGCAGAACAAGCGCAAGCTTAACCCCTACCAATTCGAACATTTACTAAAATATAAATAACGAAACAAAAGGATTCTTACCATGACTGAGCAAAAATACATTGTTGCCCTAGACCAAGGCACGACAAGCTCTCGTGCTGTCATTCTGGATCATGACGCGAATATCGTAAGCGTCGCTCAGCGAGAATTTACTCAGATTTATCCAGAGGCTGGTTGGGTTGAACATGACCCAATGGAAATCTGGGCAACTCAAAGCTCTACCTTGGTTGAAGCACTTGCGAAAACCGGCATCCGTAGCGACCAACTTGCAGGTATCGGTATTACCAACCAACGTGAAACGACGATTGTATGGAACAAAGAAACAGGCAAACCGGTTTACAACGCGATCGTATGGCAATGCCGCCGCACTGCCGATATTTGTGAAGAATTAAAAGCGCGCGGACTAGAAGATTACGTTCGCGACAATACAGGTCTGGTTCTAGACCCTTACTTCTCGGGTACAAAAGTGAAGTGGATTCTAGATAACGTTGAAGGCGCACGTGAAGATGCTGAAGCAGGCAAGCTGCTATTCGGTACTGTTGATACCTGGTTGGTTTGGAAGATGACACAAGGTCGCGTCCACGTAACCGACTACACCAATGCTTCTCGTACCATGCTGTTCAACATTAATGACCTATGCTGGGATCAAAAAATGCTGGATGAGATGGGCATCCCTGCATCCATGATGCCTGAAGTAAAACGCTCATCAGAAATTTACGGTCAAACCAACATTGGTGGTAAAGGTGGTACTCGTATCCCAATTGCAGGCATTGCAGGTGACCAACAAGCCGCTCTTTACGGTCAGATGTGTGTTGAAGCTGGTCAAGCGAAGAACACCTACGGCACAGGTTGTTTCTTGTTGATGAATACGGGTCAAGAGAAGGTAACATCGAAAAATGGCCTGTTGACCACGCTAGCATGCGGTCCAAAAGGTGAGCCAGCTTACGCCCTTGAGGGTGCGGTATTCATGGGTGGCGCTTCAATTCAATGGCTACGTGATGAAATGAAGATTCTGGCTGGTGCCGAAGATTCAGAATACTTTGCGACCAAAGTTGATACTTCAAATGGTGTTTACGTGGTTCCTGCGTTTACTGGTCTGGGCGCACCATATTGGGATGCTTACGCTCGCGGTACGATTGTCGGTCTAACTCGTGGTGTAAACTCTAACCACATTATCCGTGCAACTTTGGAAGGTATCGCTTACCAAACTCGTGATGTGCTGGATGCAATGCAAGCAGACTCGGGCATCAAGCTCGCGAACCTTCGTGTAGATGGCGGCGCAGTGGCGAACAACTTCTTAATGCAGTTCCAGTCTGATGTTCTTAATACCGAAGTTCACCGTCCTCAAGTAACTGAAGTGACCGCTTTGGGTGCAGCATACCTAGCCGGTCTAGCGGTTGGTTTCTGGAATAGCATTGATGAGCTGCAAGACAAAGCAGTGCTCGATCGCACATTCGAACCACACGATGATGAAGAAAAACGTAACCGTCGTTACAAAGGTTGGAAGCGCGCAGTCAAGTGTGCTCAAACTTGGTCTGAGCTTCACGACGAAGACGATTAATTTCTGATAAACGATTAGTTTCCCCCTGATTAATCGTAAAGAGCGCCGACTTGGCGCTCTTTTTTTGCGTTCGATCGCGGATTCCCTATTCCCACGACTTCTCACAATGCGCTAATTCGAGCACAATAGAGCGAGTTTCTATATTCGAATTTGAAGCATTGGCGATTACCAGTGCACAAGGGAGTGCTAAGTGAAGCAAATACCAAGACACCAACAGATTGTTGAGTTGGTGAAAAAACAAGGCTACGTCAGCACGGATGAGCTGGTAGAAAAATTTAATGTCAGTCCTCAAACTATCCGTCGCGACTTAAACGACCTTGCTGATGAAAACAAGATTCGACGCTACCACGGTGGTGCTACCATTCCTCTCAGTTCAGAGAACACGTCATATAACACGCGTAAAGCGCTTAACTTCAATGAAAAAGATGTCATTGCGGAAGAACTAGTAAAACACATTCCAGATGGCGCAACCTTGTTTATTGATATTGGTACCACGCCAGAAGCCGTCGCTCGAGCGCTCAATAAAAACCACAAACAACTTCGCGTGGTGACCAATAACATTAATGTTGCCACCATTCTTTTACCAAACCCAGAAATCAAAGTTATTTTGGCGGGCGGTGAAGTTCGCAACCGTGACGGCGGTATTGTCGGTGAAGCGACGCTCGATTTCGTCAAACAATTCCGCCTCGATTTCGGCATTTTAGGCATCAGTGGTATCGATTTTGATGGCTCGCTACTGGACTTTGATTATCATGAAGTTCGCGTTAAACAGGCAATTATTGATAACAGCCGCAGTGTGTTCCTTGCAGTTGACCATTCGAAATTTGGTCGCAATGCTATGGTGAAACTGGGCAATATCGCGCAATTGAACATGGTATTCACCAACAAACAACCACCAGAAGAGATTCTTGCGATTCTAAAAGATGCCTCGGTTCCCCTTGAAGTGGTTGATACACAAATAGAAAGATCTGAGAACGAATAGCAAATTACCTATCTTTCTATACGAATAAATGACCTCTGTCTTAATTAGGCAGAGGTTTTTTTGTGCCCAAATCACACAAAACGCTCATAAACGAAAATAAATAATGACCACAAACGAAACCTAAGCTAGGATAAACTCATGTTCTAAAATGCTCGTTCGCTCACCAAGAGGTCAAATTTATGAGTATCCAACAAAATGCTTCCACGACTAACGCATCCCCTACTTTAGACCTGATCGTGATCGGTGGCGGCATTAACGGGGCTGGTATTGCTGCAGATGCTGCTGGTCGTGGTTTAAGCGTCGGTTTGTACGAAGCTAATGACTTCGCATCGGCAACCTCTTCTGCAAGTTCAAAACTGATCCACGGCGGATTACGTTACCTTGAACACTATGAATTTCGTTTAGTTTCGGAAGCGCTCGCTGAACGTGAAGTGATCTTACGTAAAGCACCACATGTGGCTCTACCAATGCGCTTCCGTTTACCTCATCGCCCATTTTTACGCCCAGCTTGGATGATCCGCTGTGGTTTGTTCCTTTACGATAACTTGGGTAAACGAACCACACTGCCAGGCAGCAAAACTGTCAACCTAGCAAAATCAGGTCTTTTGAAACCTGAAATGAAAACCGGTTTCGAATACTCAGATTGTTGGGTAGACGATGCGCGCTTAGTCTTACTTAACGTTCTGGCTGCAAAAGAGAATAACGCAGAAGTTCGCAACTACTGCCGCGTAGAAAAAGCACACCGTGAAGGCGGCATTTGGCATGTCACTATTCATGACGTCACCACAGACCAACGTTTCGAACGTAAAGCGAAAGCTCTGGTTAACGCTGCTGGTCCATGGGTGAAACAGTTCTTTGATGAAGGATTAGAGCAAACCTCCCCTCGCAACATTCGTTTGATCAAAGGCTCGCACATCGTTGTTCCTCGTATCCACAACGAGCCGCAAGCCTACATCCTACAAAACAAAGATAACCGCATCGTATTTATGATCCCTTACTTAGATAAGTTCTCGATCATTGGTACCACAGATGTGGAATACAAAGGCGATCCGCGTGAAGTCGCGATCTCCGAAGATGAAGTCGATTACTTGATCGATATTGTTAACCAACACTTTGTCCACCAGCTAAGCCGCGAAGATGTGGTATGGACTTACAGTGGTGTACGCCCACTGTGTGATGATGAGTCTGACTCACCGCAAGCGATCACACGTGACTACACACTAGAGTTGGATGCTGAATACGACCACGCACCTTTACTTTCAGTGTTCGGCGGCAAGCTCACGACATACCGTAAGCTTGGCGAAGCGGCAATGAAGAAACTTGCACCTTACCTACCTGAAATGGGTAAAGACTGGACGGCAAACCAAACCCTTCCTGGTGGTAACTTCAGTTGCAGCCGTGAGCAACTTGCGAAAATGATTCATGCGAAATACTCGTGGGCATCAGAAGCAATGTTGCTGCGCTACGTGACTCAGTTTGGTACACAAACTTGGGATCTGATGGAAGGCTCTAACAGCGTAGAAGATCTTGGTCACTGCTTCTCAGAGCAAGCAAGTGGCGTATATCAACGTGAAATTGATTACTTGATGAATCACGAAATGGCGCTAACCGATGAAGACATCTTATGGCGTCGTACAAAACTTGGCTTATACATGAACGAAGAGGAGAAAATCGCACTGGCAGAATATCTAAAAGAGAAGCTGCAACAAAAGGTCGTTAGCCTCTCACAAGTAAGTTAAATTGGACTCTCCTAATACAAAGCCTGCACCCCGCAGGCTTTTTTTTTGGAGCTAAATTCTAATATCAACACCTTCTATCGAAAGCACAAAAAGTTTTAATTTCAGACAATTAACACTCTTACTTATTATTTTCTTCAGTCGGCAATTGCCCTCACCTCTAATTAAATCGGTATCCGATGAAGAAATCGCTATTCCTGAGCTTACTTCTCCTCAGTGGTTGCTCTGTTGCTCCTGAAGAAACACCACCTTGCGCATGTGATGACTACGTACCTCCCTATGTAAAGCCGCCAAGTGCATCTAACCAAGAGAATATCCAACAGTTACTGGCTTACATTGCGCAAAAAGCCAAAGATCGCTGGGGTGAAGATGAGTTCGTCGAAGCGGGAAAACACCGCTACGTGAAATACCTTGATGGTTATAGCACCCGCGCTCATATCGACTTCGAAGCGGGAAAAATCTACGTTTCGACAATTTCCCAATACCAGCCAACGGAAAAGCTACAAAAAGCGATTGTACAGACACTACTCATGCCTGCCGATCCAGCACATGCGGAGTTGTTTAGTGACAAGGAAGCGGTATTACGTGGTAAGCCTTTTTTATTGGGGCAAGTTCTCGATCACGATGGAAAACCGATTGAATGGGAATGGCGCGCCAATCGTTACGCAGACTACCTACTCGACAACAAACTGCAAAAGAAAGCCATCAAACACGGCAGTGCTTACTATGTCGAAATCAACATGGTGAAAGATCATCTAGAACAACGCGAATACCAGTACGCTGGCTTGATACGTGACGCTGCAAAACGATATGGTTTATCAGAAGATCTGATTTTCGCCGTGATCAAAACCGAAAGTAGTTTTAACCCTTATGCGGTTTCTCATGCTGGCGCTTACGGCTTGATGCAAGTGATCCCAAAAACAGCGGGTGCGGATGTGTTTAATTTAGTAAAAAACAAACCAGGTATTCCTACCAAAGAATACTTATTCGATCCTGCCAATAACATTGATACTGGTGCAGCGTATTTCTATATATTGAAAAACCGCTATCTACGAGACGTGAAACATCCAACCTCGAAGCACTTTAGTATGATTTCCGCCTACAACGGCGGCACTGGTGGTGTGCTTTCGACGTTTGATAGCGACCGTAAGCGTGCAATGAATGAACTTAACAGCCTCAACCCAACTCAAGTTTATGATGCATTAACCACTCAACACCCAAAAGGGGAAGCGAGACGCTATCTACAGAAAGTTCTTTATTTCCAGAAAGACTTCAGCCAAGGGAATATCTAATTTTACCTAGCCACAAAACGAAAAACGCCGCTTAGTTCCACGGAGGTATAGAACTAAGCGGCCATGTAATTACACGAAAGACACCTATGGGTCTAAAACGTCAATTGGCTAGTTAATCACTCATATTCATACGAGCAATAACAGATACAGAGTATCGAACTCCGCCTTTTCTGGCACGAGCAAAACTCAGATTAGAATTCAACGTTTTTCACATTCTTAATAATTTCCTTACTATTAATGGGTTATTTGCTGAAGCAACATCAAACAAAAAAGGCTTAGCATCTCGCCAAGCCCTTCTTCACTTTCATTTTTCTTCGATTATCCCGGATGACCATCCACACGCGGAGTTATCAACATCACACCAAAACGCCACACAAACATACCAAATGCAAGAATCCATAATGCTGCGCTGATATCAATCCAAAAGAACATCTGTGAAGGAGCAAATATCACACCTAAGCTTCTCGCTAACGCCGCAGCAATCACCGCCGCAAACGCGATACTCATGTTCGGACCTTTGTAAATCATACGTCCAGTGTGCCCCATGGTGACACGAGTAATCATTGCTAGGATTAAGCCACCTAGCGCACCAATCGCAAACAAATGAATCAAGTTGTGGTTGGCAAACGCGTTATCCCAGCAGCCACGTAGGATAAGACTTAAAGGCAGACACAAATAAGCCGCATGTAAAGACCAAACAAGTGGCTCGCTCAGAGTCAACCAAGGTTTCCAGCGTAAGAATCGAACCAATTGGGCGATACCAGCAAACAACATCAGCGGCTTCCCAAGTTCAGCAAACGTCACAGGGAAGAAACTCAGTACAAACAACATGACCAATGGTAGGTTGGCGAGCCAATCTAGCCACATCAGCGGTTGAGCTTTTTCAAAGTTGAAACGACGTGCAGTAAAGAAAGGGATTACTCGCCCACCCATGACAGAAAGCAGTAAAGTGAACCACCACAGCATTGCTTGCCACACAGCAGAAGAGGTAAATGGAGGCATACCTTTCACCGTGGCATAACTGGCAAAGTTCGCAAAGATTGCAAGTAAGAATAACGGAACAAAAAATAGGTTACGCCACCCTTTAGCACGATAAACTCGTATGCCGACCTCATACGCTACAAACAGTAAAAACAGCGCTTCAACACTGCTGGTTAACCAAAGTGGTGCAGGCGTCCAAAGTAGAACTCGAGGAGCAAGCCATAACAAAAACAAGGCTAGCAAAGTGTAGTGCTTCGTTCCATTGATCCCCGTCCAGTTTTGTACCGCAGTCAGAACGAACCCCACCACAATCGCCATAGAGAAACCAAACAGCATTTCATGCACATGCCACCACAAAGCCGGAACACTCAACGCGCTAGGCTGCCCTGTTTGAAACATCCATACCCACAACGCAATCGCGATGATGGCGTAAATAGAGCCAAACAGGAAAAACGGTCTAAACCCAAGTCGCAGCCATGCGGGGATTTTTTCTTCCACTTTTTTATCGGTGATATTCAGCATTGTGATGCCCTTACGTACCAATTCGTACTGTCGAAAAACTTAACGTCAGCGATCTTAACACAAACATGCATAAAAAATACATGTTATAAGATCAGACTATCCTTTAGAGGTAAAACATTGCGCCTGATGCGGTGGAGGCATTTCCTCCCAAGAACGTAAAAATGCTGGGCTCAGTAAGAATGACTTAGATATCATATTTAGGTATAACGGATAGAACGGAATTCGTCGAAGTAAAAGGGAACAATCACGATGTATATATTTGGCTACGGCAGCTTAATCAATTCGGCCTCACGTGAGCTTACAGGGCAAACGGGTGAAGCAATTCCCGTTATTGCCCATGGGTTAGTGCGCTATTGGGGCAAAGTCGACGACAGCTATATCTTGTCACCGCTGGTTGTGAATGAAGGCGAAGGGCAAGTGAACGGTGTGCTGCTCGAAGTAGACCACCAAGCGCTGACTGAATTTGACCGCCGCGAACGTGGCTATCATCGTATTCAAATTCGTCCTGAACAAATCGAAACTGACATCAGCTTTAATCCAGATCATGAGATTTGGGTTTACGTGAAAAGCGATCCCCTTCCACCCTGCACGCTCAGCCCAATCATGCAAAGTTATGTAGATACTGTTTTAGCAGGATGCTTGGAAGTCTCTCACGCGTTTGCTGAACACTTTGTTCGCCATACTATAGGTTGGCAACACGCCAAAGAGAATGACCGCCACCAGCCCAAGTATGGCAACCTTGCGGGTGTGCAAGATCATCATTATGAATTAATAGATAACCTGATCAAAAAGGGAGCCTAGTGGCTCCCTTCCATTATTCATATTCGACAAATATCTGATTAGAATTTGTAGTCTAGACCTACGTAAAAGCCATCAAAATCAAAATCTAAATCACCGCCATTTTCAACATCAATCGTGACTGAAGACGCACGGTAACCACCAGAAACAATCAGACCAGAAGCAAATTCATAACCTGCTTCAGCACCGTAGTTGAAACCAATATCGCTACCATCTGTTGATATTGAGCTAGAAGATGCAGTTGGAACATCCAACTTCAGGTCAACACCCATCACGCCCAAGCCAGCCACAGCGCCTAAGTAGAAACCTGTGCCTGTGAAGTAGTATTTAGGTTTCGCATTAAGATTCGCAGCGTAACCCTCAACTTCAATGCTCGCATTGTGCGCAGTGCCAAACTGATCGATGAAGTATCCGTTCTCTTTAAAGCTGCCAAAGTGAATAAACTCACCCTCAAAAGCTAATACAAACTGCTGAGAGAGCGCCATCTCTTTACCAACAGCGATACCAAAGCCTGTTGAAGACGATGAATCAATGTTCAACTCTGTATCGATCTCAGTGTTATGAATATCCGCACCAATATACCAACCACTATTTGCTTGAACCGACGCTGAAGCAACCACTGCACCTAAAGCCAATAAAGGCAAAACCTTTTTCATTATAATTTCCTATATTTTCATACTGTTAAACAGTTTTAAATCAAGAAAATTATAAATAAAGGTGAATATGAATCAACTCACTCATTTATAAAATGAGACATAAGCCATAAGCATTTGTTATATAAATAAATTTAACTTACAGCTTAAACAATTCGCACGCCTGATGGCATTGCGCGTTCCGGTGTCAGTAATACGCTTTCCGACTCATCGTCAGTTTCAGCGCACAGCAGCATACACTCAGAGGTTTCACCACGCATCTTAGCTTTTGCTAGATTACACAGCACTACCACTTGTTTACCCATTAACTCTTCTTCTGTGTAGTACGGTACAAGGCTCGTTACCGTTTGCAGGGTTTTCTCACCAACATCGATCTGCACAATGTACAGCTTATCTGCATTCTCGTGGCGCGCCACCTCGATGATTTTTCCAGTGCGAATTTCTAACTTTGCAAAGTCTGAGTAAGCGATCGTTTCCATTAATTAAAACCCAAGTAAATTTTACTAAAAAGATAACGTTTACACTATCAGTAAGATTAATAATTACAAGAGGTAAAGATCGCAATTTAGAAAGCAACCACCTGTTAAAATTGCACTTATTACACAATGGGTGTTTAATACTCCGGTTAACGTTTTTAGCCAACGAAAGGTTCCTCATGGCAACAATCAAGGATGTCGCGAAAGAAGCGGGTGTATCAGTCGCTACCGTTTCTCGTGTGATCAACAAATCACCCAAGGCAAGCCAAACTTCTATCGATGCAGTGACTAAAGCGATGAGCAAACTTGGCTATCGCCCTAACGCGGCAGCACGAGCACTCGTCAGTCAAAGTACCAATACGATGGGCGTGCTGGTGAGTGATGTCTCAGACCCCTTCTTTGGCACCATGGTCAAATCGGTTGATAACGTCGCAAGAGAAAATGGTAAACACATTCTAATTGGCAATGGTTATCACAATCCAGAAGATGAACGACAAGCGTTAGAGCTGCTGATTAATAGCCGCTGTGAGGCGATTGTGATCCACTCTAAAGGCTTATCAGATGAAGAATTGATTGGCTATGCCAAAGAAGTAAAAGGGATGGTATTGATCAACCGCCACATTCCTGAGTTAGCAGAGCGTTGTATCTCTCTCGATAACCGTAAAGGTGCGTACCTCGCGACAGAATATTTACTTCGTCATGGGCATACCAAGATAGCTTGTATCGCTTCTTCACATGACATTGAAGATACCGATGAGCGCTTGCAAGGTTACCAAGCGGCGCTGAAAGACCACAAGATTGAACTGTCGAAAAGTTACGTTGAATATGGTGAACCAAACAGTGATGGTGGTGAAATAGCAATGACCAACTTACTGACGAAATCACTCGAAATCACCGGTGTCGTGGCTTACAACGATTACATGGCAGCCGGGGCACTTGCCGTATTAGATCAAAACGGAATCAGCGTACCAGAGAAAGTCTCTATGGTCGGTTTTGACGATGGTTTAATTGCTCGCTTCGTCAATCCAAGTTTGACGACAATTCGTTACCCAATTGAAATGATGGCAGAACGCGCTGCTCGACTAGCGTTGGCATTATCACGAGATGAACAAGTGGAAGAAGACACGATCATCTTCAGCCCAACCTTAGTTCGTCGCAACTCGGTTGACCGCCTCTAACTCTGCACCCAATCTAAAATACGAAATAAAAAAGCTCTGCTACAGAAGTACCAGAGCTTTTTTGTTTTTAGTTCAACTAAGCTTTTGACCTACTGTAGGCAAAAAGCTCATGGCAACCCAAAAGGCTAAAAATCAATACCTTAACTAAAAAGCAAACTGAAACGTGGTACTGAATCGATACGCTTGCTCAGGTTCAAGAATACAACTTGGTTGCCCCCACTCAGCATGGTTCGGTGAATCTGGCAAAAACTGAGTTTCTAACGCCAAGCCCGCGTAGTCTAGGTATTTCCCACCGCGACGGTTTGGTGCACCCGCTAACCAGTTCCCCGTATACAATTGCATGGCAGGCTTATTGGTCACGACAGACATATGCACTTTTCCATCCGGAGAAACCACCCGCGCAACGGGTTTTGAAACGTCGCGATGAGCATCAAATAGATAGCTGTGATCATAACCTTTCGCTGCAATCTGCTGCTCGTCTTGTAAGAAATGCTCCAATACTGGCTTTTCATTTCTAAAATCAAAGCCTGTTCCTTTCACATCTTGCAATGCCCCCAAAGGAATACCGACGTCATTAGTTGGTAGATATTGATCTGCTGCGATGGTTAAACGGTGAGAACGGCAATCCAAATCGGCTTCCGCTCCAAGCAAATTAAAGTAAGCGTGGTTGGTTAAGTTCACTGGTGTTGCTTTGTCTGTCTTTGCGAAATACGCAATGCTCACTTGGTTGTCATCAGTCAGGGTATACGTCACGTGGACTTCGAGGTTCCCCGGAAAACCTTGATCACCATCTTCAGACAACAAAGAAAACGTCACTTGCTGTTCGGACTGAGACTCAATGTTCCAGCGACGCTTATCAAACCCTTCCTCACCACCGTGTAAGCAGTTTCCCGCTTGGTTAGTGGAGACTTGAAATGCTTCGCCATTAACCTCAAAAAGCCCATTGGCGATGCGGTTTGCGTAGCGACCAACAGTGACACCCATATAACACTGTTGATGCATGAAACTCCCCATCGTCCCCACTCCGAGAAGCACCTCGCGCAACTCCCCATTCGCCAAAGGTAAACGACAACTCAGCCATGTCGCGCCAATATCCATAAAGGAAACGCTCATGCCTGTGTTATTTTTCAGTTCGACCACCTTAGCAGGCTCACCATCAAAAGCAGCCTGCTGTGTCATCGTGATGGTTAATGGTTCGGTCATATCTCGCTCCTACTAAAGCTGCGGTGCGCTTAAAGCACTTCGACTAAGCTAGCGCCATTTTTCGCTTGGCACACGTAGATAGATTCTTTCAACCCTGTTGCTGCTTGGTATTTAGCTTCAACGGTTGCTTTCACGTCATCCACTAATGCAGGCGGTACAAGAGCGACAATACAACCGCCAAAGCCTCCGCCAGTCATGCGTACACCGCCTTGCTCACCGATGACCTCTTTCACCATCTCAACCAATGTATCGATTTCTTTTACTGTGATTTCGAAATCATCACGCATTGAAGCATGAGACTCTGCCATCAATTCACCCATGCGCTTCATGTCGTGTGCGCGAAGAGCTTGTGCGGCTTCGACCGTGCGATCGTTTTCTGTGATCACGTGGCGAGCACGTTTTGCCACCATTTCATCCAGCTCAGACACTTTCTCGTTAAACTGCTCAATGCTCACATCACGGAGTGCTTTTACGCCGAAGATGCGCGCCGCTTCTTCACATTGCTCACGACGAGTGTTGTATTCGCTGTCTACCAAGCCACGTTTTTTGTTCGAGTTGATGATCACCACTGCCATGTCTTCTGGCATCGATACTGCTTCGGTTTCTAGGCTACGGCAGTCCAATAACATCGCGTGATTTTCACGACCTTCTGCCGAAATCATTTGGTCCATGATGCCGCAGTTACAGCCGACAAATTCGTTCTCTGCTTGCTGACCGTTCAGTGCAATTTCCGCTTGGCTGATTTCTAGATTGAACAGCACTTTAAACGTTTGACCAATCACCACTTCCAATGCTGCCGATGAGCTCAAGCCCGCCCCTTGAGGCACGTTGCCGCTCACTGAGATATCCGCACCAGAAAATTGGTAACCGCGTGCGAGAAGATACTTCACCACACCGCGAATGTAGTTGGCCCACATTTTGTCTTGTTGGAAAGTAATCTCTTGAGTGATATCGAACTCATCAACTGCGTTGCCGTAGTCCACAGATACCACGCGCACTAGGTTGTCTTCACGTTTTGCTGCTGCTACAACCGTTTGGTAGTTGATCGCACATGGCAATACAAAACCATCGTTGTAATCAGTGTGTTCACCAATCAGGTTGACACGACCAGGTGCTTGAATAATGTGGCTTGGAGCGTAACCCAGCACTTGTTCAAAAGAGGTTTTAACGTTTTGGATTAAATCAGACATAGTAAAATCTCAGCATAAAATTTTTGTGTGAATTCTCGACAGCTTTCATATCTCGCAATCAGAAACGACATATTTGATTGTCTAACATTTGTCATTCCGGGCGAGCCCTAGCGAGCATCCGGAATCTACGTTCAGCGCACTCTGATGGTAGATTCCGTATCACGCTCGTTCCTCGCTGTACGGAATGACATCTTTCGTATTTATCTTTAAGGTCTGTTGACCTTTCGAACAAAATTTAACCGCGAAAGATCAACAGACCCTAGTTACTGTTCTTTGTAATGCACATCGCTTAGGTCACGTAGGCGCTGTGCTGCTTGCTCTGCGGTTAAGTCGCGTTGGTTTTCTGCCAACATTTCATAACCCACCATGAACTTACGCACTGTTGCGCTACGCAGTAGCGGCGGGTAGAACAAGGCGTGCAGTTGCCAATGATCGATATCAGTACCTTCTTCAAAGAATGGCGCGTAATGCCAACCCATTGAGTAAGGGAAAGAACATTGGAATAGGTTGTCGTAACGGCTGGTTAGCTTTTTGATTGCAACCGCAAGGTCATCACGTTGCTCATCGGTTAGCTCACTCATTCGACGAATGTGCGTTTTAGGAAGTAGCATGGTTTCGAATGGCCACGCAGCCCAGTAAGGGACAACAGCAATCCAGTGCTCAGTCTCAACCACAGTACGTGAGCCATCTTTGAGTTCAGCTTGCACGTAATCCACCAGCAAGTTACTGCCATGTTCTTGGTAGTACGCTTTTAAGTTGTGCTCTTTACGCTCAATTTCATTTGGTAAGAAGCTATTCGCCCAGATTTGACCGTGTGGATGAGGTTGAGAACATCCCATCGCTTCGCCTTTGTTCTCAAATGCTTGCACCCACACGTAGTCTTTGCCAAGCTCTTCGATTTGCTCATTCCAGGTGTCAATCACGCCACGAATTTTGTCGACTGGTAGTTCCGGTAGCGTTTTGCTGTGATCGGGAGAGAAGCAAATCACTCGGCTCAACCCGCGTACGCCTTGAGTCTTGAACAAAGGGCTGTCTGACTCAGGTGCATCTGGAGAATCCACCATCAACGCAGCAAAGTCATTCTTAAACACGTAGGTGCCTTGGTAATCTGGGTTTACATCTCCAGAAATGCGCTCGTTCGTAGGACATAGGAAACACTTCTCATCGTAACTAGGCAGTTGATCGATAGACGGTTTCTCATCGGCACCACTCCAAGGGCGTTTTGCACGATGCGGTGACACTAAAATCCACTGACCCGTTAGTGGGTTGTAGCGACGATGTGGGTGATCCACTGGGTTAAATTCAACATTCGACATCTTACTTACTCAACTTTTAAAATTTCTTTCATCAGCATTCCCCAATGAAATTGGAGTTGCTGCTAGGCGGTAAGCTTTCCAATATCCATGAGCATAGGTTTTCTATGTGATTGGAATTGGAAAGTGCAGGCGACAGCGCTGCAGCATCAATTACGCAGGGGAATAGCCTTGCGGGTTATTTGACTGCCATTTCCACGTGTCCGCCGTCATTTCAGTAACGCTGCGAGTCGCTTTCCAGCCAAGAGCTCGCTCTGCTTTTTCAGTACTTGCCCAACATTCTGCAATGTCACCAGGACGGCGAGGACACAGCTCGTAAGGCACTGGCTTACCGCAAGCCAACGCGAACGCTTCCACCATATCAAGCACGCTAGAGCCCTTTCCCGTACCTAAGTTGTAAATGTGCAAACCAGCTTTATCACCGAGCGATTTCAGCGCTGCGATATGACCGTCCGCTAAGTCCATCACGTGGATGTAATCACGAACGCCCGTGCCATCTGGTGTTGGGTAGTCATTGCCGAATACCGACAGTTTTTCACGGCGACCGACTGCGACTTGTGCAATGAACGGCATGAGGTTGTTTGGAATACCTTGAGGGTCCTCACCCATGGTGCCGGATGGATGTGCACCCACTGGGTTGAAATAGCGCAGTAAAGTAATGCTCCAATCGTTTTCTGCGTTGAACAGATCACTTAAGCACTCTTCCACCATGTACTTGCTACGACCGTATGGGTTGGTGGTTGCGCCCGTTGGCGAGTCTTCTGTAATAGGTACAATGTCAGGGTCGCCGTACACCGTCGCGGATGAACTGAAGACAATGCTTTTCACCCCAGCTTTGCGCATACTGCGTGCCAAAACGAGCGAGCCATTCACGTTGTTATCGTAGTACTCCAACGGCTTCGCAACGGATTCTCCAACGGCTTTTAGACCAGCGAAGTGAATCACGGCTTGGATATCATGCTCAGCAAAAACCGAGTCTAAAAAGGCTTCATCACGAATATCACCTTGATGGAAGACGGGTTGTTTACCTGTCAGCGCTTCAATACGACTAAGCACTTCTACTTTGGCGTTACACAAGTTATCGACAATGATTGGCTCCATACTTGCTTCAATCATCTGTACGCATGTGTGGCTACCGATGTACCCCATACCGCCTGTGATAAGAACTTTCACTTTTGCTTCCCCATTGTTGCTGCTCATGCTTGGTAACGATTTGAGCCTATTAACCAAGCAAATTCGCTGATCGCTTAACTGGTTAAAAGTCTACCAACCAAAACCGATCCAGATCCGTGATCAAACTCAAACTTGTGTAAACGTTTCCACAAAATTACACAACACATAAAACTCAATAAGATTAAAGCAAATTTATTCATTTAAGGAATCAAAACGAAAAAATCCTAGACAAGATGTATAAACGTTTACATCTTCACAGCAACATTAAAAGGTGACGCGCAACGCAAGAAAGATCAGGCTTCGCTTTAGATCCCTGACATTGCTCTTACAAAACAAGGTGCAAAGCTCGTTACAGTAGCCCCGCCCCAAATGTAACCATTTGTAACAAGACTAAAATCCATGTCTTTTCTTTTATTGGGGCACATTGAGCACAAAGACCAAACCTAAAGGGCATCCATGCTACGCAAGCGAAACGAATTCCGAGACCACAATCAGGAAGTAAGACTGTTTAAAAACCGCGCCATCGTTGCTTTTATCGGCATGGTTATTTTGTTGGGAGGACTGGTTGCTAACCTTTATAACTTGCAGGTTAATCACTTCAAAGATTACCAAACTCGCTCGAACGACAACCGAATCAAGATCCTGCCAATAGCCCCTACCCGTGGTCTTATATATGACCGAAATGGCGTTTTGTTGGCTGAGAACCGTCCTGTTTATAACTTAGATATGATCCCAGAACAGGCGGGCGATCCAGATGCATTAATTGAAAAACTGCGTCACTATATTGATATCACCCCAGATCAAGTTGAATCCTTTAAAAAGCGTTACAAGCACACTCGCCGCTTTCGTTCTGTCACGATCATGAACGAACTGAATGACAAGCAAGTGGCGCGCTTTTCTGTTCATCAGCACGAGTTTAACGGCGTCTTTGTTACCGCAGATCTCAAACGTTACTACCCTTACGGCGAAGAACTGACCCATGTTTTGGGTTACGTTTCTCACATCAACGATCGAGACTTGCATCGACTGGATGAAGAAGGCAAAGCACAGAATTATCAGGCAACGCAAAACATCGGCAAGTTAGGTGTTGAACGTTATTACGAAGACATCCTCCACGGCACCAAAGGCTACGAGGAAGTAGAGGTAAACAGTCGCGGTCGCGTGATTCGTACGATCAAATATGTGCCGCCAGTTCCCGGAAAAGACATCGTATTGAATCTGGATATTGAGCTACAAGAGTATGTCTACAAACAACTCAACCATCGCCAAGGCAGCGCAGTCGTGCTCGATCCACGCGACAATAGCGTATTAGCTATGGCATCAAGTCCGAGTTATGACCCAAACCCTTTTGTTAACGGCATCTCTAGCAAAGCCTACCGTGCCTTACTCAATGATCCAGCTCACCCACTTGTGAACCGTACAACGCTTGGCGTTTACCCTCCTGCTTCTACGGTAAAACCTTTTATGGCTGTCGCTGGGCTTGAAGAACACGTCATCACACCAAGTACCGTGCGCAACGATCACGGCCTCTGGCGTATTCCTGGCTCTAAACCAAATTCAAAAGCATGGCGAGATTGGAAACGTTGGGGTCACGGCAACGTGGATGTCACCAAGGCAATTGAAGAATCGGTTGATTCCTTCTTTTATCAGACCGCATTTGACCTTGGGATTGACCGCATTTCGAAATGGATGAATAAATTTGGCTTTGGCTTGCCAACGGGCATCGATATTTACGAAGAAAGCAGCGCAAACATGCCGACACGAGAATGGAAAATCGCACGTCATCGCACCCCTTGGTATCAAGGTGATACGGTGCCTATCGGTATTGGGCAAGGTTATTGGACAGCAACACCAATGCAGATAGCCAAAGCAACATCATTCCTCATTAATCATGGCGAAATGAAAGCGCCACACCTTCTCAAAGCCGTGATTGAACATGGGGAAGACTTCGAAAACCAAGTCGATGTTAAACCAAAAGCGCTGCCTTCTATCGAAGGAGTACCAGAGAAGTTCTGGGATATTCCAATCAACGCCATGCGTTTGGTAAATAATGGGGCTCATGGTTCTGGTCGCCGTGCATTTAGAGGCGCAGAGTACAGCAGTGGCGGTAAGTCAGGGACTGCGCAGGTATTTGGCCTGCGCAAAGACGAAGTCTACAACTCCAAAAAACTCGCAAACCACCTACTCGACCACGCATTGTTTACCGCGTTTGCACCATACGATAAACCCAAATACGTGGCGACCGTGGTTATCGAGCACGGTAATGGTGGCTCTAAAGTGGGCGCGCCGTTCATTCGAAATGTGTTTGATCACTTGCTTGTCCATCACGACAAAGACGACAGCAATAAGGTGAAGTCTTAAATACGCCAGAACAACACCCAATAAACAAAGCCTGAGTGGATGTCCTAGCCACTTGGGCTTTTGTTTGTTTTCCAGCACAACCCCACCCACCTAAATTCTATAAAATACAAAAAATGTGAGATAAATCAGAAGCGAATAACAACGAGAAGAACATCACTATCAATAACCACCCTTTCGTTTGCTAAAACGAAATCATCAATAGCTCACCCCTCATCACTAAGAAAATAAAGTTTTTGGATTTCACTCTTTTTAAATCGAAAGACAATTTGCGCAAATTGGAAAAGCAGAAGATTTGTGACAGCAAGCTCAACGAAAACAGGGATGGTGATTTCAAATGTAAGAGCAATAAATAATCAGTAAGGGAAAATCGATGAACTACAAGACTTTGAAAGCTAGTGGGTTGGCGGTTATAGTCTCGGCAGCTTACATAGGGAATGCGTACTCAATGGAAATAGCCAATGATGCAATGGCAATAACATTTGATAATAACTCAGGTGTCGTGTCATTGATCAACAATAATACGGATGAACAAATCACCCCAACTGAACTTTTCTTCATTACTCTACCGAATGAAACAACACTTCATACCAAAGATTTTAAGTTGGAAAAGTACAAGAAAGATGGTGACAGCATCAATCTCACTTTTGTTCGCAATGATTTTGAAGTGGATGTCACTTTGAACGTAATCAAACAACGATATGTGAGTGTTGATTACAAAATCAAAGCTGTTGGTAACGATCGCAAGATCAAAAAAATCACTTTCTTGCCAACCAAAAAACAAACGCAAGCGCCTTATGTTGACGGTAGCATTAACAGCTCACCAATTATCGCGGATACGTTCTTCATGCTACCGCGTAAACCGATTGTAAATACCTATGCTTACGAAACGAAAACCAACCTCAATATTGATATTGTCACTCCAATAAGCACAAACGCCCCATTAAAATATACAACTTATATCGGTACGTTTAGCGAAGTCAGTCAATTAAGACGCGACTTCAACAAGTTCATTGAAGCAATGCGACCACGTCCCTACAAACCATATTTACATTACAATTCATGGATGGATATTGGCTTTTTCACTCCTTATACAGAAAGTGACATTAAAGGACGAATGAAAGAGATTTATCATGAGTTGGTGGAAAAACGCGGCGTAGTTCTTGATGGGTTCTTACTTGATGACGGCTGGGATGACTTAACAGGAAACTGGGATTTTGGCTCAGCATTTGCTGATGGGTTTGGGAGCGTAAAAGAGCTAGCCGATTCAATGAATACTAGTGTAGGTTTGTGGCTTTCCCCTTGGGGAGGCTATAACAAGCCACGTGACATTCGCGTTTCACATGCAAAAGAAAATGGTTTCGAAACGGTGGATGGTAAGTTTGCTCTCTCAGGTCCGGTGTACTTCAAAAACTTCAATGACAAAATCACCAATCTGATTAAAAACGAGCATATTTCGTCGTTTAAACTTGATGGAATGGGCAACGCAACATCTCACTTAAAAGGCAGTCAATTTGCTTCCGATTTTGATGCGTCAGTTCAGTTGATCGAGAACATGCACAAGGCCAACGATAAGGTATTTATCAACCTAACGACCGGGACCAACGCAAGCCCATCATGGTTATTCTTCGCTGACTCAATTTGGCGCCAAGGTGATGATATCAACCTTTATGGTGATGGCTCTCCAACACAACAGTGGGTCACTTACCGAGACGCTGAAACATATCGTTCGATTGTCCGTAAAGGTCCATTATTCCCGATGAGTTCGATAATGCTTCACGGTATTGTCAGCGCCAAAAACGCTTATTATGGACTTGAGAAAGTACAATCCGATCAAGATTTTGCCGATCAAGTATGGTCATATTTTGCAACTGGCACACAACTACAAGAAATGTATATTACGCCAGATATGCTCAATTCAACTAAATGGGACACCCTTGCAAAAGCAGCTAAATGGGCAAGAGAGAACGCCGATGTTTTAGTGGATTCACATTGGATTGGTGGCAATCCAACTAACTTAGCGGTGTATGGTTTTGCGTCATGGAATGAAAACAAAGCCGTAATTTCGTTGCGTAACCCATCGGATAAACCACAAAAATATTACTTGGATCTCAATCGTGATTTTGAATTGCCTACAGGCGCAAATGGGCAGTTCAAGCTAAAAATGGCTTACGGTGAAAACAACACAATTCCATCTCACTACACCGACCCAGTAGTTATAACCCTGCAGCCACTACAAACTTTAGTCATCAACGCGAATAAATAACCAGTAACCAAAGAAAAGGCACTGTTATGGTGCCTTTGTTCGCTTCTTCTCAGACCTTAATACCATCAAATACGATAGAGCAACGAGTGCTTAACGTATTCTTCCGGCAGATAACTTCACTTCCCCGATCGCACAGTTTTACTAAAAGTTTGTGCATCCATAAGTAGCTGTTTACAATGGTGGGATTATTGCTTTTCTCACTGGGACAGTGAGCTTTGCCTACGGGAAGTGCACATGGCAACACTAAAAGATATCGCTACTGAAGCTGGCGTCTCACTCGCGACCGTATCGCGCGTGTTAAATGATGATCCGACTTTGAGCGTAAAAGAAGAAACCAAACACCGCATCTTAGAAATCGCAGAAAAGCTGGAATACCGCACCAGCAGTTCCAAAAAAGCCACCAAAGAGGCAAGACAAAAACACCACTTCTTAGCCTTGTATAACTACAAGCAAGAAGCCGAGGTGAATGACCCTTATTACTTGTCGATTCGTCACGGGATTGAAACCCAGTGTGACAAATTGGGCATTACGCTAACCAATTGCTACGACAGCATCATCGATGTAGAAACGCAAAAGATCACCGGAATCCTTCTGGTCGGTAAAACTGACAGCGCCGTGATTCGTAAATTGCCTAAACGTCTTACTGACAGCATTTGCTACATCGACTTCTCTGACAGCGATAGCACATACGACTGTGTTGATATCGATCTTGCGCGAATCAGTAAACAAGTGGTCGACTTCTTTGTTGAACAAGGCTACGAACGGATTGGTTTTATTGGTGGTCAAGATGAACCAAACACTGCAGACATTCGTGAAAATGCATTTGTAGAATACGGCAGCTTAAAAGGCGTGGTGTCAGAAGACGATATTTATCGCGGCGACTTCTCTAGCTTATCTGGTTACGATTTAGCAAAAGCCATGTTAGCAAAAGGCGATTTTCCTAAAGCGCTCTTTATCGCTTCAGACTCAATTGCAATTGGTGTTTTACGCGCGATTCATGAATTCGGTTTGAACATTCCACAAGACATTGCCCTAATCAGCGTCAATGACATTCCAACCGCCCGATTTACCTTCCCACCACTCTCAACTGTGCGCATTCATTCTGAGATGATGGGTATTCAAGGGGTAAATTTATTAGTAGAAAAATACCGCGACGGTCGCGCACTGCCTCTACAAGTGCATGTGCCGAGCAAATTAAAACTCCGCGGCACCACTCAGTAATTCCCTTCACATTGTCAAATTTATAAAGCACTGAATATTCAGTGCTTTTTTATTATCCCCTCTTTAAATCTAGCTATTTTTTATCCACTTTACCTAAGAAATCGGCTTGGGATGCCATTCCTTTATCCTGATCACATCTTGTTCAATGATCGTCCAATAAAACGTGACCAAGTTAAAGTTAAACGTTTTCACTAATTTATTTTAGTAAAACTTTTACTAATATCTTTTCCTAGATAATTCATCACTCTTTTTCAAATGACATCGGCTGCATTTCTTTTGGATAGCTTCAAGCATTGGACTCCTCCTTTGCCTGCTACCAAACTAAGCCGAGGGGAGAACAAACGTGAACAATTGGGAAAACTTCCTTCACCTGCATGAGAATCGTATGGCACCACGTGCTTACTTCTTCTCTTACGATTCAATTAAAAACGCACAAACATTCCAACGAGAACTGAGCAGTCGCTTCAAACTGCTAAGTGGTCAATGGACATTCAACTACTTCACCAATCCTCTCTTGGTGCCAGAAGAGTTTTACTCGCAAAAAATGGAAGAATGGGGACAAATTACCGTTCCAAACATGTGGCAAATGGAAGGTCATGGCGACCTTCAATACACAGATGAAGGCTTCCCATTCCCTATCGATGTGCCTTTTGTTCCGACAGATAACCCGACAGGTGCTTACCAACGCACGTTCACTCTGGGTGAAAACTGGAACGACAAACAAACCATCATCAAATTTGATGGCGTTGAAACCTACTTCGAAGTTTACGTAAACGGTCATTACGTTGGCTTTAGCAAAGGCAGTCGATTGACCGCAGAGTTCGACATCTCTTCTTATGTACAACAAGGTGAAAACTTACTGTCTGTACGTGTGATGCAGTGGGCAGATTCGACTTACATTGAAGACCAAGACATGTGGTGGACGGCGGGTATATTCCGCGATGTGTACCTTGTCGGAAAAGAGCACGTTCACGTCCAAGATCTGACTGTTCGTACTGATTTCGCCGACGATTACCAAAGTGCCACCTTAAGCTGCCAAGTTGAACTAGAAAACCTATCGACTACGGTTACGTCTGGTTACACGCTGGAATATGCCCTTCAAGATAAAAGCACTGTGGTTGCAAGCGGTCAATGTGATTCACTGACTATTCAGGACAACAGCCAAGCAAGCTTTGCCATTGATGTGGTGAACCCAACCCATTGGACAGCGGAAAATCCATACCTTTACCAACTGTTCATTACACTAAAAGACGCACAAGGCAATATTGTCGAAGTGATTCCGCAACGTGTTGGCTTCCGAGACATTAAAGTGCGTGATGGTCTGTTCTACATCAACAACCAATACGTGATGCTGCACGGTGTAAACCGTCATGATAATGACCACCTAAAAGGTCGCGCTGTTGGCATGGATCGCATCGAGAAAGACCTGATCTTGATGAAACAACACAACATCAACTCAGTTCGCACCGCGCACTACCCTAACGACCCACGCTTCTACGAGCTGTGTGACATTTACGGCTTGTTCGTAATGGCAGAAACCGACGTAGAAACCCACGGCTTCGCTAACGTTGGCGATCTCAGCCGCATCACCAACGATGCAGCATGGGAAAGTGTGTTTGTCGATCGCGCAGAGCGCCATGTTCATGCTCAAAAGAACCACCCTTCGATCATCATGTGGTCACTGGGTAATGAGTCTGGTTACGGCTGCAATATCCGCGCTATGTACAGCGCAACTAAGGCGATTGATAACACTCGCTTAGTGCACTACGAAGAAGACCGCGATGCGGAGGTTGTTGACGTCATCTCAACCATGTACTCACGTGCTCAGCTCATGAACCACTTTGGTGAACACCCGCACGACAAACCTCGCATCATCTGCGAATACGCACACGCGATGGGTAACGGACCTGGCGGTCTGACGGAATACCAAAACGTGTTCTACAAGCATGACCACATTCAAGGTCACTACGTTTGGGAATGGTGTGACCATGGCGTATTAGCGCGCGATGAAAATGGTCAAGAGTTCTACAAGTACGGCGGTGACTACGGCGATTATCCAAACAACTACAACTTCTGTATGGATGGTTTGATTTACCCAGATCAAACGCCGGGACCAGGCTTAAAAGAATATAAACAAGTTATCGCACCAGTGAAAATTCACGCGGTGGAAGGCACAAAAGACCGCTTTACCATAGAGAACAAATTGTGGTTCACCAACCTGAATGATTACACCATCACTGCAGATATCCGAGCGGAAGGTGAAACGCTGCGCAGCGTGCAGTTTAAGGTCGAAGAGCTTGCAGCAAACAGCACACGTGAAATCACGATTAATTTGCCTGAACTGGACGAGCGTGAAGCCTTTATTAACTTCACCGTGCGTAAAGACAGTCGAACTCTGTACAGCGAAGCAAACCACGACATCGCGAGCTACCAGTTCCAGCTAAAAGAAAACACAGCAAGTGAAGCCGAGTTTGTTAACCACAATGCGCAAGCGTTAGTAACAACAGAAAGCCGCTTGGAACACGTGATTGAAGGCCACAACTTCACGCTGATTTTCTCTAAAGTCAACGGCAAGCTGACCTCATGGCTCGTCAATGGTGAAGAGCTGATTCAATCTGAGCCTAGACTGAACTTCTTCAAGCCAATGATTGATAACCACAAACAAGAGTACGAAGGTTTGTGGCACCCAGCACACTTGCAAATCATGCAAGAGCACTTCCGCACGCTGCAAGTCGAAGCAACCGATGGTTCGGTTTCGATCACGACCACCAGCATCATTGCACCGCCGGTGTTCGATTTTGGCATGCGCTGTACCTACCGCTACCAAATCAACGCACAAGGGCATTTGAATGTGGAACTGAGTGGCGAGCGCTACGGCGATTACTCGCATGTTATCCCTGTGATTGGTTTGGATTTGGGCATCAACGGCAGCTTTGACCAAGTCAGTTACTACGGTCGCGGTCCTGAAGAAAACTACCAAGACAGCCGCCAAGCCAACTTGATTGATGTTTACCACAGCACGGTAGCCGACATGTTTGAGAACTACCCGTTCCCACAAAACAACGGTAACCGCCAACACGTTCGTTGGGCATCACTAACGAATCGTCACGGGACGGGGTTGTTGGTGAAACCACAACAAGAAATCAACTTCAGCGCGTGGTTCTACACCAACCAAAACCTGCACGAAGCGCAACACACCATTGAGCTAGAAAAGAGCGGCTACATCACGCTCAACCTTGACCATCAAGTGATGGGACTAGGCTCAAACTCGTGGGGAAGCGAAGTGCTCGACTCATACCGCGTGTACATGGATGAATTCCGTTATGGCTTAACGCTGATACCGCTTCAAGTTGGCGATTGCAGTGCACAAGCCATGGCAAACCATGATTTCGACAATGCGTTCTTCACTCAATCCAATACTCAAACAGCAAACGAGGCGTAATCCATGATCGTGTTAGACAACTTAGACCAATTCAAAGTCGTGTACCGCAATGGGCGTAAATGGCAGCGCTGTGTCGAGGCAATTGAGAACACCGTAAACCTTAAAGATGGCGTGATGTATTCCATCGGAGACTCCTTGGTTTACATGATTCAAGACGGCACAAAACAAACTGAAATGTTTGAAGGCAACCGCCGCTACTTCGACGTGCATTACTACCTTGAAGGTCGCGAAACGGTGGAGTTCGCTGACAAGAAAAACCTACAACCTGAGCAAGCTTACCAAGATGAAACGGACCGCGAGTTCCTTTCCGGTCAAGGGGATACTCGTGAGCTTTGTGAGGGCCAAGTAGCAATTTTCGATAACACCAAAGCCTACCGCTTCCACGGTGATAACCGCGTTAGAAAGGTCGTGCTGAAAGTCACTATCGAAGATGGCTACTTCTTAAATAAATAACAAAAGCAAAGAACAAGAGAAGGGCTGCGCTCACAGCAATGCAAGCCCTTCCTCCCTACAATTCCAACGTGATTCATCGGAGATAGAAAATGTCTGAATCCAAACGTAATACGATAGGCAAATTCGGGTTGTTGTCCCTTACCTTTGCCGCGGTCTTTAGCTTCAACAACGTAATTAATAACAACATTGAGATCGGTCTTGCTTCAGCGCCAATGTTCTTCTTGGCAACCATTTTTTACTTTATTCCTTTCTGTTTGATCATCGCAGAGTTTGTATCGTTAAACAAAGACTCGGAAGCCGGTGTATATGCATGGGTAAAAAGCTCACTTGGTGGACGTTGGGCGTTTATCTCTGCCTACACCTACTGGTTTGTTAACCTATTTTTCTTCACGTCATTGCTGCCACGCGTTATTGCTTATGCGTCATACGCGTTCCTTGGTTATGAATACATTCTGACCCCACTCACCACAACAGCACTGAGTATGATTCTGTTTGCGTTCGCAACTTACGTATCAACCAACGGCGCGAAGATGTTGGGTCCAATTACCTCAGTCACTTCTTCTTTGATGCTGCTACTGACTATGTCATACATCCTGCTTGCTGGCGCTGCATTAGTCGGTGGCGTTCAACCTGCTGACCCAATCACAGTAGAAGCTATGGTGCCAGACTTTAGCTGGGCATTCCTCGGCATTACCACTTGGATCTTTATGGCTGCAGGCGGTGCTGAATCGGTGGCGGTTTACGTAAACGACGTGAAAGGCGGCTCAAAGTCTTTTGTTAAAGTGATCATCGTTGCAGGTATCTTCATCGGCGTACTTTACTGTGTCGCTTCAGTGCTGATTAACGTGTTCGTACCTAGCGAAACACTTAAATACACGGGTGGTTCTGTACAAGTATTTGAAGGTTTAGCGGCGCACTTCGGCTTGCCTGAAATATTGATGAACCGCTTTGTCGGCTTGGTGTCGTTTACCGCGATGTTCGGCTCTCTACTAATGTGGACTGCGACACCAGTGAAAATTTTCTTCTCTGAAATTCCAGAAGGTATCTTTGGTAAGAAAACCGTAGAGCTAAATGAAAACGGCGTGCCTGCTCGTGCTGCTTGGTACCAATTCCTTATCGTTATTCCACTGATGATCATCCCGACTTTGGGCTCAAACACAGCGCAAGATCTGATGAACACGGTCATCAACATGACGGCTGCAGCTTCAATGTTGCCACCACTGTTTATCATGTTGGCTTACCTAAACCTACGCCTAAAACTGGACCATCTAGAACGTGATTTCAAAATGGGCTCTCGTATGACAGGTATCGCTGCGGTTTCTGTGCTTATCGTTATCTTTACTGTGGGCTTCCTAGCGTCAACCTTCCCAACTGGCGCAGACATCATGACGATTATTTTCTACAACGTTGGTGGCATTGTGATTTTCCTTGGTTTTGCTTGGTGGAAGTACAGCCAATACGAAAAATCACTCGACCAAGAAGAGCGCGCAAAAGAAGCAGCGCCAGCAACTCAAGCAATGTAAGCCTTACACATAACGCTTGATTGCACCTGACCACATTCGTCAGACCAAGGGCACCCATCGGTGCCCTTTTTTATACCCAAGTAACCTCGAAATGCTAGGTTCATCGAGAGTGCGTTGAAGTAACGATATCTGCCACCAGCTGACGTAGCCACATCCCTTTGTCTTCATTGTTACGACTGGTGTGCCACAGCATAGCAATATCAAAATCGGCAACCGCAATCGGCGGCAACACAGACACTAAGCCATCTGAAAAGCCTTCTGCTGATGCCATTTTTTCCGGCACAATGGCAATCAAATTACGTTGTTTAAGCAGATTACGGATCGTCAAGAAGTTACGTGAAGCTACTGTTACCTTGCGGCTTAAACCATGTTCCGCGAGTTTTTTGTCTACCTGGGTACTTAAACTGCCATCCGGACTCACCAAGGCTTGTTCAATATTGGCAAATGCTTTAATCGATAATTCAGTTTCACCGTTTAAAACCTGCTTATCGCATAGGCACACATGCTTTTCAGTGTAGAGATATTGGCTATCAAAATTGTCATCGAGTACGGGCATGCTACCAAGAATGACATCGAGCTTGTCGTGTTCAGTAATAGCGACATAGTTGCTACGGTTAACATTGATAAAGCTGATTTGCGCTTCTGGCGCGCGCTTGCGGATTTCATCATAAAGCAGAGGGGCGAAGATGAATTCAGCGTAATCGGTAAGACCAATGCGACACACGCCAGTGTAGTTTTCTGGCTGAAACTCGGACTTCGTCAGCAAGTCTTTGGCAATGGAATCCAATAAATGATGCACTGTTGGCGCGATATGATGCGCGTGCTCAGTCGGATCCATTTTATGTCCTTTACGCTCAAACAGAGGGTCATCAAACAGCACACGCAAACGCGATAAGCTGTGGCTCATGGCGGACTGACTGACAAAACTCTTCTCGGCAGCCAAACTCACACTGCGATAGCGATACAGATAAGAGAAGGTCACCAACAGATTCAAATCGATGTTACGCCACTGAATATCATCTTTCACAAATCACCCAATCCCATTTCATTCATAGATGAAATTAAAACTATTAATTTGAGTCATCTTAGTACATTTCATACAGTAACTGGAGTGTTATTGGAGATTTAACAGGCTCAATATGTTTACCATTTTTAAAACCTTTTTTTGGCTCGGTTGGATCAGTTTCGGTGGTCCTGCTGCACACATCGGTTACTTCCGCCAAACGTTCGTAGAAAAACTCAAGTGGATTGATGATAGCGAATACGCACAAATCGTGGCGTTGAGCCAATTTTTACCGGGACCGGGGTCAAGCCAAGTTGGCTTTGCATTGGGTTACAAACGCGGAGGTCTGGGCGGCGCTTGTATGGCGTTTCTTGGATTCACGCTGCCTTCGGTGATCATCATGTTGGCACTTGCAATGGTGAGCAGCCAAATCACGGATACAGCACTGTTCCAAAACATCGTACACGGCTTGAAGTTACTGGCTGTTGTGGTGGTCGCTGATGCGACATGGGGAATGTACAAAAACTTCTGCCAAAGCAAACTAACAGCAGGATTGTGTGTAGCAACCGCAATAGCGTTATTGGTTGCACCTAGCATCATGACACAAATGTTGGTCTTAATAGTGGCAGGCTTGATTGGTACTCAATATCTAAAGAAAGAATCGACCACACCAGCAGAGCCGTTTAAACCAACTATCGCTCCACTCGCTCTGTTTGCCTTACTTCTCCTTGGCTTACCTTTGGTGGCTCACACGCTACCGATGCTGGGGTTATTTAGCGACTTCTTCCAAGCCGGCAGTTTAGTGTTTGGTGGTGGTCACGTGGTTCTTCCATTGCTGCAAAATATTGTTGGCGATCAGCTCAGCCAAGATGCGTTCCTAACGGGCTACGCAGCAGCACAAGCTGTACCTGGACCGATGTTTACCTTCGCAACTTACATTGGCTATGAGCTATCGGATACACCAATTCTAGGGGCGCTAGTTGCAACACTGGGTGTCTTTCTTCCGGGCTTTTTGCTGTTACTTGGCGTGCTGAAAAACTGGCAAGCTCTAGCTGGCAAACCTGCGGTATCTGGCGCAATTAATGGCGTGAATGCCTCAGTAGTTGGTTTACTCTTAGCGGCACTTTACCAACCAGTATTCACTAGTGCTGTGATTGCTCCGATTGATATCGCATTAGTCATTGCCGGTTTCTACCTCCATAAAAAGCTCAATCTATCTGTACTTTGGATGATCGTATTCTTTGTCGCAGCAGGCATTGTGACCGGCATGATGTAGAGAGTGGCACAGACTTAATCAAGCAATAAACAACGGGCACTCAAACACGAGTGCTCGTTTTCTCAACTACGCTTATAGAATGTGGGAAAAATCAGGATGATGGACCATCTATGGCGCAAAACAATAACTATGACCTGCAACTTAACTGGCAACAGAAAGTTTCTCTTTGGCTTAGCGAACTGAAAGCAAACTTGCTCAAAGACAAAATTCTCTACTTCTATTGTGCTTCAACAACATTCCTCATTTTTTCGTGCTCTCTGTATCTTGATTCACCGATTCGTTATTCACTCACCACTTATTTCGAAACCATTGGGCTAGCAAGCTATGTCACCTTCTTAGCATGGTGCACTTATTACTACTTCTCTCTCATTTTTCGTAAAGAGCCTCATCCTGCTAAACAATTTCTCAATAAACTTAGACGGATGTTTTTTCCTCTTACCAGAACGCTGTCTGTCATTGCACTGTTATTGGTTCTTACCATTGTGTTTTCTAACCACACGTTCTTAAAGTCACTGATCCCGATACTTCACCCGTTCTCCCTCGACAGCGCATTTATCGATATTGATCGCTTCCTGCACTTTGGCATCGATCCTTGGGTTATCACCCACACAATATTGCCGGGTCCGTGGGCGTCGCTGGTTATCAACACGGCTTACAACGCATGGTTTTTCTTTATGTGGGGAATGTTGATCTTCTTTCTGATCTACAAAAAGCAACCGCTACTTCGGCAGCAGTTTTTTCTGACATTTGTGTTGTCATGGATGGTGATTGGCTTCGTGCTTGCCACGTTGTTGTCCTCAGCAGGTCCCTGCTACGTTGAACCTTTAATGGACAACACCTACTTTTCGCCATTGATGCGGACGCTACAGGAACAAAGCCAATATCTACAAGACATCCAAGTGGGTCAGTTGTGGGCGCTTGCCACGCAAGATCACCTATGGAATGACTATATTGAACAATCAAATGGCATTGGCTCAGGCATTTCCGCAATGCCGAGTATGCACGTATCCATTGCAGTATTACTGGCTCTGAGCATCTATCAAATCAATAAAGTGGCAGGTTATGTGGCTTACGTATTTGCGCTGTTAATTCAAATAGGTTCCGTTCATTTGGCTTGGCATTATGCGATTGATGGATACCTTGCCACAATCCTTACTATATTGCTTTGGAAAGCCGTAGGAGCGTTTATCCATCGCTTTCCTCGACTGTTCGCTTGATAAGCCTGTCGACATAAAAAAAGCCACGCTTACTAGGGCGTGGCTTTACCGAACTATTGCTTTATTGAAGGAATGCCGTAGAGGTGTCTTTTTGCTCTCTGACCATAGAAAGTGCACGCTCTAAGTTTTTATTGGCTAAATCATAATAAGCAGGATTTTTATCAATGGCTTGTTGTAAGTAAGGGATGGCTTCATCCGGCTTACCATTGAGGATTAGGAAATAACCAACGTTATTTAACGCTTCAGGTTCAGTCATATGACGACTAAAGATGTTGAGTGCCTGTCGTGGTTGATCTTTTGCAATCGCAATTAACCCTAGGTTGTTTATCGCTTTTTCATTACTTGGTTGCAGCCCCAAAGCGGCTTTCGTAAAGTGTGTCGCTTTTGAATACTCTTTTTCCATGTAATAGGAGTAACCTAAACTCACCAATGCATTGACGTTTCGTGAATCAACATCCAACGCTTTTCGAAATAGAGTCTGAGCTAAATCGTGGTCCCCTCGAATATCGTACAAGACACCCAGCCCGGAATAAGCACCAACGGGTGATTTATCATCATAACGGTAGGTGGCAATGCTCTCTTTAGAAATGTTGTCTTTGGTGATGTTTGGATCACCACCTAAACGGATTTGATCAGCATTGAGCGCTCTTAAGTAATAGCTTTTACCTGCCTCTCGATCACCACGTTTGGTGTACATCGCGCCAAGCTCTTGTAGCGAGCCTACGTTGTCTGGGTTTTCAGCAAGCGAAGCACGGAAGGATTTATCCGCAAGCTCTAAGTTATTACGTGCGAGGTGGATACGCCCAACGGTGTACAGTGTTTTGTCTTTGTGTTGCGCATTGGGGAAGGACAAAGAGCGAATGTACTCGTACAGCGCTAGGTCCGCATTTTTATTACTCAAAGCGATATCACCGCGGGAAATCGCTTCTTCTTCTGTTTTCGGTGGCTCATCATTGGTCAGCGATTCAACTGGCTTACCGGAGTAGAGTTCCGAGTCAAAATCCGATGATGTATCGGTTGTTGAACATGCTGTAAGCAATAACAACGAAATAATGGCAAATCTCTTAATCCACATAACAAATCCCTTTTCTGCTCTTATTTAAATGCTTCAGCCAGTGAAATCAGCGCCGGACCTATCGCCACAATAAAAAAACATGGCCAAATAAACAGCACCATTGGAAACATCATTTTCACTGGGATTTTGGCAGCTACCTCTTCCGCTGCTTGTTGGCGCTTATCCCTATAATCTTCGGTGTATTCGCGTAAGGAGTTGACTAGGCTCCCCCCAATTCTTGATGCGTGACTGAGCATACTCACCAGCCCCATCAACTCATCTAACCCTGTTCTATAAACCAGTTCACGAAGTGCTTCAGGCATTGGCTTACCGGCCTGAATTTTGTTACATACAGTATCTACCTCGTCAGCCAACTCAGGGTGAGAAATGACCAGCTCATCTGCAACACGGCGTAACGCGGCATTAAAGCCGAGACCAGACTCTGTACACACCACCAGCAAATCCAACATATCTGGCACCCCAGCACGAATGGCCTTTTGGCGACTATTGATCATGCGGCGAAGAATAAAGTCTGGAATGACAAGTCCGACAAACACCGCCAATGCCATCAAGGTGTAGAGATATTTAGATTCTGGAATGGTTAAGTAAACGAGCACTGCGACCATCACTCCAAAGATGGTGGTCACTGACTTAATGGCGTAGAACATCGACAGCGAATTACTTTGGTGAAAACCCGCATGCATCAGTTTATTACGTGTTGTTTGACGTTCTTTTTCGCTAGTTGGAGAAGTCAGTGGAGCCAATGACTCAAGCGTGTCTGCTACTTTGCTGTTTGTGGGGGTAGCCTCTCTCTTATCACCAGACAGCTCAGCAAGTTTTCTCTTGATCGGCGAATTGACACCAATAATAATCGAGCCAACAGTCACCACCACCAATACCGTCGTAATCAAGATCAATGCAAATAACAGAGTCTCTTGATTTACAGCGAGGTCACTCAACCATCCTTGAATATTTTCTATATCCATAGTTACACCTCAATGTTGACGATTTTTCGAATCCACAAGGTACCAACAAACAAAGACACCATGCCCCCCACGACCATCTTGACTCCCATAGGCGTGGTATGAAGCAATTCAATGTATTCAGGACGTACAAGTGAAATGATGACGTAGAGCCCAAATGGCGCGAGTACAAGCACCCAGGCAGACATTCGAGATTCCGCAGAAATGGTTTTGATTTTTCGCGCCAGTTTGAAACGAGCACGTAAGATTTGAGAAAGCTTCTCAATGTTCTCAACCAAATTACCGCCGGTTTCTTTTTGCAATAGCACCGCACTCGAGAACGCCAGCATTGATACAGTGGGGGTACGCTCTGACATTTGCATTATGGCTAGCCTCAAGTCATAGCCATAGTTTAAGAGGTTGAACGTATTAAGGAACTCAGGTCCAAGCGGTGTACTCATTTCTCTCCCTACCTCACCAAACGCTTGGGTAATGGGTTGACCCGCCTGCAATACACGTTTGATGATATCCAGTGCCTCTGGCAGTTGTTCCTCAAATTTCATCAACCTATCGGCAATCATTTTTTGAAGATAAAAGTAGATAGCAACCCAGCACGCAATGGTGACGCCAACACACATGTACCAGACCTGACCAAACAAGAAGATAACCAGACCAACGGCGACACCTGCAAGAAAAGACAAAAATAAGAAGCGTGTAAAGCCCATCGAAATGCCCGCTAATTCGAGCTTTTTCTTCAAACCATCGAAGAGACTAAAATTCACTAACCAACGCTCTAACGGAGAAAGGTGCTTCAGCGAGTTCTCTCTAAGTAACGAGATACTTTCTTCATCAATGTGCTTGTGGCTATCGTGAATCCGTTTAATTAGTTGTTTATGTTTTACTTTTTTACCCGCAGACGGAAGTATTAACGCTTGGCTAATAAAGAAAACAGACAAAAATAACAGCACAAGAAAAAGTGGGAATTGGCTTTCCATAGCGCACTCTCCTAACGGGCTTTTTCGTTAAAGATTTCGAATGGTACGTCTAAGCCTCGTTTAACAAGATGATCGTGACAGCTAGGGACAATCCCTGTGGCTTCATAGTCCCCAAGAACGTTGCCTTCTTTGTCTACCCCTTTTCGACGGAAGGTGAAGATTTCTGACATGGTGATCACTTCTCCTTCCATACCATTAATTTCCTGCAAACTGACCATACGGCGCTTACCATCTTCTTGTCGTTCCATCTGGACAACGATGTTGATTGCTGAAGCTATCTGCGCTCTTAAGTTTTTCGTTGATACGTTCCACCCTGCCATGGAAAACATGTTTTCAATTCGACTCAATGCATCACGAGGGGTGTTAGCGTGGATCGTCGCAAGAGAACCATCGTGACCCGTATTCATCGCCGAAAGCATATCCACCGCCTCAGCACCACGAACCTCACCAATAACGATACGATCAGGGCGCATACGCAGTGAGTTTTTAACGAGATCACGCTGAGAGATTTCCCCTTTTCCTTCGATATTCGAAGGGCGCGTCTCAAGGCGAATGATATGTGGTTGTTGCAATTGAAGCTCCGCTGAATCCTCAATCGTCACGATACGCTGATCACTTGGGATAAACCCAGAAAGAATGTTCAATGTCGTCGTCTTACCTGAACCTGTACCGCCAGAGATCAAGATGTTCATTTCCCCAACAACAGCGGCATTGAGAAACTTACCCATTTCTGGCGATAGCGAGTTCAGTTCAAGCAAGTTATCCATATTGAGCCTTTCTACGGCAAAACGACGAATAGAAACGGAAGGTCCATCAATAGCTAAAGGAGGGATGATGGCATTGAAACGAGAGCCATCCTTCAAGCGTGCATCCACCATAGGTGACGCTTCATCAATACGTCGACCTACTTGACTTACAATACGGTCAATAATATTGCGCAGGTGGCGCTCATCTAAAAAGGTGTGCGGCGTTTTCTCCAGCTTACCGAAGCGTTCAACATAAATGTTTTTCGGACCATTGACTAAAATATCGGAAATGGTTGGGTCATCTAAAAGCGGCTCAAGTGGACCAAGACCAAATACTTCATCCTCAATTTGGTGAATCACGCGGTTACGCGCTTCCGAGCTTAGGGGGTGAGTTTGGTCTTCCGCAATTAATTGAACTACGGCTTCCCTAAGCTCTTCTTTTGCTCGGTCTTCTTGCAGGTGGGAAAGTAGACCTAGATCCAAAGTATCGAGTAACTTTTTATGATAGTAATGTTTGATGGCAAGATCTTGTTCCAGCAGTTTTTTCTGCTCTTCAATCGCTTTTAGCTTAGCTTCAACCGGAGACATCGATGCTTTCTCTGCGCTCGATTCTTCACTTTCGACACGTTCAACGTCTTTATCTTTTGTTTGTGACTCTTTTTCGGCATCGACCTGACCAAACGCACTTCCGACGCTTTTTCTTTTGAAAAACATGACTCCCCCTTATTAAGAAAATAATTTCTTAATCCAACTTTGATTTTCCTTGGTTGGGCTTTCCAATAAATGTGAGATTTCAGCTAACGATGCTTTTATCGCACTGTTTTTCTTAGATTGAACAATTGGGTTACCTAAATTTGCACTCTCAATCGCGATAGCGAAATTATTTGGAACTAAGTGTATTGAGTGCCCACCAACAGCATTTTCAATATCTTTCAATGAAATGGTCGATTTTTTTTCGAATCGATTAACGATAAGTTCGACCTGATGATTATTTAAACCATAGTCCAGTTCTAAGGTTCTAATGTAATTTACTGCGTGTTTTACCGACGTGACGTTCTGTTGCATGACCAAGAATATATGGGTCGCCGGAGAGACAATCTGTTGAAAAACATGCTCAACACCATGAGACATATCAACAATAATATGTGAATAGAACTGTCTAAGAATCGGTAGTAATTTACTCACATCACTGGCATATCTATGATTATTCTGCAAATTACCCTGCTCAAAGCATAAATAATTTAACCCTGAAGGGTGCTTATGGACGAGCCCCTCTAATGAGAGTTCGTCCAAGTCATTAACGGAATCGATAACATCATTGATATTATATTTTGGCTTGCAGTTTAGGTAATCAGCGGCGTCACTGAACTGCATATCGAGATCAACCAGCAACACGTTACTCTTCGCATAACTGGATAGCTCGATCGCTGTATTGAGCGCTAGTGTTGTTGCACCTGAACCGCCTTTGGTATTGATAAATAAGGTTAGGTCACCCATTTTCTTGTTATAGACTTTTTCTTCTGCAGTGGATTTGAGCAGCGGGTAAAGCTCACCTAAATCAACCGTGCGTGAGAAGTAATCTGTCGCCCCTAATCGCAGCGCCATCTTTAAAGAGGCGGTGTCCGATTCATCACCAAAGACGATCAATGCAGTATGGTTGTGCTGCAAATTACTATCGCTAGAATAAACATGAGCGACCTTCTGAGCCCAACTTTCGCCAGTTTCAATGTAAATAAGATCTGGAATTTGCTTATTCTTAACCAAATCAAGGTTAAATAAACTGAGTTCAATCCATTCAATATTAACATTGACACATTGGGACAACTCATTCGTTAAATGCACTTTGAAATTGGACGTAGAATATACAACCCAAACTATCAAGTTTGTCTTTAAGTTTTTATAACTATCTTGGTTCATCTTTATTGACTTAAGCATATTCCCACCCCATCAGCAATTCTCTTTTACGCTAGTGCCTTCTGGTCTTAAAACACCCAAACTTTCAGCTGGTAATATTGTCTCAAAAGCAGGTGTTGTTCCTACAGCATTAATTAAAGCAGCCAAAACAAAAAACTGAAAAGTATAATTAACCGCTCGTGCTCTAACGTATTTAATCTGAGAAAACTGAGAGTTCAATGTTGCACTGTCTGCCGGTGGATTGGACAAAAAACCAGATACGTCGACATTACTGCCGTTGGAATCAAGATACGCTATCTCTAAATTTTCAGCTGTAAAACCAGAAGGATATAAGTCCGAAACTGCAGGCAAGTTTGGGATATCATCTCGATCAGCAATGTAACAAACCGTCGCTAATCGTGCCGCTCTTCTGGTGACCTCATTTACCATCTGAACAGAGAAGAAATAGAGGGCAAATTCCATAATCAAAAACAGCACCAAAATGACAGCAAGTGCAATAATGGAAAACTCTACTTGAGTGACTCCTTTCTGCTTCTTTTTCATTCGAATCATGGTCCAGTCCTCATACTTGAAGATGCCCCGATGCTGAACTGCAAAGACTCACCAGAAAAAGGCAAAGACGAAAATATAGGCACATAATCATATGTAGCTGAAACGGTGACTTGTTTTGTCGCTGCTGTCGGTTGTGTAATCGTGATATCACCTACACCAATATGATCAATTACTGGTGTCCCTCCTCCTGTAGGCTTTCCGTATACAACCACATTTTTGATACTGGACTCATCCGCTATCGCACTAAAGTCTAGCGTGCCGTAAGTATCAACCAGTGCGTACCTTGCACCATTTTGCAGCGCTTTATTTACCTCTGTGTATTGGATAAATGCACGGCATACATCGATAATTAGAACACTCATAATAAGCAATATAGGTAATGCAATAATAAACTCGATGATCGCAAGCCCCCTTTGCGATGCCATGATGTGTTTTGGTGACGAGCTGAATAGCTTTTTCATATCATGACGCTCCCGAGAACGGGTCTTTATACAACTGAATCTTGTACAGCCCTTTATCTGTAGGGTCAGTTCCTGTAGAGCCATTGTTGATCACGCAATCTTCTAAGAATTGACCAAATATTTGGGATTCATTACCTTTTTGCTTCACTTCTTGAAGAAGAAAGAAGCATCCTAACCCCAACACCGTAACTGATTGCTTACCGCCAGTAGTAGAGTCACAATCGATAATCGGAACTCTCAAAATCCTGCGACCACTGGAGCCATCAGCGTCATAATGTGAATTGTTACAAGCTCCACCAGACTCACAACTGGCTAGAGCGGCAACATAATCAGCGTAATAAAAACTACTGTTTTGGAATGTGTTCTCATTAAGATTAGGTGACGGTTCCTCAGTGTATTTATCGCTTTTAACCGTACCACCTTCTTGAGTCGGTCCATTAAACTTACCAAACCTAGTATTAATACCTTGTGCAACAGGTCCAGTCCCTTTACCCGTTTCTGTATCAATGTTATTCCCTATGGTAATGCAGTTGTTTGTAGCACCAGCAAATGCATCACGAACAGCATTTTTACCCGATGTACCAAGGTCCAATAGATGAAAATTACCTGGACCAATTCCTCCACTCTTGTGATCGGCAGGTTTCATTTGGTAAAGCGTGCTAGGAATTCTATCCACGGTAGGATCATAACCAGGTTGCGGAACATAACCCCAAGTTGTATTTGGTGAACTCGTATCAGCACACATAGCTATTGGTGATATGTTGCAAGTATATGTGATAGCAGCACTACGCCCCGCCACAGCACTTGCAGATACGTTTTTATTAATCCCGAAGAGATCACTCAAATACTGCGTTAAACCAATATCTGTCACTGCTACTCGGACATAAATGTCATACTCACCTGAGATTGGAGGCGTAAAACTCGCAGCACTCACAAATGTCGATCTATCTGTCGAAAACGTCACAGCAGTATTACTATCTGTGAAGGTTAATTCCGCATTTCCTTCAGACGCTGAAATGCTCGTTAATGTTGCTCTAGCCGCATTCTCAGCCGCTGAAACATTTCCGTTATCATCAACGACAACAGCACCAGCTAGTGCTGCAGCATCAACCGCATTTTGTAAACGCGTTTTGTTTAAGACTTGGTGGTTAAGGTCAATACCAAACGCCGCCATGCCCAATAAAATCAGCAATACCATGCTGATCAACACCAAGGTAATCCCTTTTTGAGTTCGCCTTGTTGCCCTTTGCATTTTCCGTCGCATAGCCCCTCCTAAGTGAGAAAATCACTTAATCATCTTTGGCTACCCCGTTGTTGTCATATACCTCTAAACTGGTCTGCGTACGTTGTCCGCTCCCTTCTGGCAGATACCCAAGATTCTCGTACCATGCTTCCGGATTCAGTGTTTGTTCTGCACGTAGCTGACTAACAGAGATACCAAGCTCAGGGTCATTCGCACAGCCAAACAAGCCGAATGAAGTAAAACAAATGGTCATTATCATTATGTTTTTCATCTTATCCTCCACTTATAGGCTGTGCCCGAATTTGCCCTCAGAGCCACCTTCTGACGAACCGTATTGATCAAAACGATTGTTTGTTTCTTCTTCTCTAATTTCATTGAGTTGGTATCGTTCAAAATCCAACTCGGCACCTTTACCTAACAGATAAAACTCCACATCGTTAGGGCTAACAAAACCATCCGTCGGCAAGGTAATTCGACGGCGGTCAATTGGGGTCGCGAGCCTTGGTGTCACTAAAATAACAAGCTCGGTTTCACCGGATGTAAACTCTTCACTCTTGAACAGTCGACCTAGAACAGGAAGATCACTCGCTCCAGGGATACCATCAGCAACATTACGCGCGTTTTCACTCAATAAGCCTGCAATACCAATGGTCTGCCCATCAGCAAGCTCAATTGTTGTACCTGCGCTTCGTTTAGTAATTGGCGGGATAAAGAAAGTCGCATTGACTTCATTCGGGTTGAAGGTCAATACACCAGAGTTGGAGATTTCACTGACGTTGACATTCATCTTCAAGTTAATACGCTTATCGCTAAGGATATAAGGCACGAAATCGAGTTGAACACCGTATTCTTTGTAGTCAATCGTGATGCCATCTTCATTTGGTACTGGGATAGGAAATTCACCACCAGCAACAAATTCGGCTTGTGTTCCACTCAAAGCAGTAAGGCTTGGCTCGGCAAGGACTTTTGCAACACCATTTTGTCTGGCAACGTCTAATGCAAACGTAAACAGTGTATTGCTATCGATGAATGAACCAAGGAAACCAAAATCTTCCACTGTTGGCACGTTCAAAATAGGACCGATATTATCGATACCGCCACCAGCAGTGGTTGCTCCCCATGTAAAGTCGCCACTCTTTTGAAAGAAATGAAAGTTTGAGTCAAAACGACGAACCAGTGTGCGTTGAACTTCAGCTACCGTCACTTCAAGCGTCACTTGCTGTGCGCCACCAATGCTCAAGAGATTGATCACCATACTGTCATCTCTTGTATCATCCTCATCTTCTTTTTCATCCGCGGCATCACCTGCTGCAAACGTTTCTGCAATCTTGACGGCGATATCCATATTTTGCTGATTGCTGACTAAGCCCCTTAGTACCACTTTTTCCTGCGCACTGTGGACCTCAATACTTTCGTCTGGGAGGAATTGGTAGAGTTTCGATTTCAGCGTGTTGAGATCATGGGTCACTTCGACATTAAACTGCTCAATTAAACGTCCTCTGCTATCCCAAACTGAAACGTTCGTGGTGCCAAGCTTTTTACCGACTAAAAATAGCTCGTTGGAACGCAAAACAATAATGTCTAATACCTCAGGGTCCCCTAATGTCACCTTTTTCGCCTTACCAGAAATAATTAACTGGGTTGACTGGTGATGAGCAACACTCACCACTTTCCCTGACTGCGCCGGTGCTGCATTCACAGACAAGCTGACAAAAAGTAACTGGCTAATGAGTAATATTATTCTTTTCATAAATCACCTAATTACTGACTCGGACATTGGATGCCTGAGATCCCTTAATAATGGTCACACTAGGTCTCGGTGTGTATTTTCGTGCAACGGGTGGTTTATCGACTTCATGAGGGTTGCGTAAAGCAAGCTGAATCGTGCCTTTGCTGTTTTCGGATAGCAGCTTTTCCGCCTCTTTCGGTGTCACTTCTAACGTCACAGCACGCACGATTACAGGTTTGTTATCATTGGTTTTCGCGGTTTGGTCTACGGCTAGAACTTTGATGTTTTTTAAGACTGTTTTGGTGGAAGCGTTTTTGCCTTTACCAGAACTGATGGTATTGAGAATATCGACTTTATTCCCAGGCAAAAGGAAGCCGGCAACCCCAATAACGTCATTAACTCGAATAGTAATCGCACGTTTGTTCTCTGGGATTAATGCAGCGAGCGTCGCCCCTTCTCCCGGCTGAGCAAGTCGATTTGGATTCACCATTTCTCCTGAATAGATGGTGTTTGCAACAATGCGACCAACCGCTTGCTCCGGTACTTTTAATGTTTCTTCTTTAATCCAATCCACTTCCATCAATTTGGTGGTTAGATGCTTTGCTTCTAAAACAGTGCCAGGCTCTAGTTCCATCGCAGCCACCAGTACCGGATGTCTTTCGACTTCTTCGAGTTCTACTGTTGGTTGGTTTTGACCATCAATCCATTGTTTTGCAATCAAAACAGCGGCAAGACCAAACACAATGGAGAGCAGCAATAACATGACAACTTGAGTCTTACTCATAACTAAATCTCCCTATTCATCCACTGTAAAATACAGCGCCCAAGCTCGGGTTAACGTGTCTGGAGAGACAAGCTTCTTTTTATCTTCAAACACTAAAATATCGCGACTGATTCCCAACAAATCTTTCGGTAAACAAGGGAAGAAAGGAACATGATTGTCGCGGTGTAATTGATGTAATGTGTCAAAAAAATCAGGACCAAGTGCCATCTTGAGGTCGCCAGATAAAGACAACCACAGAGCTTTGTAGTCTTCAGGGCTCAAAGGCTTAAACTCTATTTTGTAACCGAGTCGACGCAAGAAGGCTGGATCGGCCAACTGGCTCGGTGCAAAGTTAGAAGAGAAGGCTAATGTCAGCATGAAAGGAACAGTGACTTGTTGACCATTGGGAAGTGCTAGGTGGTCGAATAAATATTCCATCGGAACAATCCAACGGTTTAACAACGCGTCAACTGGCATCGCTTGGCGACCTAAATCATCAATGACGAGAATTCCGTTGTTAGCCATCATCTGCAGAGGGGCATTCCAGACCCGATAATGCTCACTATGGTTAACTTCCAGCATGTCCATGGTGAGCTCGCCACCAACTTGAATATTTGGTCGCTCACATAAAACCCAACGCTTGTCGTAATGGGTTTCAAGCTTTACAAACACTTTGGAATGAGAGTTATCCAGTCGGCGATGGTGTTGCTCAGAGAAGACTTTAATGATGTTGCCGTCTGCATAAACTGCATAAGGGATGAACACGGATGTACTCATTGCATTGAGAACTCTCGCAGCGACAAAACTTTTGCCCGTACCAGCATGCCCATATAACAACATTGCTCGACCTGAATTGATGGCAGGACCTAGAATGGGGATTAGACGCTCAGAGCCAAAAACATCTGAAAGTGCGCGCTCAACATCGACACGAGTAATGGGATGCTTGCGAAGATCTTGCCCTTCTACCACCTCCCAATATTCTTCCAAGGAAACGGGTATCGGACCAACATAGGCATCTTTTCTAAACGCAATATCGGCTTCCGCCAGACCAAGCTCTGTCAGGCTGTATCGAACGTTTGTGTAGGTGTTGCTGAGCTTGTCACTGGTCGGTTGATAGACCTCAACCCAACTGCGCTTTCTCAGTTGTGCTAGCGCTAAATCTACAATCGTGGAGACCACTCCCAACCGTTGAGTCAACTCGACTAAATCGATTTTAGGATATGCAGACAAGTGTTTTAACACTAAATTTTCGACAACCGAAACTGGTATGCCAAGCCCTTCAATATTTGATGGGACTTTCGGCGGCGTTATTTGCGGCACAAGTTTTTCCCAATACACAGACCCCATTACAATTCCCCTCTGTACGTTGCCTAGTCAACTGAATATCTAACGCCAGTCTTTGTAATTTTTGTTGTTTTAATGTGTGTAGGAGAAATACGCTAATCCAATAACGATTACAGGTGCGAAAGGAATAACCAGCGGTTGTGCCGATTTCAATCCGGGAGTCACTTTGTATAAGCAATATCCCTTCACTTGATCTGAAAACTTCACGTAGGAGGATGAAACATGGAGAGCTAAGTAAAATAAGCTCACCACTCCTCCAGCAAGAATGATTCCGATAGATGCGTCCCCTAAATTACTCAACCCTATCCAAGCCCCTAATACGGCGAGTAACTTAACATCTCCTCCAGCCATTACTTTAAACAGATAAAGAACAAAGCAGACTGCAAACGCAACCAACCCGCCATAGAAATGATCTAGACCATTAGTACTAGGACTGAGTAATGCGCTTGCAGCAACAACGATTAACAGCAATAAAACGGCTTTGTTTGGTATCCGATGCTTTTGCGCATCAGACACGCCTATCGCAAAAAGTAATGACCAAATGACAATCTCTAGCGTCATTACGAATTGTTGATTTGAGATGCCACTGATGTGAACTTACCAGACAGCGTAGTCCAGAAGCCTGATGTCAAAAATGCAGTCACAATAAGTGCAGCACCTAGGATGTACTCAAGTAGAGTTAGACCTTCTTCATCTTCCATGAAGTCCTTGATTAGGTTGCGAAAGTTTTCCATAAGATATCCCCTTTTTAATGATTCTCGCTCGTTGATGACTCGGCTTACATGTGCGCCTAAATCATGTCTAAACCTTAGTCATCGAAAATTTGGGGAGTTAGGACTTTCTTGCCAAGCACTAGCACTTTCTTGCTAGAGAGGGCAACAAAATGCATCTGTAGCAAATGTGAGACACTCACCACATCAATATGTGACACCTTTCACACTTGCAGGATATCTATATAAGCCTAAGCTTAATAAACGAAAGGTTTAGTTTTTAGCCTCACGGATCGAGGTTAGTTAAAGCCTTTTACGATCGACCTTCGGCAAAGTTCAAAATAAATGGAAGCAACATGACAGAACTTATAAAGGCCTACTGGATTGGAGACGCTCCTCAATCCCTGCCCAACACCTTTCGCTCAGTATTAGAGAGTACCTTCACCCTGATTAAGAGTGGTGATGACGTCTCGGTATTGAGTGACAGAGCATTCACTTATTTCTTTTACTGCCAATCATCAGAACACCATAGACCTCAGAAAAGCCTCCTTACTCTTTGCAAGAACCTTGATAAAAAGCTTATCGTGATCCATCAAGGTCAGCAGGAAAGCAATTTGCCACCAGAGCATATTGTGGCTGAATATCATCACGTAGAAATGGACTCGACGTACGAGTGGATATCTCAAATCAAACTCAAATACTTTTCTCCTGAAAATTTCGATGAACAATTTCTTTCGTCGGTGAGCGCTTTAACTAAAAACGGTAAGTCTAATTTTGTCGATGTTGTCCACTATATCGCGAACAATGTACACAAAGATCTAAGAGAGGAAGAAGCCGCAGCACTTTGCCATTATTCCCCGAATTACTTTTCTAAACTCTTTCACCGAAAAGTTGGAATGTGTTTTCGCGATTACATCACGGAAAAGCGCATCTCTCTTGCCAAGAAAATGCTTACAGAAGAAGACTCAATGAAAATTGCCTATATTGCGTATCAATGCGGCTACCGTGACGTCTCGTATTTTTCTCGCATCTTCAAAAAGAAAACCGGACTTTCACCCGCAAGCTATCGACAACAGTTTTAAAGAATGACGACTTGGGCAACTTTGCCTTCTCTAACGTAACCTTTCCCACAGATTTCATCAAAATGCATTCCCGTATAATGATTTAACATGCTAAAGTTAACAATGTTTTAACAACTATAAATACAAACGAGAGAAGACATGGAGTCATCTACAATGAATCAGCCTAACCTAGAACAGACCGCTGGTTGCGCTCTCCCGCCGCCAAATGAAATGATCCTTAAATGGGCAGAGGAACGCCCAAATGAGGTTTACTTAAAACAAATCATTAATCGACAGTTTGTTGAATTTACTTATGCCGAGGTCGCCGATAAGGCGCTTAAACTGGTTACCGCTCTGCGCAACTTGGGTGTTCAACCCGGTGAAAAAGTCGCATTGGTTTCGAAGAACTGTGCCGAATGGTTTATCTGCGATTTAGCCATGATGCTTGGCGACTACGTGAGTGTGCCAATTTTCCCGACAGCTGGCGCTGACACCATTGAGTACTGTGTTACCCACAGCGAAAGTAAAGCACTGATTGGCGGTAAGTTAGATGATCCAGCGGCAACGCAACAAGTGATCGATTCAATGCCAGATTTAATTAGCATTGCACTTCCTTACGATACTGCGCCGAAATGCCAATATCAGTTTACTGAGATTATTGCCGACGTAGAGCCAAGCGCAGAGCGTCCACAACACCATGATGACAAGCTTATGTCTCTCGTGTACACCTCAGGTACGTCAGGGCTGCCGAAAGGTGCAATGCTGACATACGGCGCGTTCAGTTGGTCCGTTCAACAACTGATCAATCACATTGGCATCCAAGAAAACGATCGATTGTTCTCTTATTTACCACTCGCTCATATCACAGAACGAGTTTACATCTTCGGTTCATCGATTATGGGTGGCGTAACGACGGCTTTCCCTGAGTCACTCGATACTTTCATTGAAGATGTCAAAATGCATCGCCCGACACTCTTCATCTCTGTACCGCGATTGTGGACACTGTTCCAGCAACGTATTCAAGACAAACTTCCTCAGAAAAAGCTCAATATTCTGCTGAAGATCCCATTCGTTAATTCACTGATTAAGAAGAAATTGGCGGATGGTCTCGGCTTAGATCAAGCCCGCGTCCTTGGTTGTGGTTCTGCCCCAGTGTCACCAGCACTACTTGAGTGGTACCGCAGTGTTGGTCTAAACATCACTGAAGCTTGGGGGATGACAGAGTCTTTCGCCTACAGCACACTAAACTACCCATTCCGCGCCGATAAGATTGGCTCTGTGGGCAATGCCGGACCAGGTATTGAACTTAAGATCGCTGACGATGATGAGATCATGGTTCGCGGCAAAGGGCTGTTCTCTGGCTACTACAAAAATGACATCGCGACACAAGAGTCGTTTGACTCAGAAGGATGGCTTCATACTGGTGACATCGGTTCAATAGATGCGGATGGTTACCTCACCATTCAAGGTCGTAAAAAAGACACCTTCAAAACTGCCAAAGGTAAGTTTGTTGCTCCGGTTCCTATCGAGAAGAAACTGTTTGAGTATAGCCGCGTCGAAATGATGTGTTTGATCGGCTTAGGCTTGCCAGCACCCATTTTATTAGTTGTGCCACATGACTTCCCGAACTTTGATAAAGAACGTTACGCCCGCACCACACGCAAGGTTGTCGCTCGCATGAACCAAGAACTTGAATCGCACGAGCAAATCAAAGGGGTATTGATGATCCAAGACCCGTGGAGTATTGAAAACGGCATTCTAACACCGACCTTGAAGATCAAACGCCACGTTCTTGAGCAAAAATATCATGAAATCGGACACAACTGGCCAAAAGGCGAACTGGTTGTATGGGAAGAAGATTTATAATCTCTTACTCACACTCCGAGAACCAACAATTCAAACGCTCCCATAAAGGGAGCGTTTTTCATTTTGGACGATGATCAATCACGCCAAAATGGTTTCTGAATTTCCTTTTGGACTTCAGTTTCGTTGTAGCCGATATCATCCAAAAGGTGGGGAGGTAACTCAGACAAATGACGGCGTGTACGGTAGTTTTTTCTCCATACGGCTAATTTAGAAAAGATATACTGAACTAAACCCTTGCGTGGCTTCGATGCTAAGTGACCACAGGTTTGCGTTGCATTGTTCATATACCCTCCTTGATTCATTCACATTGACCACTTAATAATCAGTGACTACCCTGTTATTCTCAAACGATAGAATCTGACATTGAGTTAAGGAAAACTAATGTGAAAGAACGCATGCCTCCGCTACAAGGGCTGTATTATTTCTACATCGCGGCAAAGGAAGGCAGTTTTAAAGCGGCTGCCAAATACTTATTTGTCACACCAGCAGCGATTAGCCAACAGATACGTCAATTGGAAGAGTTTCTGGGTACCGACTTGTTTGTGCGCCAACATCGAAAGATACTGCTCACCGCAGAAGGCGACTTGCTGTTTGCCCAAGCCGAACGAGGTTTCAATCACCTCCAACAGGGTGTGCGATTAATTAACCAAGATCCCAACCCGAATCATCTCTCCATCTCAACACTGCCTTCTTTTGCTCATCATTGGTTAGTACCAAGGATTGCTGCATTTCGACAACGACATCCAGATATCTCGCTACTCATGGAGCCAACGAATGAACTGGTTTCATTTCAAGATAGCCAGATAGATCTCTGTGTTCGTTATGGTCATGGAGACTACCCGAATCTCGAATCACAATGGCTGATGGATGAAGTCTTCTACCCTGCCTGCCATCCCATCTACCAAAAAGAGCATGGTATCTACAGCGTCCAAGATTTAAATAAAGCAGAGTTGATCGAAGATTTATGGCCGGACTTAGACTGGAACATGTGGCTCAACACATTAGGTCATAAAGCGGCAAAACCAACGCTCAAGTACAGTGGCTCGCATTTGGTTTTAGAAGGTGCTCTTTCGTTGCAAGGCGTAGCGTTGGTCAAGCACAGCTTGGCTTATCGATACATCCAAGAAGGAAAACTGGTAAGAATCGGTGACATAGGCATTCAGCCTAAGTATGCCTATTACCTTTGTGCGCCGACAGGGTATTTAAAGCGTCAAAAAACACAGTTATTTAGTCAATGGATAAAAGAAGAGATTGCTGAATTTGAACGCAGTACCGTTCGAGACTTTGAAACGATTCAATTAAAAGAAGAATGAAGTAAGCAATAAATTTTGGACAACACCAGCTCCGTTCAGATAGACAAGTAAACAGATGTTAGATAGTAAAAAGCCCCGCACTAGGCGGGGCTTTGATGTCTTACAGAGTTAACTTAAGAATTACTTCTTAGCGTTACGCTCTTTAACGTCAGCAATTACTTGCTCAGCAACGTTGTTTGGACATGGCGAGTAGTGTGAGAACTCCATAGAGAACTGACCACGGCCAGAAGTCATAGTACGTAGAGTACCGATGTAACCGAACATTTCTGATAGAGGTACATCACCCTTGATACGTACGCCAGTAGTACCAGCTTGTTGGTCTTTGATCATACCACGACGACGGTTAAGGTCACCGATTACGTCACCAACGTGATCTTCTGGAGTGAACACGTCAACTTTCATGATTGGCTCAAGAAGTTGCGCGCCAGCTTTAGGCATAGACTGACGGAATGCGCCTTTAGCAGCGATTTCGTAAGCGATAGCTGAAGAGTCAACTGCGTGGAAGCCACCGTCGAATAGTTCAACTTCTACGTCTAGAGTTGGGAAGCCAGCTAGAACACCGTGTTCCATCATGCTAGCGAAGCCTTTCTCTACTGCAGGCCAGAATTCTTTAGGTACGTTACCACCAACAACTGTTGATTTGAACGTGAAGCCTGAACCAGTTTCGCCTGGTTTGATACGGTAGTCGATCTTACCGAACTGACCAGAACCACCAGACTGCTTCTTGTGCGTGTAGCTGTCTTCGATTGCTTGAGTGATTGTTTCACGGTAAGCAACTTGAGGAGCACCTACTTCTAGCTCAACGCCGTAAGTACGTTTTAGGATATCTACTTTGATATCTAGGTGAAGTTCACCCATACCACGTAGGATAGTTTCGCCAGATTCTTCATCAGTCTCTACTTGGAATGATGGGTCTTCTGCAACCATCTTACCGATCGCGATACCCATCTTCTCGCTGCCGCCTTTATCTTTAGGCTTAACTGCGATAGAGATTACTGGATCTGGGAAGATCATTGGTTCTAGAGTACATTCGTGCTTAGGATCACATAGAGTGTGACCAGTTTGAACGTTCTTCATACCAACTACAGCGATGATGTCACCAGCTTGAGCTGAATCGATTTCGTTACGCTCGTCTGCGTGCATCTCAACCATACGGCCGATACGCTCAGTTTTACCAGTTGCAGAGTTAAGGATTGTGTCACCCTTCTTCATGCGGCCTGAGTAAACGCGGATAAACGTTAGAGCACCGAAGCGGTCGTCCATGATCTTGAACGCAAGCGCTTTTAGTGGCTCGTCTGCAGATACTTTTGCTACTTCGCCAGTTGGCTCACCAGTTTCTGAATCTGTTAGAGGCTGTGGATCAACTTCTGTTGGTGATGGTAGGTAATCTACTACCGCGTCAAGAATAAGTTGGATACCTTTGTTCTTGTACGCTGAACCACAGTAAGTTGGGAAGAATGCTAGGTCACGTGTACCTTTACGGATACAACGTTTGATGTCTTCTAGAGATGGCTCTTCGCCTTCTTCTAGGTAAGCCATCATTAGATCTTCGTCTTGCTCTAGAGCAGTTTCGATTAGCATTTCACGGTATTCAGCCGCTTTCTCAACTAGATCAGCAGGGATGTCTTGAACTTCGTAGTTCTCTGGCTGGCCAGACTCGTCCCATACGTAAGCTTGTTGGCTTAGTACGTCAACAACACCTACGAAATCTTCTTCGATACCGATAGGTAGAGTCATTACTAGTGGAGTAGCACCTAGAACGTTTTGTACTTGGTCAACAACTTTGTAGAAGTCTGCGCCCATACGGTCTAGTTTGTTAACGAAGATCAGACGAGATACGTGTGATTCGTCAGCGTAACGCCAGTTAGTTTCTGACTGAGGCTCAACACCACCAGAACCACAGAATACACCGATACCACCGTCAAGTACTTTTAGAGAACGGTAAACTTCGATAGTGAAGTCAACGTGTCCAGGAGTATCGATGATGTTTAGACGGTGATCGTTCCAGAAACAAGTTGTTGCTGCAGACTGGATTGTGATACCACGCTCAGCTTCCTGCTCCATGAAGTCAGTAGTAGTTGAACCGTCGTGAGTGTCACCGATCTTATGGATCTTACCAGTTAGCTTTAGGATACGCTCTGTAGAGGTAGTTTTACCCGCGTCTACGTGAGCAAAAATACCAATGTTTCTGTATTTTGATAAATCAGTCATTGTCTTACTCTGTTAATAAGGTATAAAGTGCGCGCAGAGTATATCACATTCTGTCAATACTGATACCCTTGCGTGCGGATGGAAGAAAAAAAATTTTAACGTCGATTTTCCGTCCTCAAATAATAGTCAAACTTCGCAATATGTGTGCTTAATTCGACAATAATGAGGACAGATTCAACATTATTGTTACCCCTAGAATTGGGGCACAAGATAGCGTTTACAACTCATCAAATGCTTCGATAGCTTCCGATAGTTTTTTCACGCCGTGGATTTGCATGCCAGGAATACCGCCCTTGGGCATATTCGCTGCAGGAACGATTGCTTTCTTAAAGCCGTGCTTAAACGCTTCATTCAAACGCTCTTGCCCACTTGGTACAGGTCGAATCTCACCCGCCAAGCCCACTTCCCCAAACACCACCACATCTTTTGGTAGTGGACGGTCGCGGAAACTCGATAAAAGCGCCATAACTAACGCAAGGTCAGCACTGGTCTCTGTGACTTTGACGCCACCAACGACATTCACAAATACATCTTGGTCTGCCATTTGTAGACCACCATGCTTATGCAGTACCGCTAGTAATAAAGAGAGACGGTTTTGTTCTAAGCCAACCGCGACACGACGTGGGTTTGCCAGTTGTGAATAGTCTACTAGCGCTTGAATCTCTACTAATAGAGGGCGCGTACCTTCCCAAACAACCATCACGGAGGAACCCGACGTCTCCTCTTCACCACGAGAAAGGAAGATCGCTGATGGGTTGTTCACTTCTTTTAACCCTTGCCCTGTCATGGCAAAAACACCGAGCTCGTTCACTGCACCAAAACGGTTTTTGTGACTACGAAGCGTACGGAAACGGCTATCAGTCCCACCATCTAGCAAGACGGAGCAGTCAATAATGTGCTCAAGTACTTTAGGTCCCGCAAGGGTACCATCTTTTGTTACGTGACCAACAATAAAGACAGCAACATTGTTTTGCTTTGCGTAACGCGTCAAGGCGGTTGCCGATTCACGTACTTGAGCGACACTCCCCGGTGAGGATTGAACATCAGAAACGTGCATAACCTGTATCGAGTCGATAACCATAATGCGTGGTTGCTCTTTCTCTGCAATTTGGCAGATCTTATCGACATTCGTTTCTGACAGCATCTTTAAATGCTCTTTTGGCAAACCAAGACGGGAAGCACGCATCGCAACTTGCTGAAGTGATTCCTCACCCGTTACATACAGCGTAGGCATTTGCGCCGACAACAAACACATGGTTTGTAGAAGTAACGTTGACTTACCTGCCCCTGGGTTACCACCAATCAAAATCGCCGCACCAGGAACCACACCACCGCCAAGCACACGATCGAGTTCTTTAAACCCACTGGTGAAACGCGGCACTTCTTGCAGATCAATCTCGGAAAGCGTCTGAACTTTTGATTCCGTCGCTGAGCCTGCATAACCAGATAAGCGTTCATTGCGCGCTACCGTTGGCGATGCAGCAATACGAACTTCAGTAATCGTGTTCCATGCACCACACGCATTACACTGCCCCTGCCAACGTGGGAAATCTGCGCCACAATCATTACAAACATACGCTCGTTTTGCTTTCGCCATGATGCCTCGATTTTTTCAACACTCGGTTTTTTCAACAAATGTGACCAAGCACTGCCATGTCTGACCTTATTGGACATGAACTCTTGATATACTCAAGTTTTGCTTTGCTTAGCCGATATAATTCGAATAACGACATACTTTAACAGAAATAATGCAGCAATCTGAAATTCTCTCGCTCGCAGAACGACTCATCCCAGTTTATGGCTCTGATGACTTTGACTTCGTCCTTGGTCAATTGACCGAGGGGGAACCGCCATCGGCCAAAATTCTTGTAAAGATGGAACTCAACCGTGTCATGGCACCTTGCAAGAAAAGCATTGATTTGCGAGGTCGAGTGAAAGGTGAATGTCGTGAATACTTATTAGATGGCATCCCTCATTGGTTGGATGACGTCGCTTTCAACGCTTACCACAAAAACTTAAAAAAATTCGGTGCTTACACTGAAGGCATGTGGGAAGCCTTGGTCAATACACGTAACAACTTTCGTGTAATGAGTAAAAACAACGGTAAGAATGAAGAACAATCGCTGACCGACCCTAAAAGTCCATTCCTTGCCGAACCGGTTCATCTTGGTTACGACTTAAAGCGCCAAGAAAAGCGCTTAAAAGTACAGTCTCAGGTAGAAATCATTCGCTCAAAAAGCCAAGTGATCCACGGTCTGAGTATTGACCTTTCTAGCTCTGGAGCAAAATTCAAAGTCCCAAGTGCATTCAAATACAGCTTGGGCGAAGTCATTCAAGTTACCTTTACCGAGTTTGCCAGCAAATCTCAGGTTGCCGGCGTTGAAAAGCCAATCACTTATCGTGTGCTCGCAGTGGATGATTGCTACGAGAACGATGCTGTTCGTTATCTAAGAACCATTCGCTTGACCGAGACCAATATCGTTGCTCGCTTGATTGATGAAGCTCTCAACAGCGCTGCAAAACGTGCTCGTCATGATAACCAAGATAAAATCATTCGCGCTCGCACGCGTGGTTACGAACATATAGCCCTGAAGCACACCAGCAACCTCCCTCTGTTTTTTGAAGGCAGCGAACTCAAGCTCGCAATGCTGACACCAAATAACCAAAAGATGTGGCAATACTGGCATGATGAGCGTAACCAGCAAGTATTTGGTTCGTTGTTCAATCCGAAAAGGATGGCTTCGTTAATTGCGCCAGGGGTCAAAGGGGCTACCAACGTGCTCTATTCCTTTACTCATGAGCATGACAACAAAACGTACTTCTATTCAATGCTGCGCCCAGAAGCGACCAGAGAGCAGCGTCAATTGTTCTGGCACCTGGGAGCCAAACGCGCCAGTTGGCGTGCTTTCCGCATTTCGATTTTTGAACTGTCTCAACAAGAAAAAGAAGACCTTGCTGCGTTTTCTTCTGAGTTAGCCGAAAGTTCGCAAAAACTGACCCACGTAGGCATTTTGCAAGAAATTGCCGATGAGAAGTCTGGACAGGATTATTTGCTTACTGAAAAACCTCGCGTGCCTGCGAATACACTTAATGCTTTTCGCCATCCACGTAAGATCATCGGCAATCCAAAAGGTATTTACTTTGACGCCCAATCTCGTCGAAAAGAGCCCCGTTATCGCTTCAAAACCCCTTTAGTGCTTAATACCGGAAGTGCGAAAGCTGCAGGCTTTACCATGGATATCTCTAAGCGAGGCTTGGGCTTACGCTTGGATGAGCCGACGGAATTACGTTCAGGGCAAGAAGTACGCATCAACTTCCGAGAGCTACAGTTATACGATAAGAAATTGCCTCTTTCAGAAGTCCCTTATCGGATTATTCGGGTGAGTCCCGATGGTCGTAGCGTGCAACTGGTCATAGATGAAGACAGCAAAACCATGCGTGTTATTGCTTTCTTCAATAGCATTATCGAGCACAACCAAGACAAACTCATCCCACAAAAAGAGATGCTGCCAAGTAACGCATTGTTGGAAAGGCTGCACAGTGTCCTACTCTCACGTATTTTGAGTACGCCAATCTTTATTAGTAAAAGCGCAGCCTCTTCGGTGAAAACTCCCGTTATTGGTGTCAACTTCCCATTAGCGAAGCACATCGAGTTATATGCACGCCTTGGTCACAATCAGCAGTTCTCTCTCGAACCATTATTTAAGGGACGATCTAGCACTCTGATCGCCGAACCAATTAAACGTATTGATGGCGCTCAGGCGAGACATCAAGATGTTTACATCAGCGTGGCGAAAGTTGGTAGCAAAATCACTGGGCTAGAGTCGAAGCTGCAACAAGATTTTACCAGTGTCAAAGAACGTATTCAGTTCATAAAGAAAGCCCGCATGATGGGTGAGTTTTACGCAACCCGTATTTCTACCGCGCCAATCTTTGATCCGATGACTTCTTTGCTGCGCCAAGATTTGAGTGATTTAACCCAATTTGGGGTTCATCAAGCCAGTAAACTAGAAAAAGAGCTGACCGCACTAGTTGGCTACAGCGAATTTGAAGACATTACTGAAGAAGTGATCGTGCGATTAGAACTGACTGAATAACAAAACACCGCCAAACTGGCGGTGTTTTTCTATCGTGTTTCGTCGTGAAAACCCAGATTATGGTTTCGCTTTCCAACTGATTTTCTGCTGCTTAACTAAAGCGCCAGAAAGAATACACAGCACACCACCTAGACCTGCGAATCGAACGGCAGTTTGCGCTTGCTCTTCAACTTTAGGTTTAGCGTGATAAGCCACACCCAGCCCTGCAGCAGACATCATCACCAGATCATTTGCACCGTCACCGACTGCGACGGTATTGTGTTGCTCAATCTCGTACTCTTCTGCAAGCTCTACCAAAATGTCAGCTTTGGTTTGGGCAGATACAACATCGCCAAGCACTTCACCCGTCAATTTGCCATCAACAATTTCTAGTTGGTTGGATTGCGCAAAATCCAATCCCACTTTGTCTTTAATAAAGTCGGAGAAGTAAGTGAATCCACCAGAGGCAATCGCAGTCTTCCACCCCAATGCATTGAAGGTTGTAATCAACGCTTCGAAGTCTGGCATGAATGGCAGTTGGCTTCGTACCTGCTCAAGAATGGCTTCATCAGCCCCTTTCAGCTTACCAACGCGCTGACGTAAACTTTGTTCAAAGTCCAGCTCACCTTGCATGGCTCGTTCGGTGACTTCGGCGACTTCTTCGCCTACACCGGCAAGTTTAGCAATCTCGTCGATACACTCGATTTGAATCGCAGTTGAATCCATATCAAACACAACCAAACCCGGCGCAGAAAGATCCGGTACTTCGTTTAAAGAAGCGTAATCCAGATTTAAGCTTTTCAGAATGGTTTCATGCTCTGGCGTAAGGTTGCCCGCCATCAATGCCACTTCATACTGACCTACCTTCCAAGTATCTAAAATTGGGTTGTAGAAGCCGGTAAAAAAATCGATGTCTTCAAAATTGCGAGGCTCAAGGTGCTCACCAAATACAATCCAGTTAGCCTTGGCTTTATCGAGCTGAGTAGCAAAGCGAGTTTCGGGTAGTCGTTTTAAAAGAGTCGTATGCCTTCTGATAGGCAAGCTTTTTGACGCGTCCATGTATATAATCCCTTGTGACTTTGTTAAAACGTTACCTCAACAAGCTAAAAAGGCAAGTCTTTGTTTTGTTTTGAATGGACGAGTAAAGAGCATGAGTGAATCCTTATTCTCAGTAAGGAATGCCCTACGAATTCTGGCGCTGATACTGCTGTGTGTGATGCTATTTGTCACCATCAAAAACAGTGTCGTGATCAGTAAGGGCAATGAGAAGATACAAGCGCAGCAGCTTGAAACCCTGACCAAAGTTTTGATTTCACAGGCGTCGTTATCTGCCAGTGAAATGATCATAAATAAAGACCAAGAACGTCTGCTTAAACTGACGAATCAGTTAGCACAAGACCGTCTGGTATTCGATGCGACCATCTATGACGCGCAAGGTGTGCGTCTTGCATCCAGCAAAGAAGCGCTGTCTGTACGAGAGGTACTTGGATTAGATACGCCACTTGCGACAGCGTCGATTGGACGTCAGCAGCTCGTTGAACCGGTACTGGCAGATGGCGCAGTGATTGGCTTTGTACGAGTGACCTTTGAAACCGGCCGTGTAACGGCAATCTCTGATCATCACTACCGTAAAAGTGATCGTTACATGTACATGATGGTACTGATGAGCTTTGCATGTGGCATGCTGTTCATCATGATTTTACGCAGACAGCCGATCCGCCGTAAAAAAGGTGAAAACCTATTGCTAACCAAGTAATTCAAAAACCAATTTATCAAAATAAAACAGCCCGCATGATGCGGGCTGTTTTTTATGCTGATAAGCAAAAGAATAGAAGGCTGTTCGCCCTTACTCTTCATCACCTAGCAATACTGAATCAAGTGCGATTAGCATCATGTCGTTGAACGTAGTTTGACGTTCGTCAGATGTGGTTTGCTCGCCAGTTTTGATGTGGTCAGAAACAGTACAGATAGTCAGAGCTTTCGCGCCGTACTCAGCAGCAACGCCGTAGATACCAGCCGCTTCCATTTCAACACCTACGATACCGTACTTGTCCATTACGTCGAACATTTCTGGATCTGGCGTGTAGAACAGTTCTGCTGAGAACAGGTTACCTACTTTTACGTCTACACCACGAGCTTTCGCTGCTTCTTCTGCTGCGCGAACCATTTTGTAGTCAGCAATAGCGGCAAAGTCATGACCTTTAAAGCGGATGCGGTTAACTTTAGAATCAGTACAAGCGCCCATGCCAATAACAACATCACGTACTTTGATATCTTCGTTCACTGCGCCACAGCTACCTACACGAATCACTTTCTTCACACCGAAGTCTTTGATTAGCTCAGTCACGTAGATTGAACATGATGGAATACCCATACCGTGACCCATTACTGAGATCTTACGACCTTTGTAAGTGCCGGTGTAACCGAACATATTACGAACGTCACATACTTGAACTACATCTTCAAGGAAAGTATCTGCAATGTATTTAGCACGTAGCGGGTCACCCGGCATTAGAACGACGTCTGCGAATGCACCCATTTCTGCGTTGATATGTGGAGTTGCCATGTTTCTTTTCCTTAACCTGTCTCTAGCGATCCGCACTGCTACTGGCGGTTTTGGCTAGAATATTCTCATTTCCGACAAGCAACATTTTCATGCTGCCAACATAAAACTAGGAGCAATCAAGCTCCTAGTTTTCAAAACCTACATAATTATAGGAAGTTCTTACCGTAGTCCATTGGTGATGTACCGAAGTAACTTGCCAATGTTTGACCGATATCTGCAAAGCTATCACGACGACCTAGTGAGCCCGCTGGTACTTTCTTACCATAAACAATCACTGGGATGTGCTCACGAGTATGGTCAGTACCAGGCCATGTTGGATCACAACCGTGGTCTGCCGTTAGGATAAGAACATCGTCTTCTTCCATTAGCTCTAGCACTTCGTTGATACGACCATCGAAATACTCAAGTGCCGCAGCATAACCCGCTACGTCACGACGGTGACCGTACGCTGAGTCGAAGTCTACAAAGTTAGTGAATACGATAGTGTTGTCACCCGCTTCTTTGATTTGCTCTAGTGTTGCTTCGAACAATGCAGGGATACCTGTCGCTTTCACTTTCTTAGTGATGCCGCAGTTCGCGTAAATATCAGCGATCTTACCGATAGAAACCACATCACCTTGCTTCTCATCAACTAGCTTCTGAAGAACAGTTGCTGATGGTGGCTCAACAGAAAGGTCACGACGGTTACCTGTACGTTCAAATTGACCTTTACCAGGACCAATGAAAGGACGCGCAATAACACGACCGATGTTGTAATCTTCTAGCTCTTCACGTGCGATTTGGCAAAGCTCTAGTAGACGGTCTAGACCGAAAGTCTCTTCGTGACATGCGATTTGGAATACAGAGTCAGCAGACGTGTAGAAGATTGGTTTGCCAGTCTTCATGTGCTCTTCACCAAGGTCATCCAATACTTGAGTACCAGATGCGTGGCAGTTACCTAGGAAACCGTCTAAACCCGCACGCTCAAGAATGCGGTCAGTCAGTTCTTTCGGGAAGCTGTTTGCTTTGTCAGTGAAGTAACCCCAATCAAACAGAACAGGCACACCAGCGATTTCCCAGTGACCAGATGGAGTATCTTTACCTGAAGAAAGCTCTGCTGCGTGACCGTACGCACCAATGATTTCTGCATCTGCGTCTAGGCCAGGTGCGAAGCGACCTGTTGACTCTTTGTGTGCCATTGCCAAACCTAACTTAGATAGGTTTGGAAGACGAAGTGCGCCTTTACGTTGATCGTTATCTGCTAAGCCTTGCTCACACTGGTCTGCAATATGACCTAATGTGTCTGAACCTACATCACCAAATTGTTCTGCATCTGCAGCTGCGCCGATGCCGAATGAGTCTAGTACTAAAATAAATGCTCTTTTCATTGCTCGTTCCTTAGGCCCACTCGGCTTCTTATTATGGTTGAGTAGGCCTTGTGTAATTACTTATTCGATTAAAGATCTTCTGCACGGATTTGACGGTAAACCTCTGGAGTTGGTGTGTACTCACCACCTACAGTGATTGCACTGCGAAGTGCTTTAGCGGCTTCTTCCCATTGCTCTTCAGTACGAGCATGAATAACCGCAAGAGGTTTATCGCTATCTGCTACTTCACCTAGACGGATGAAGTTATCGAAACCAACTGCGTAGTCGATTTCATCTGTCGCAACGCGACGACCGCCGCCCATTGAAACAACAGCCATGCCGATAGCACGAGTGTCCATCGCAGATACAACGCCAGTTTCTGTTGCGTATACAGGTTTAATAATTTCTGCTTTTTCTAGGTAGTTATCGTAGTTTTCTACGAAGTCCGCAGGACCACCTAGACCAGCAACCATCTTACCGAAGCACTCAGCAGCTTTGCCGTTGTCTAGCGCTTCCATCAGTTTTGCACGTGCGTCTTCTGTGTTCTCAGCAAGTTTGCCAAGTACCAGCATTTCTGCACATGACGCCATTGTTACTTCAAGTAGACGTGGGTTACGGTATTCACCTGTTAGGAAGCGAACCGCTTCACGTACTTCCACTGCGTTACCCGCAGAAGACGCCAAGACTTGGTTCATGTCCGTTAGGATAGCGGTTGTCTTAGTGCCTGCACCGTTTGCTACCGCAACGATTGATTTTGCTAGCTCTTCAGACGCTTCATAAGTTGGCATGAATGCACCAGAGCCAACTTTTACGTCCATCACTAGAGATTCAAGACCAGCAGCAAGCTTCTTCGATAAAATCGACGCCGTGATTAGTGAAATGTTGTCTACAGTAGCCGTGATATCGCGAGTCGCGTAAACACGCTTATCCGCAGGAGCAAGATCACCCGTTTGACCGATGATAGCCACACCAGCATCTTTGGTCACTTGGCCGAATACATCGTTTGTTGGCGTGATGTTGTAGCCAGGGATAGACTCAAGCTTATCCAACGTACCGCCAGTATGGCCAAGACCACGACCAGAGATCATTGGTACGAAACCACCACATGCAGCCACCATTGGACCAAGCATTAGAGAAGTTACGTCACCCACACCACCGGTAGAGTGCTTATCGACAATTGGACCACCAAAGTTCATGTGGCTCCAATCGATAACCATACCTGAATCACGCATTGCACACGTTAGTGCGATACGTTCTGGCATCGTCATTTCATTGAAGAAGATTGTCATAGCAAATGCAGCGATCTGACCTTCAGATACACTGTTGTTCGCTACGCCTTGAATGAAGAAGTTGATTTCGTCGGCTGTTAGAACTTCGCCGTCACGTTTTTTACGGATAATTTCTTGTGGTAAATACATTAGTGCCTCCCAAGCTCATTTTGAGCCATGGTATAAGTAGGATAGAAGAGGTTTGGTAGCACCAAAGTTGGTGCTACCGTTCAGACGTATTGTTGGAATTAGTACGCTGTTGGATCAGCGACTTCGTCCGATACTTCTAATGTATTTAGTAGGTTTGTAAGCAGGCTAGACGCACCGAAACGGTAATGACGAGCATCAACCCAGTTATCACCTAGGATTTCGTCAGCCATTGCTAGGTATGCCGCTGCATCTTCAGCAGTACGCACACCACCTGCTGGTTTGAAACCAACAGTTTCTGCAACACCCATGTCACGAATAACTTCAAGCATCATGCGAGCGTATTCAGGCGTTGCGTTTACTGGCACTTTACCAGTTGAAGTTTTAATGAAGTCAGCACCTGCTTCAATACAGATTTGAGATGCTTTCTTGATTAGCGCTTCTTCTTTAAGTTCACCAGTTTCGATGATCACTTTAAGAAGGATGTCACCACAAGCTTCTTTACATTGCTTAACTAGCTCGAAGCCCACTTTCTCATCACCCGCCATTAGAGCGCGGTATGGGAAAACTACGTCAACTTCGTCTGCACCGTAAGCGACAGCCGCTTTTGTTTCAGCAACAGCGATTTCAATATCGTCGTTACCGTGTGGGAAGTTCGTTACTGTTGCGATACGAACTTCTGGCGAGCCTTGCTCACGAAGTGTCTTCTTAGCAATAGGAATAAAGCGAGGGTAAATACAAATTGCAGCTGTGTTGCCTACTGCAGATTTCGCGTCATGACATAGTGAGATCACTTTTGCATCAGTGTCATCATCATTTAGCGTAGTAAGGTCCATAAGTTTCAGTGCACGTAGCGCTGCTGCTTTTAAATCGCTCATTTCTATCTCCGATCAATATTCAAAAAATTCACTACTCAGCCTCACATCACTTCTCTAACTATAATCAACAAGTCGAGACAGTGTGAGAAATTGGCTAAACAGTCTATTTATGAACGGACTTGGTTCCCTGAAGACTCGGCATATACTGCGAAAAAGTCATATGCCAATTGCTATCCTTGTCACCGCACAGTACCAGTTTGGCCTATGGCACAACAATCTATGATTGCGGTGTCTTTAATATCACATCAAACAATAAAACGCTTGTTTGATTTGATATTGAGGGCAATTCATTTGCCCATCGAGTATGTAATATTCACTCTATGATTAAGTGGTTATCATAACCACGATCTCGTGATTACTACATTATAGATATTCACCGCAAAACTGTAGCACCAAATAGAGCGCAAACGGTTTGTATCTCAAAATTTTCCAGCCCCTATTCCACCGACTGCGTAAGCCACTCACGTAGACCTACGTGCGGTTAAGTTTTCAGGTCCAAAAAACGAAAAATGCCCCGCAGCAATCTCTTGCTACAGGGCATGGTTTAAAACGGCGTCTATATATTAAGAACCGATTCTAATTAAAATGCTGCAAGGCTAAGGCAGAAGCCTGCGATAGTCGCTGCCATTAGGTTAGACAACGTACCAGCAAGAACTGCTTTAATACCCATGCGAGCGATATCTGAACGACGGTTTGGTGCAAGGCTACCTAGACCACCAAGTAGAATCGCGATAGAAGAAAGGTTCGCGAAGCCACATAGTGCGAATGAGATGATAGCTGTAGTCTTCTCAGACATTACTTCACCAGTTGCCGCAACTACTTGAGCGCTGTCACCTAGGTAAGGTGTGAAGTTCAAGTAAGCAACGAATTCGTTAATAACTAGTTTCTGACCGATGAATGAACCAGCAACAACTGCTTCGTCCCAAGGAACACCGATTAGGAATGCTAGTGGAGAAAACGCGTAACCTAGGATTAGTTCTAGAGTCAGTTCAGGCATACCGAACCAACCGCCGATGCCACCTAGCATACCGTTAACAAGCGCAATCAGACCTACGAACGCGATTAGCATTGCACCAACGTTTAGTGCTAGTTGTAGACCAGAAGCCGCACCGCCCGCTGCTGCGTCGATTACGTTAGCTGGTTTGTCGTCGCCACCGTCCATTGCTTCTTCGATGTCTTCGTGAGGCTGATCAGTCTCTGGGTGAAGAATCTTAGCGAATAGTAGACCACCTGGTGCTGCCATGAATGATGCTGCTACTAGGTACTCTAGAGGTACACCCATTGAAGCGTAACCTGCTAGTACACCACCAGCTACAGATGCTAGACCACCACACATTACCGCAAATAGCTCAGATTGAGTCATTTTTGGAACGAAAGGACGAACAACAAGAGGTGCTTCAGTTTGACCTACGAAAATGTTAGCTGCTGCAGACATTGATTCCGCACGAGAAGTGCCAAGCGCTTTTTGTAGTGCACCACCAAGAATCTTGATAACCCACTGCATTACGCCAATGTAGTAAAGAACTGAAATCAGTGCTGAGAAGAAGATCAGTGTAGGAAGAACGCGGAATGCGAAGATGAAGCCGCCGCCGCCGAATACTTCGAACATCTTGTCAGAAACAAGACCACCGAATAGGAATGATGAACCGTTGTTACCGTAGTTGATAACGTTAGAAACACCAGTAGAGAAACCGTTTAGTAGATCACGGCCCCAAGGTACGTAAAGAACGAATGCACCTAGGATGAATTGGATAGCAAATGCGCCACCCACAGTTCTTAGATTGATAGCTTTACGGTTATTGGAAAATGCAAATGCGATAGCAAGAAGCACTACCATACCGACTAGGCTCATAAACAGGCTCATAGTTTATGACTTCCTTATAAGTTATTTGTTGGCGTGTTACAAAATGGAGCTATAAAGCGGGGGCAATTATACTCATGCAGAATCAATTAAAGTAATGCCACCCTCACACTTTCTTATAAGATTCATCATTGATTCACTCTCGTTTGTGAGTCAACTCACAATAAGCAGGAAAACGTTTTCGCTTTTAAACAGCTTCTTTAGATTTTATTCACATATAAAGAAAGCAGAATTGCTATTTTCCCACAGCTGAGAAGCAATCGATTGCTTGCTTTTGCTATGTAAAGAAGTCAATTCATTGAGAACATGAATAAGTTGTGAGGGATGATTCGGCTCACCCTGATAGCCAAGTATAGGCATATCTGGGGCATCCGTTTCTAAGACGAGATGTTCAAGGGGTAATCTTTGAATTGCGTCGCGAGTTTTGTTAGCTCTCGGATACGTAATGGTGCCTCCGACGCCAATCGAAAAGCCTAATCGAACCCATTCCATCGCCTGTTGGTAGCTGCCTGAGAACGCATGCAACACCCCACCTTTTGGTAAATGTGCCGCTTTAACCATCTGAATAAGTCGATTGTGCGCTTTGCGGCTGTGCAGGATCACCGGTAAATCAAACCGCTTTGCTAACTCAAATTGCAACTCAAGCGCGCGCTCTTGTCGCTCAACTGGCACTTCGATAGCGAAGTCCAAACCGCACTCTCCTATTGCAACGCATTGCCGGTTGGAAGAAGAAAGCAGTGATTCCAACTCTGGAGCAAATTGCTCAAACTCTTGTTGGAGAAAATAGGGATGAAAACCCAGTGCATAATAGAGATGAGAATATTGATTGGCGAGGTCTTGAATGCGAGTCCAATTACTTGGCCCGACAGACGGAATAAGGATGCGCTCTACTCCTTGCTCACGCGCAAGCTCAACTTGATATGCAAAGTCATCTTGGAAGACATCGAAGTCAAAGTGGCAATGAGTATCAAATAGTTTCATTACTTGGCTTCTCTTGCTCTTCTTTCTTTGTTGAAGATGGCTCATTAGCTGGGTCTTGTTTGTACGGCACGCAACTGCGCTTTTGATCGGGTGTTAGTCCCATCTCTTTGCACCAATCATCGTAGCGTTTAAGTCCTTTTTTAAACCAGTTCATTGCACACCCTTTTTTAGCTCATAGAGTTCTTTCCAAACCAAATAAAAAAACCGCCGTTAACTAAGTGTATAGCTAACGGCGGCTTATAATCTAGTACGCGATGTAAAGCGAGTTAGATTCGATTAGTGCTCACGTGTCGCACGGAAATCGATATCAGGGAAACGCTCTTGCGCTAGGTTTAGGTTAACCATGGTCGGTGCAATGTAAGTTAGGTTATCGCCACCGTCCAATGCTAGGTTCGTTTGGTTCTTACGCTGGAACTCATCCAGTTTCTTCGCATCGCCACACTCAACCCAACGAGCAGTTGCCACGTTAACGCCTTCATAGATCGCTTCAACGTTGTATTCTGACTTCAAACGAGCTACAACCACGTCAAACTGAAGTACACCAACCGCACCTACGATAAGGTCGTTGTTTTGCAATGGACGGAATACCTGTACCGCACCTTCTTCAGACAGCTGAACCAGACCTTTTAGTAGCTGCTTCTGCTTCAATGGATCTTTTAGACGAATACGACGGAACAATTCCGGAGCAAAGTTTGGAATACCAGAGAACTTCAGCGCTTCACCTTGAGTGAAAGTGTCACCAATTTGGATAGTGCCGTGGTTGTGTAGACCAATGATGTCACCCGCGTAAGCGTGCTCTGCACGAGAACGGTCACCCGCCATAAAGGTTACCGCATCTGAAATACTCACTTGCTTGCCAAGACGAACGTGGTTCATCTTCATGCCTTGCGTGTAAGTGCCCGATACGATACGCATGAAGGCAATACGGTCACGGTGTTTTGGATCCATGTTTGCTTGGATCTTAAATACGAAACCAGAGAACTTGTCTTCTGTTGCTTCAACATCACGCTCAACTGCTTGACGCGTTTTCGGTGCAGGAGCCCACTCCGTCAGACCGTCTAGCATGTGGTCAACACCAAAGTTACCCAGTGCCGTACCAAAGTAAACTGGCGTTAGTTCACCCGTTAGGAATAGCTCTAAGTCAAACTCAGGGCATGCGCCCATGACAAGTTCAAGCTCTTCACGAACGCTTTCTGCTAGGCTTTCACCTACTTTTTCGTCTAGCTCTGGATTGTCTAGACCTTTGATGATGCGAACTTCTTGGATCTCATGACCATGACCTGATTCGTACAGAATCGTTTCGTCACGGTGAATGTGGTAAACACCTTTAAACTCTTTACCACAGCCGATTGGCCATGTGATTGGCGCACACATCATGCCCAATTCGTTTTCTACTTCATCCAATACTTCCATTGGATCACGAACGTCACGGTCAAGTTTGTTCATGAAGGTTACGATTGGCGTATCACGTAGACGTGTAACTTCCATTAGTTTACGAGTACGGTCCTCAACACCTTTCGCTGCATCGATAACCATCAGACATGAGTCAACTGCCGTTAGAGTACGGTAAGTATCTTCCGAGAAGTCTTCGTGTCCAGGAGTATCAAGTAGGTTTACCAGACAATCGTTGTAAGGGAACTGCATTACAGAAGTAGTAACCGAGATACCACGTTCCTTTTCCATTTCCATCCAGTCTGATTTTGCGTGCTGTGCGTTACCACGACCTTTAACCGTACCTGCTTTTTGGATCGCGTTTCCGAATAACAGTACTTTTTCAGTAATGGTGGTTTTACCCGCATCCGGGTGAGAAATAATAGCGAACGTTCTACGCTTAGAAACTTCGCCTAGAAAAGGTGTATTTGACATGAAACTGGTCTTCTTTGATGTCTGATGACTTGCTCGAAATTCAAACAAGCTTTATTCGATTCAATATTGCGCGGTATTCTCGCTTATTATTGCTTTAGGGGCAACTTTCCTCGTGAGTTTGTCCTCGCGAGTTTATAGATAACTACGTTGTTGAGCTTCGTCCTGCCAGTCGAGCAATTCGACTTCAGCAGCAATGGTAGAAGCCACTACAATTTGGTCCCGCCCATTTTGCTTTGCATCGTACAAAGCAATGTCAGCACGCTTTAGCCAAAGATCTGGTGTGTCATCATCAAGCAAGCACTCAGAAATGCCCACACTCAAAGACACTTTTGCATGACGAGGATAATGTTTGGCGCGCACCTTATCGCTGATGCTACTCATCATAAATTGCGCGGTTTGATCGGAAAGTCCTTCAAACAAGATCAAGAACTCATCTCCCCCCAATCGAAACAGCAAATCGTACTCTCTTGAATAGTCATTGAGCGTTGTAACGATCTGACTGATCACCTCATCCCCAACATCATGACCGTACAAATCATTTACCTGTTTAAAATGGTCAATATCAATGACTGCTATTGAAGAGGTGGTACCGCTTCTTTTTTCATCTAAGGCTCGTAGAAGAAAAGCTTCTAACTGCCCTCGATTAAGAGCACCTGTCATCGAGTCTCTAGTAGAAAGAAACTTCAACCTATCCTGCAACTCAACAATTTTATGCACTGCCACATGCGCAACTATGGCGCAGCAAATTACCGCAACAACAAAACGTAAAGTGATGCTCCATTCAAGTTGATACCAAGCAGAGAATGTACAGCCAGCTATGATCCACCCATTGGTAACCAACGCATCTTTACTCGGGATGATAAATACCAAAGCCACAATGACCGGAAATACCCAATACGTCGCGATGATGCCAAAGATATGCACACTTAAAACCACTGATAACCAAAGCAAAAACAGTGGAATACGATATCCAATTTTACTTTCACCAAGGATAAACAATGCAGCAAACTCAATAATGAAACTCAGTTGGAAAGCCAGTAAAACACACCCAAGGAATGTCTCCCCAATCAGGAGATTTTTAATACCAAGTGGCACAAATGTCGCCAAGGTCACCAACATTAAGACTGTTAGAACAGTTCCCCTACTCTGCTCATCAAACAACTGAGCAACAGGAGTATCGAATTTTTGCGGATACGGCATCGTAAATTCTTCCTCCCGACAAGATCTTGTTTCATATAATTTATAAACTTATAACCTACATGGTAATAAAGCGAACAAAAATAAGCTTGGCAAATCGGTCAAAAGGATGAAGTAAAATGCCAGAAAGTAAAAAGCCTCGGGAATTCCGAGGCTTATTAATGTGACGATGAACTTAAGGTGTGTGCAATTTATTTGCTATCCACAGACCTTACTCATTAAAAAACAGGTAGCTCATGATGATGGCATCTTCTTTCCCATTACCCGTTTTAGCTGGGTAATAGTTATAACGACGATCCACTTCATTAAAACCCGCTTGCTCATAAATATGGATTGCCGGGTGGTTGCTTTCACGTACCTCCAACCAAGCGCTTTCTGCTTTGGCTTGCTCGCAGTATTCGATAAACGCATCTAGTAATTTTTGCCCAAGCCCTTTGCCTTGATGAGATGGCGCTACGGCAATATTCAATAACGTCACTTCCCCAACAATATTCTGCCCATAGAAGTAACCCACCACCTGAGTACCTTCCAGCATCACATGATGACAAGCACCGCGACTGGATAAATCACGAACCAAAGATTCTGCCCAAGGGTGAGAATGCGCTTGCTGTTCGATTTGCCAAACTTGGTCAAGGTGCTCCGCACCCATCGGCGTAATTTCAATTGTCACGCGTTAGCTCCGTTAAGAGTACGAACAGATTTGTTGCCACAATGCACGGCGTTGTTCGTTGTTGCCATCAATATCTTGTAATAGCGGTGAAGTCAGTTGCTTGGCATTGATGCTGGCATCTGCCTCACAGCCTGCGAACCACACCCACTCTAGTTGATGCTCACCCAGCATGGATAAGCGTTCAGGCTCTAGGTGCAGTGCGTCGTCAAGCGTGAGCTTAATGCTTTTTAAAACACGCTCAAACATCAAAGCTGTCTCGTTTTCTGGACACATTGGCGATACCAATAGGAGTTTACAAGAACTTTGCAAATCCAATAATGGCGATTGATAGCCTTCCAGCCTGTCTGGGTGACTCAGCTCCCAAGTGCTGATCCCCATTTCATGTAAATATTGTTTCTCGTTAATTGACATCTTTTGTCACCTATTTGAACGAGGCAATCCTATCAAAATTTCGCATTTAAAGTCAGAGGTGTTATGAAGCTTTTCCAATCAATCGCTATTACGTTACTTATCGCCACCACCAGCTTTACCGCATTCGCTAAGGATAGCAACGATGGTTGGGAGCTGATCGCAGAGAAAACCGTGAACTTCCAAACAGAAACCGACACAGTAGAGCCAAACGGTCTGTTTCAAAACCGTAAATTCAGCAAGATCAAAATTAAGTGCACTCAAGGCACCATGAGTATTAAGAACATGAAAGTGACCATGACCGATGGCAGCGAGAAAAAACTCAAAACCATGGTTGGCACTCTGACCAAAGGCATGTCGACACGCGCTTGGACACTGCCGGGTTCTGAAGATGCGAAATTCAAACGTTTAGAGATGGAATACAAAAGCTGGGGTAACATGACATTGAATGCTGCTGGCATGAGTAAAAAGGCAAAAATCGAAGTTTGGGGTAAAAAACGCGTCCAAGAACAGGATTAATCCACCTTTCCTCTTTTGCCAGTCAAAAAATCGGCTCAAAAACAAAGCCCGCTTTTTTCAGCGGGCTTTGTCATTCAATATTGGCGATTATAGCTCAGAAAACTCTGGCGAATAATCGATACGACCAGAGCGTCCGTCACACTGACCTTCGACCAATTCTGCTACACGGAACGCACCTTGCGGTACTTCCCACGCACAGTCGAAGCCCATCTCTTCGCTGGCTGTAAAGCCTTGGCGCGCATAGTAATCCGGCTCACCCAATACCACACACACTGGGTAACCAAAATCACGCAGTGAATCAAAGCCTTCTTTGATTAACTCAGCGGCAATGCCTTGGCGGCGGTAATCTTCATGTACAGCCAAAGGCGCAAGACCTTGCCATGACAAATCTTCACCATTCAACGTCACAGGGCTAAACAACGCGTGACCAACCACTTCACCTTCATCGGTACATGCCACCAAAGACAGAGTGAGCTTACCGTTTTCACGTAAACGCATCACTAGGTTGGCTTCCGCATCCGTTGGGAAAGCGTGTTTTAATAAGCGGTCAATGGTGAGAATGTCCGCAGGGGCTTCAGTTCGAATAAGCATTCGCTACTCCGGTTTCTTGTGCAGGTGCTTGAACCCCTTTCTGAACAAAGTCAGCCAATTGGTTCAGTGCTACTTGCATCGCTTTTGGTAACTGCTCTAAGTCGACACTGTCCATCAGGTTTTTCACTTCTAAGCCAAGCTCAGTGTCGCCCTCGATAGAAAGACGACGTTGGAAGAACAGCGTATCAGGGTCTTCTTTGCGACCAGCAATAAGTACTAGGTCGTTAAGGTTACCACTAAAGCTTACATCTTCCTGAACCGGTTTCTCTGCTACCACTAATTTTTCATCTTGGTAGCTGATGTACCATGCTAAGTTCAAGTCTTTAATCGCAACTTTTAACCACTTGTCTTCAAGGAACTCAAAATCGCCATCTTCTAGGGCTTCTTTGAACACCATTTTCAAACCTTCCAATAAGGCTTTTTTCTGAACAGTTTGTGGCAATAACTGGACTGGAGATCGCAAAATTGATGCTGCGTTCTTTACTAGTTGACTGCGAATCTTGTTTAACACGCTAATTATCCGTTACTTTGTCATAAGGTTGTCTATCTTACGCAATAGAGTAATACCAGTACCTGTTATGTATCAATAAATCTGTTTGTTTTAGAAATAGGCAGTTTTACTCACCCAAGCGTCGTTTTTTTGACCTTACGTGTATTATTGACGCGAAGACGTGGATAAACGCTTTAATAACGGTATGTTCAAAGTTATAGTTATCAAAATAGCGTTTTTATTACACGGACGAATAATCAGGCTCATTGGAGATCGGTAACACCTTAATGCCTTCCCAGCAATTACAACATTGGTTTGCAACGCTTACCTCAAATAGCCCATTCTTTTTTGCCATTCTTGATAAGAAACACAATTATCGAATGGTAAGTGATCGCTATTGTGACATTGCAGGCTTAGGACACGACGACATCGTTGGTCTGAACGACAGCCAAGTACTGGGAGAGCAGTTCTATAAGAAGCTCGCGCCCTACTACCAACGCGCGTTCAAAGGCGATCATGTTGAAGCGGAAATCACGCTTGACGAAACGGACCTTGAAACCAGCCTTCACTTTAGCCTTTCTCCAGTTCATGAAGAAAATGAAATCCGCTTCGTGGTCTTCCACGCCATCGATACGTCTGAGAAACAAATTCTGGTTCGTTCTTTAGAAGAGTCAGAAAGTAAGTTCGCCAAATTAACCCAATTACTGCCTGACGGGTTGTTATTGGTAGAAGATGACATCATCATCTCTGCCAACCCAGCCTCCGCACGTTTACTCGGGTTGAACTCGCCTCATGAGCTACTTGGTGAAGAGCTGACTCGCTTGTTTATCGATGAAAACAGCAAAAAAGTCTTCACCCATCGCATCAGCACATTACTTTCTGAAAAACCTTTTGTGTGTCTGACCAGCGCCCGCTGTGGCTTCGAACGGAAAGTTCAGTTGCATGCTGATACCACGGCAATTCTTGGGAGTGAATCTCAAATCATTTTGATCCAAGATGCCGATGACGCGCCCAAGCTGCTCTCTTCTAATTCCAATGAAGATGCACACATCGATTCACTGACCAAGCTGTATAACCGCTTTGGCTTTACGAAACGATTAGAGCAACTTATAAAGAGCCAGACACCGTTGCTGGTTTTCTACCTCGACATCGATAACTTTAAGAACATTAACGACTCACTTGGTCACCACATCGGTGACAAAGTGATTCAAGAAGTCTCCGCCCGCTTAAAACGATCTTTACCTAATCAAGCCATCATTGGGCACTTGGGCGGCGATGAGTTTGGCATCATTCTGCCTGAGCCAGAAAACACTCGCATGGCGGAGATTCTCTCTGAGCGCATTATTTCTCTGATTAACCAACCTTTCGATCTCCATCACTTCAGTAAACGCCTTGCATGCTCTATCGGTAGTGTGCGTTACCCAGAAGATGGGCAAGATGCACGCATTCTGCTGCAAAATGCTGACACAGCAATGTATGAAGCGAAAGATCGCGGTCGGAACCGTCTGATTAAATTCAACGATCAGATGAACAAAGAAGCGCGCATGCGTTTATGGCTAGAAATTGAACTGCAGAAAGCCTTGCAGCAAAACGGGTTGGAAGTCTGGTACCAGCCGAAGGTTAACGCGCGTGACTTCAGCATTAACGGCGCCGAAGCGCTTGTACGTTGGAAGCACCCAGTCGAAGGCTACATCAGCCCGGGCGCATTTATCCCTGTCGCCGAGCGTGCAGGCTTAATTGAACACCTTGGTCGCGTGGTCATGCGCGATGTGTTTAACACAGTAAAACGTTGGAAACTGCAAGGCATTCTACCGGGACGCGTGGCGATCAACCTTTCTCCAGAGCAGTTCGGTAACCCACAACTGATCGACTATATGGAGAAGTTACTGCGCACTACTGAACTTGACCCAAGCTGCATTACCTTTGAGCTCACCGAAAGTGCGGTAATGAGCGATAGCGAACACACTTTGCAAATGCTTAATGCGATCAAGAAGCTTGGTTTTGCGCTGTCTATCGATGATTTCGGTACTGGTTACTCTTCCCTTTCCTACTTAGCACGCTTCCCTATCGATGAATTAAAAATCGACCGTGCGTTTATCAACGACATCGATACACTACCGAAACAGGTGACGGTGATTGAGAACATCATCAATCTTGGTAAATCATTAGATTTGACCGTTGTTGCCGAAGGTGTAGAAACCCACCAGCAAGCAACACTGCTATCGAACCTGCAATGTAACTCGATTCAGGGCTTCCATTTCTACCGTCCTCAACCTAAACACGAAGTAGAAGAGTTGTTTGCGCAAAACCGCCGTCATAAGAACTGATCTCAACTGCAACAAAATCTGAGTGTTACCCCTTACTCTCAAGGGGTAAATCTCAACTTTATTGAGCTAAACCTAACTTAGGTCAATTTCGCTATTCATAATTCTTCATAAAATGCGGGCACCTTTTTATTCTCTATGATTGTGAGCATATGGAACTCTTGTGTCCTGCGGGTAACCTGCCTGCGTTAAAAACTGCGATTGATTGCGGTGCAGATGCCGTATACATCGGCTTTAAAGACGATACCAACGCTCGTCACTTTGCTGGTCTGAACTTCAACGGCAAGAAGCTAGAAAAAGCGGTGCAATACGTTCATGACCGCAACAAAAAGATCCACGTTGCACTCAACACCTTTGCCCATCCAAATGGTTTCGAACGTTGGACAAACGCTGTCGACAATGCAGCAGCACTGGGTGTCGATGCACTGATCGTGGCTGACATTGCGGTACTTGAGTACGCTGCTCGCAAATACCCAGAGCTCGAGCTGCACCTTTCTGTGCAAGCTTCAGCAACCAACGTTGCAGCCGTTGATTTCTACAAACAAAACTTCAACGTAAAACGCGTAGTACTGCCTCGCGTACTGTCTATCCATCAGGTAAAACAGCTTTCTCGCAATATCACCAGTGATGTCGAGCTAGAAGTCTTTGCTTTTGGTAGCCTGTGTATTATGTCAGAAGGTCGTTGCTACCTATCGTCATACATGACAGGTGAATCACCAAACACCGTTGGTGCATGTTCTCCAGCAAAATACGTCCGCTGGCAAGAGACTGAGAATGGTCTGGAGTCTCGTCTTAACGACATTCTGATCGATCGCTACAGCGCAGGTGAAAACGCGGGCTACCCAACCTTATGTAAAGGTCGTTTTGAAGCTGAAATTGAAGGCGAGAAAAAACGTTATCACGCACTGGAAGAACCAACCAGTTTGAACACCCTGTCGATGCTGCCAGAGCTATTTGCCGCTAATGTCGCTTCAGTAAAAATTGAAGGTCGCCAACGGAGTCCTGCGTACGTAGAACAAGTAACGCGCACGTGGCGTGCAGCGATTGATCGCTACCAAGCAAACCCAGAAGCTTACCAAGTAGAAGCTGCTTGGGATGCAGCGTTGGCAAACGTGTCTGAAGGCACGCAAACCACCCTTGGTGCTTACCACCGTAAATGGCAGTAGAGGTTAAGATGGATAACTCAATGAAATACGCGCTTGGTCCACTGTTGTACTTCTGGCCAAAGCAAGATGTTGAAGCGTTTTATGAACAAGCAAAATCAAGCTCTGCGGACATCATCTACCTTGGTGAAACCGTATGTTCGAAACGTCGTGAAATGAAGCCTGCACATTGGTTCGATATCGCGAAAGAACTCTCTGCATCTGGCAAACAAGTCGTGCTATCAACGATGGCACTATTAGAAGCGCCAAGTGAAGTGAACATCATGAAGAAGTACATCGACAACGGTGACTTCGCGATTGAAGCCAATGACGTGTCCGCGGTTCAACTGGCTTCTGAGCATAAAGTGCCTTTCGTCGTTGGTCCTGCGGTTAATACTTACAACGCTCACACGCTTAACTTGTTTCTAAAACAAGGCATGATCCGCTGGTGCATGCCAGTAGAACTATCACGCGAATGGCTCAGCAACACTCTGGTTCAATGTGATGAACTTGGTATTCGTAATAAGTTTGAAGTAGAAGTCTTCAGCCATGGTTATCTGCCTCTGGCTTACTCGGCGCGCTGCTTTACAGCTCGTGCAGAAAACAAAGCCAAAGATGACTGCGAAACCTGCTGTATTAAGTACCCAACGGGCATTAAAGTAAGCAGCCAAGAGGGTCAGGAAGTATTTAACCTAAACGGTATCCAAACTCAGTCTGGTTACTGCTACAACCTGATCAACGATCTGCCAAGCATGGAAGGTCTGGTTGACGTGGTACGTTTGAGCCCACTTGGTCTTAGCACCTTCTCTGAACTGGATCAGTTCCGTTCCAATGAGAAAGGTACTAACCCAGGCAAGATCCAAGACCGCCAATGTAACGGTTATTGGCATCAGCTTGCGGGTCTGGAAGTGAAGAACATCTAACTCTTTCTCACGGGCTTCAAAGCAATAAAAAAGCGAGGTTATAACCTCGCTTTTTTATTTTTATTCGTCGTTAAGACGCTTGAATACTTGGCTCTACAGAGCTCTCGTTCATTAGCTTCTTAATATCGCGCCACAGCATTGTCATCACCACTAAGCTCAAAGCTATGTTAGATAATGGGAACGCAATCCAGATACCAGTAACACCGAATAGCTTTGGCATAATGAATAAGAACGGCAATTGAATCACCATATTACCAATGGTCACGAACATCGCTTTGCTGCCTTTGTTCACCGATTGGTAGTACGCTGCGGCAACCACCAAGAAGCCATCTAAGAACAGCGCAAACATATGGAGACGAATCCCCACCACCGTCGCATCAATAAGATGTTGGTCGGCGTTGTTAAACACGGACACAAACTCGTATGGGAAAATGTTCATCAGAATAACAAACGCAACCCCACCTAGCACCGAAGTCCCCATTGCAACCTTCAACAGCTTACGAATATTGTCTTGATTACGCGCACCATGGTTGTAGCTCACTAGAGGTTGCATACCATTGGCAATGCCTTCCGCAATCAAATAGTAAACCGTCACTATGTAGCCCAAGATAGCGTAAGCGCCAATAAGCAATGCACTGCCGTATTGGGCAAATAGCGCATTGTGCAGTGCCACCATCATTGAGCCATAGGCATACATAAAGAAGCTCGATGTGCCGATCATGACAATCTTAGGGATGACATCAAACTGCATTTTCAGATCGCCAGTCGACAGGCGCATCTTCGCTCTTGCAGTAAAGAAGTAACCAACACCAAGAATCGTCACCACCATCTGCGCTAACGCAGTTGCGATTGCCGCTCCTTTAAGCTCCCAGCCAAGCCAAGCGATAAAGATATAATCGAGCACGATATTGATGACAGCACCAATCACCATCAAAATGGTGGCTAAATTCGGGCTATCGTCATTGCGCAACAAGAACGGCACCGCAATTGACCCAAGCGAGAACACACACGCGACGCTTAAGATGTGCAGATACTGCAAACCAAGCTCATAAACACGACCTTCCGCACCTTGCCAGCGAATAAAATCATCGGCGAAGAAGAACAATGTTGTTGCAACAACTGGCATCAAAGCAACTAAAAGCAATAAACCAGTAGAAAGGATGCGTTTCGCGCCCTCACGGTCTTTTTCCCCCTGCTTGATAGAGGCTAGAGCGCCCGTACCCACGCCCACCATCATACCGATACCGAGTATCGAGCCAATGATCGGCCACGCAACGTTGATCCCCGCTAATCCATCAGCACCTACATAACGACCAATAAAGATACCATCAACGACTTGGTATAAACCGTTGACCAGCATGGCTGCGACGGTCGGAATTGTGTATTTCCAAAACTGTTTATAAATAGAGTTTTGCATGACTACCACCAATAGTTAGCAAGGCTAACTAAATAGATAAAAGAATAAAAAATAGGTTTAGTTTCCGAGCGCTTTATCTAATAGCGCTTTCAATTGCTGTGCTTCTTTCGCATCCAACTTACACATAAGCTGCTGTGAAATGTCTTTATATACCACCTGTTCCAATGACATTTCTTCGATCACTTCTTCTGTTAGCAGCACGCGCTTAGAACGAGCATCTTCATTACAAGCAATACGCTTCACCAAGCCCTTTCTCTCCAAACGAACCACCATGTTTGAAGCCGAAGGCTTGGTAACTTGAAGCTCTTCCGCCAAGTCAGTAATGCGTATACCTTCTGGGTGAAGCTGGATCACTCGCAAGTAATCAAACTCATTAAAGCTCAGGTGCGAAAGCGGATCTTCTTTGGCATACACTCGCCACGCCTTTGCACAAAAGCGTTCTAAATCGATCAGGCTCTTTTCTAATGCCATTACGTTTCGCCCATTTAGTTAGCAAGGCTAACTATTTTAGAGAAGCTCACCAAATTCTTCAAGCACAAAAAAGCCGCTCTAGTTGAGCGGCTAATGGCTATTTTTCTTCTTGCTTCTGTTGCTCAGCTTTGAGCTTAGCAAGTTGTTCTTGCTGCAACTGATCGTAGATTTGCGCCAGTTCCAAGAAGGAGTAACGGTGCTCTACGTATTCATAAACGTTGAAAGAGATTGCTAGCTTGTACAATGAAATCGCGTCAGCAATATCACCTTCTAGTTGGTAACGCTTACCAAGGTAGAAGTAAGTTTCTGTTAGACGCTCAGCAAGACGGTAGTTTTCACGCGTACCATCCATGATGGCTTTTAACGCTGCGTCATCAGATACATCACGCAACATGATGGCAACTAGAACCCAGCCCCACTCTTCACTGCGATCGCGTTGGTAACGCTTTTCTAGGTTCGCTTTCGCTTGCTCTGGATTTTGTTCTGCTTCGATGATGTACAACCATAACGCGCGGAATGGGTCGCTCGGCATTTCTTGGTAATGCTTGGTCATGTCTTCTAAAGCCAGATCGATACGACCACCATAGTAAAGCGCAATCGCGCGGTTACGCTCTGCGTATGAATTCTCTGGTGCAAGCTCTAATGTCGAATCAAATGCTTCGTAAGCCGCATCAAACTCACCAACTTGAGTGAAATACACCCCTAGTAGGTTAAAGATATCTGGTTGAGCAGGGTTAAGTTGCAAAGACTGATTAAAATCCAAACGGGCAAGATCACGCAAACCAACGCTGTCGTAGTAGTTACCGCGCTCGTAATGCATCTTAGCGCGAACTTCGTCACTCAAATCTGGACGTTGTAATAACTGAGAAAGACGAGCAATCTGGACTTCTTGTTGCACGCTTGGTTGTAGCGGTACCGCCATCGGAGGATAGATCCACTTTTGTGCCGATTGTTGAGAGGTGTTAGCACAACCGGTCAGCGCGATAGCGACACATAAACTTGCGGTTTGAAACCATTTCACTAATTGGTACTCCTGTTTGGACCGCTCTGGGTCTGTTTCTCTTTATGCACTATAGGATATTTAACTTCACTTGAGGCTAAACTTGACGAAACAGGCCAAAAAAAAGGGGAGCGAAAATGCTCCCCTTTTATAGCATGCTTTCAGGCTCTTAAGCTAATAAAAGACCAAAAGTCGAATCTTAGATTACTCGCCTTTAGCTTCAGATGCGTCAGACGCTTCTTCTGCTGGCTTCTCTACTGCTTCTTTCATGCTTAGACGTACGCGACCTTGACGGTCGATTTCAAGAACTTTAACTTGAACTTCTTGACCTTCAGTTAGGTAGTCAGACACTTTCTCAACGCGTTTTTCAGCGATTTGAGAGATGTGTACTAGACCATCTTTACCAGGAAGAACCGTTACGAATGCACCAAAGTCAGCTAGACGTGCAACTTTACCAGTGTAGATACGGCCTACTTCAACTTCAGCAGTGATCTCTTCGATGCGGCGGATAGCTTCTTTCGCTGCTGCACCTTCAGTTGCTGCAATCTTGATCGTACCGTCGTCTTCGATTTCGATAGTAGTACCAGTCTCTTCAGTTAGAGCACGGATAACTGCACCACCTTTACCGATAACGTCTTTGATCTTCTCTGCGCTGATCTTCATTGTGTGAATGCGAGGAGCGAATTCAGAGATGTCTTCACGAGCACCAGAGATAGCTTCATCCATTACAGATAGGATGTGCTTACGTGCGCCTTGAGCTTGGTTAAGCGCAATTTGCATGATCTCTTTAGTGATACCTTCGATCTTGATGTCCATTTGAAGTGCAGTGATACCAGTGTTAGTACCCGCTACTTTAAAGTCCATGTCACCTAGGTGGTCTTCGTCACCAAGGATGTCTGAAAGAACAACGAAGTCGTCGCCTTCTTTAACAAGACCCATTGCGATACCCGCAACAGAAGACTTGATTGGCACACCTGCATCCATAAGAGCAAGAGAAGTACCACATACAGAAGCCATTGATGATGAACCGTTAGATTCAGTGATTTCCGATACAACACGTACTGTGTATGGGAACTCATCAACAGAAGGCATTACTGCTGCGATACCGCGTTTAGCCAGTTTACCGTGACCGATTTCACGACGCTTAGGAGAACCTACAAAACCAGTTTCGCCTACACAGTACGGAGGGAAGTTGTAGTGTAGTAGGAAGTGATCTTTACGCTCACCCGTTAGTTCGTCGATGATTTGAGCATCACGCTGCGTGCCTAGAGTCGCAGTTACTAGCGCCTGAGTTTCACCACGAGTAAATAGTGAAGAACCGTGTGTACGTGGAAGAACACCAGTACGTACGTCTAGCGCACGAACCATGTCTTTTTCACGACCATCAATACGTGGGTTACCAGCGATGATGCTACGACGTACAACTGTCTTCTCTAGATCGTGGAAGATAGTGTGGATTTCTTTTGTGTTTGCTTCTGGATCTTCAGCAAGAAGAACTTCGTTAACTTCACCAGCAATCTCGTGGATGCGGTCGTAACGAGCCATTTTCTCAGTGATTTGGTAAGCTTCAACCAGTTTAGCTTCAGCAAGTTCAGCAATCTTAGTTACAAGCGCTGTGTTTTCTTCTGGTGCAACCCAATCCCAAGCAGGAGTAGCGACTTCAGCTTTGAATTCGTTGATTGCTTTGATTACCGCTTGTTGTTGATCGTGACCGAATACAACAGCAGATAGCATTTCTTCTTCAGTTAGGTTGTCAGCTTCTGATTCAACCATTAGTACTGCAGATTCAGTACCCGCAACAACTAGGTCTAGCTTAGATGCTTCTAGCTCAGTGTTGCTTGGGTTAAGTACTAGCTGACCGTCGATGTGACCAACACGTGCAGCACCGATAGGACCGTTGAACGGGATACCAGAGATAGCTAGCGCAGCAGACGTACCAATCATCGTTGGAATGTCTGGTTGAACGTCTGGGTTCACAGATACTACTGTCGCGATAACTTGAACTTCGTTTTTGAATGCATCTGGGAATAGAGGACGGATTGGACGGTCGATTAGACGAGCCGTTAGCGTTTCGCCTTCAGAAGGACGACCTTCACGCTTGAAGAAACCACCAGGGATTTTACCTGCTGCGTAAGTACGCTCTTGGTAGTTAACTGTTAGAGGGAAGAAGTCTTGACCTTCAACCGCTTCTTTTTTACCAACTACAGAAACGAATACTGCTGTATCGTCCATAGTAACCATTACTGCAGCCGTAGCTTGACGTGCGATAACGCCAGTTTCTAGAGTAACTGTGTGGTTACCGTACTGGAACGTTTTAACAACTGGTTTTTCGAACATTGTTATTCCTTGTTTCCAAGCGCATCGATTGATTTGCTTAGAGAGTATTGATTGATACCCAAGGCATTACGAATCGCGACTAGTAAAAACAAACTAACTTAGTATTCAGTTCACTTTTAATAGTCGCGACCTTTTGGTCGACGAGGTTGACTGTAATGCAATGAGCTTAGTGAAAATCTCTAAACGAGATTAAGCCGCGTGTAGTATAACGGCATAAGTCTGATTTGGCTAAGCTATAGCAGTCAAAATAAGTAACAGGCAACAAAAAAGGGGCATAAAGCCCCTTTTAGACAAACTGCTATGCAGTCGCTTATTAGCGACGTAGGCCTAGACGCTTGATTAGGTCTTGGTAGCGAGCTAGATCTTTACCTTTTAGGTAATCTAGAAGCTTACGACGACGAGAAACCATACGTAGAAGACCACGACGGCTGTGGTGATCGCCTTTGTGTGCTTTGAAGTGACCTTGTAGGTGGTTGATAGAAGCTGTAAGTAGAGCTACTTGAACTTCTGGTGAACCAGTGTCGCCTTCGCCTTGTGCGTATTCTGCAACGATTGCTGCTTTAGTTTCTGCATTCAGAGACATAATTCTCTCCTAATAAGAGTAGGTTAATATTTGTGCCAGCCAATCTCTGATTCAGCCGACACGAGGAGCGCGAATTATAAGGAAGTTTCCTCACTCGCGCAATATAAAAATACCGGCAATGATGCCGGTATTTTTTAAGCTTTGCGAAGTTACTCTTCGTCGCGGAAAACCACTAAACGTTTTGGTGCTACTTTTCCATCGTCGTTAACTTCTGCTACACCGATAAACAGCTTCTCTTCACCAGAAGTCATACGAATTGGCGTACCCTCTGGCGCACCCAACACCTGCACGGGCATACCGTGTTGTACTAGGTTAGTCAGCTCTGCGTTTAGGTTTACCTCGGGTAAATCTTCAACGGCAGTGTCCATTGGCAGTAGCAGTGGATCAAGCAACTCTTTTGGTGCCACTTCATCACGATGCGCTTGCTCAAGCAGCTCATTAAGTTGCTCTAGCGTCACCATTTTTTCGTACGGGTATTTAGCAACACCAGTACGACGAAGCATAGTCACGTGTGCGCCACAACCAAGCATCTCACCTAGGTCATCAACAATTGTACGGATGTAAGTACCTTTTGAGCAGTGCACTTCCATCTCAACTTCATCACCTTCAAAACGGTGAAGTACGATTTCATATACCGTGATCTTGCGAGATTCACGTGGTACTTCAATGCCTTTGCGAGCGTACTCGTACAACGGCTTGCCTTGGTATTTCAATGCTGAGAACATTGAAGGTACTTGGTCTGATTCACCACGGAACGTATCAATGCACGCTTCTAGCTTCTCCAGATTCACATCAATAGGACGTGTCTCTACCACTTCGCCATCAGAGTCAGACGTATCAGTGCGCTCACCCAGTTTTGCGATTACACGGTAGCGCTTGTCTGAATCCAACAAGAACTGAGAAAACTTGGTTGCTTCGCCTAAGCAGATTGGCAACATGCCCGTCGCTAATGGGTCCAATGCACCCGTATGACCCGCTTTCTCAGCAAAGTAGATACGCTTTACTTTTTGCAGTGCATCATTTGAAGAAATACCTGTTGGTTTATCCAACAAGATAACGCCATTAATTGGACGACCTTTACGACGACGAGCCATTACTCTTCCCCTGCCTGATCTTCTTCGCGACCAGAATCTTGTTGTTTGCGTTTATCTTCGCTCACAACTTCAGAAACTAGGTTCGACATGCGCATACCTTCTACTAGCGTGTTATCGTAGTAGAAACGGATTTCAGGCGTTAGACGTAGGCGAATACGCTTACCTAGCATCATTCGGATGTGCACTTCGTGCTCACGTAGCGCTGCTAGGCATGATTCTGGCGTCTGCTCACCCACGCATAGGAAAGTAACGAATACTTTTGCGTAAGCAAGATCTCGTGATACTTCTACATCTGAAATCGTAACCATGCCTAGGCGAGAGTCACGAACTTCGCGTTGAAGGATCATCGCTAGTTCTTTTTGCAGCTGCTGTGATACGCGCTGCGTGCGGCTAAATTCTTTTGACATATTCATTCTCTTAGATAGAAAGAATGGGGGGATGGTCAAGCCAGCCCCCCATGGTGTATTCAACAACCAATTACTATTTGTCTTTCAGACGGTTAGTAATTTTAGTCAATTAGTCTAGAGTACGTTTTACTTCAACGATTTCGAATACTTCGATCTGGTCGCCCACGCGAACGTCGTTGTAGTTCTTAACGCCGATACCACACTCGTAGCCATTCTTAACTTCTTGAACGTCATCTTTAAAGCGACGAAGTGATTCTAGCTCACCTTCGTAGATAACAACGTTGTCGCGTAGAACGCGGATTGGGTTGTTACGCTTAATTAGACCTTCAGTAACCATACAACCAGCGATTGCGCCCAGTTTCGGTGACTTAAATACGTCACGTACTTCAGCAAGACCAATGATTTCTTGCTTGAATTCTGGAGCAAGCATACCGCCCATTGCTTGTTTAACTTCGTCAATCAATTGGTAAATGATTGAGTAGTAACGTAGATCAACGCTTGCTGCTTCAATCGCACGACGAGCAGATGCGTCAGCACGTACGTTAAAGCCAAGGATGATTGCGTTAGAAGCTTCTGCAAGAACTGCATCAGTTTCTGTAATACCACCAACACCAGAACCAACGATGTTTACTTTCACTTCGTCAGTAGACAGTTTCAGTAGTGAGTCAGCAATCGCTTCCACAGAACCTTGTACGTCTGCTTTAAGAACTACGTTTAGCTCAGCAACTTCACCAGCAGTCATGTTAGAGAACATGTTCTCTAGTTTAGATTTCTGCTGACGAGCAAGTTTCACTTCACGGAACTTACCAGCACGGTAGTTCGCTACTTCACGTGCTTTACGCTCGTCACGTACTACTGTTGCTTCGTCACCTGAAGATGGTACGCCTGAAAGACCTAGGATCTCTACAGGGATAGATGGACCAGCTTCTGTGATTTCTTTACCTAGTTCGTCACGCATTGCACGAACACGGCCGTATTCTTGACCACAAAGAACGATGTCGCCTTTGTTTAGCGTACCTGATTGAACAAGTACAGTTGCTACTGGACCACGACCTTTATCTAGACGAGATTCAACAACAACACCAGACGCCATGCCTTCTGCTACAGCTGTAAGCTCTAGAACTTCAGACTGAAGAAGGATTGCTTCTAGAAGACCGTCGATATTTGTACCCTGTTTAGCAGAGATGTGAACGAACATGTTCTCACCACCCCATTCCTCAGGGATTACGTCGTATTGAGCTAGCTCATTCTTAACGTTGTCTGGGTTCGCGTCTTCTTTATCGATCTTGTTCACAGCAACAATCAGAGGAACGCCTGCCGCTTTCGCGTGCTGGATCGCTTCAACTGTTTGTGGCATCACGCCATCGTCTGCTGCTACTACAAGAACAACGATATCTGTCGCTTGAGCACCACGAGCACGCATAGCGGTAAACGCCGCGTGTCCAGGAGTATCAAGGAACGTGATCATGCCGTTATCAGTTTCAACGTGGTAAGCACCGATGTGCTGCGTGATACCGCCCGCTTCGCCTGAAGCAACGTGAGTACGACGGATGTAGTCAAGTGTTGACGTTTTTCCGTGGTCAACGTGACCCATGATTGTTACAACTGGAGCACGAGGTACTGCTTCTGCGTTTGTATCACGATCAGATAGTACTGCTTCTTCCAGTTCGTTCTCTTTACGAAGAACTACCTTGTGACCCATTTCTTCAGCAACAAGTTGTGCTGTTTCTTGGTCGATCACTTGGTTGATAGTCGCCATAGCGCCCATCTTCATCATTACTTTGATAACTTCTGTCGCTTTAACCGACATCTTGTTAGCAAGTTCAGAAAGAACGATTGTCTCACCAATTACTACATCTTGTTTCGCTACAGTCGCAGACTTGTCGAAACCGTGTTGCATAGAAGTTGGTTTAGCAAGTTTGCCTTTGTTACGGCCCTTGCCACCACGTTGGTTACGACCACCGCGTGATTGTTCTTCTTTGCCAGCTGGTTTCTTCTTCTTACGACGTGCACCGCCTTCTTGTTGACGGTCAGCTGCATCTTCAGCTTCACGTGCGTAACGAGAAGTAGTTACGTGGTAGTCAGAGTTCTCTAGCTCTTTCTTCTTAGTCTCTTCTTCAGACCAACGAGCTTCGTTCTCTTCTGCAAGCTTACGAGCTTCTTCAACGAGTTTTGCAGCTTCTTGCTCTGCTTTACGTTGAGCCTCTTGTTCCTGACGTGCTTTTAGCTCATCAGCTTCTTTCTTAGCTTGCGCATTAGCATCCGCATTTTTTGCATTCATTTCTTTCTTAGCCTTATCAGCTTGTGCGCGTTTTGCCTTTTCTTCAGCTTCACGTTTTGCATCCGCTTCACGTTTCGCTTTCTCATCGGCTTCGCGCTGTGCTTTCTCTGCAGCTTCACGTTTGGCTTGTTCTTCAGCCTCACGCTTCGCAAGCTCTTCAGCTTCACGTTTTGCTGCTTCCTCAGCCTCACGTTTTGCGTCGTCTTCGATAGTGCTGCGCTTCACATATGTGCGCTTCTTACGCACTTCTACTTGAACATCCTTACTTTTGCCGCCACCTGCTGCAACACTTAGCGTGCTACGAGTCTTACGTTGAAGCGTCAGTCTAGTAGGTTCAGATTCGCCCGACTTATCGCCGTGCTCTTTCTTCAGGTGAGAGAGAAGCTTCTGCTTCTCCTCATCCGATACATGGTCAGAACTCGCTTTGTTCATGCCAGCGTCAGCAAGTTGTTCCATTAAGCGGTCGACTGGAGTACCAATCTCTTCACTCAGAGCTTTAACTGTTAATTGTGTCATGCCGCTTCCTCCTTGCTGATATTATGCTTCTTCGCCGAACCAACAGATGTTACGTGCAGCCATGATAAGCTCGCCTGCACGCTCTTCTGTCAGGCCTTCAATACCTTCTAAATCGTCGATACCTTGGTCAGCTAGGTCTTCTAGTGTTGCCACGCCTTTAGCTGCCAGTTTAAACGCCATTTCGCGCTCTAGACCTTCAAGACCTAGCAGATCTTCAGCAGGCTCTAGACCTTCGAATGACTCTTCTTGTGCTAGAGCGATTGTCGTTAGTGCGTCTTTCGCACGGCTACGAAGCTCTTCTACAAGCTCTTCGTTCAGACCATCAACTTCTAGTAGTTCGTTAACAGGAACGTACGCAACTTCTTCTAGTGTTGAGAAACCTTCTTCAACAAGCAATTGAGCGAAGTCTTCTTCAATGTCTAGGTACTTCATGAAGTTTTCGATAGACGCTTGAGACTCTTCAGCGTGTTTCTTCTGAAGATCTGCCACAGTCATTACGTTCAGTTCCCAACCAGTTAGTTGAGACGCTAGACGTACGTTCTGACCGTTACGACCGATAGCTTGCGCTAGGTTGTCCGCTTCAACAGCGATGTCCATTGAGTGAGCATCTTCATCAACGATGATAGAAGCAACGTCAGCAGGAGCCATTGCGTTGATAACGAATTGAGCTGGGTTATCGTCCCAAAGAACGATATCAATACGCTCACCACCAAGTTCGCCAGATACTGCTTGAACACGAGCACCGCGCATACCAACACACGCACCTACAGGGTCGATACGTTTGTCATTTGTTTTAACAGCGATCTTAGCGCGAGAACCTGGATCACGTGCAGCGCCTTTCAGTTCGATGATTTCTTCAGCGATTTCTGGCACTTCTACGCGGAATAGCTCAGCCAACATTTCTGGCTTAGAGCGAGTGATGAACAGTTGGAAACCACGCGCTTCAGGAGCAACTTTGTACAGAAGACCACGAACACGGTCACCTGGACGGAAGTTTTCACGAGGAAGTTGGTCATCACGTAGGATTACCGCTTCAGCGTTGTTACCTAGATCAAGTACAACTGTATCGCGGTTCACTTTTTTAACAACACCAGTGATCAGATCACCTTCGTTGTCGATGAACTGTTCTACGATTTGTGCACGCTCTGCTTCACGTACTTTTTGTACGATAACTTGCTTAGCAGTTTGAGTCGTAATACGGTCGAATGTAACTGACGGGATATCGTCTTCTACGAAATCACCTAGTTGAATGTCTGCATCTTCGTATTGTGCAGCTTCTAGAGAGATTTCTTTTGTTGGGTTTTCAACGTCTTCTACAACCAACCAACGGCGGAATGTTTCAAACTCACCTGTTTTACGGTCGATAGCTACACGTACATCGATTTCGATTTCGTATTTTTTCTTTGTAGAAGTCGCTAGAGCAATCTCAAGAGCTTCAAAGATACGCTCACGAGGTACCGCTTTTTCGTTCGATACCGCTTCTGCTACCGCTAAAATTTCTTTACTCATTGTATTTAGCCTCTAAGCTTCAAATTTTTTAGGGAACTAAAATTTAGGGATCAGGTTAGCTTTTGAAATATTACTTAGAGCAAACTCTTCTTGTTGCCCTTCACAAGTAACTGCGATTGTCTCACCATCTACGCTGTGGATAGTACCTTTCCACTTACGACGGTTTGCAACAGCCATTTTCAATACGATGCTGACCTCGTGACCAATAAATTGCTCGTAATGTGCTGCTTTGAAAAGTGGTCTTTCTAAGCCTGGAGAAGAAACTTCTAGGCTGTAAGCAACAGAAATTGGATCTTCAACGTCTAGTACTGCGCTAACCTGATGGCTTACTTCTGCACAAGCATCTACGTTGATACCATTTTCATGGTCGATGTAGATGCGTAACGTTGAGTGCGCACCCGCACGAATAAATTCTAATCCAACCAACTCGTAGCCTGATGCCTCTACTGGAGCTTCAAGCATTTCAGTAAGTTGTCTTTCTAAACCAGTCATTTGAACCACTCCAGAAACAAAAAAAGGGCTCAGAGCCCAATCAAAAAACCAAGCAGTATCTGAGTTCATTTACAAAAACTCAGATAACAAAAAACCCCGAAAGTCGGGGTTTTATGCTGCTGGACCCTGATACGTTAAGAATAGCCAAGAAATGCTTTTCTTAACTCACAGTGTGGTTAGCACTGTGCAAACTTGCCAATCGAATCATCCTTTCCAACTGAAAGAAGAGATTGGTTGCGGGGGCCGGATTTGAACCGACGACCTTCGGGTTATGAGCCCGACGAGCTACCAAGCTGCTCCACCCCGCGTCCGACTTGATGAGCATTATACGCTCACACAAGTGATTTACAAGTTTGTAAATTCATGGTGCCGAGAGAGGGACTCGAACCCTCACACCTAAGGCACTAGCACCTCATGCTAGCGTGTCTACCAATTTCACCATCTCGGCTACATAAACCTTTACAGCTTATTGTGGAATCTCATCACCTGCTGGTGCTGGAACTTCACTTGCTGCATCTTTAACTTGTTCTACAACTGGTTGACCTAGTGTTGGGTCTACCCATTGTGACTCAGTCTTGTGCGTAGACATACGACCAAGTAGCAAGCTAACGATAAAAAATACGGTTGCTAAAATAGCAGTTGTTCGGGTTAAGAAATTACCTGAGCCGCTTGCACCAAACACTGTGTTTGAAGCACCTGCACCGAACGAGGCTCCCATATCTGCGCCTTTACCTTGTTGAATCAACACAAGGCCAATCACACCAAGCGCCGCCAACAGGTAAATCACAAGTAGAACTGAAAACATTTTTTTCCACCTATGTTCCAAATTGTTGAGCCAGCGCCGTTCAAAAACAATCGTGTTTATTTATGAACAAGGCTAGCGACCTCCTAACGGGAGGCGGAGCAATACTAGCGAAAGCCAGTAACGCTGACAAGGGAAAATTAGTAAAAAGTCACCACTAACGCATTAAGCGCTCAAAAAAAGGGCAAAAGATGCCCTTTTCTCTCGCAAAACAGGTTAAAGCAATGATTAACAACTTGCTTTTACAGCTTCTGCAATCTTAAGCGCAGAGCTTTGTACAAGTTCAGCATCTTCACCTTCTACCATGACTCGGATTAGAGGCTCTGTACCAGATTTACGTAGTAATACGCGACCTTTGTCACCAAGCTCAGCTTCCACTTCCGCTACTGAGTCTAGTACAACCTGCGCTTCAAGTGGGTTGCTTTGACCTGCAAAACGCACGTTTTCTAGTACCTGAGGATAAAGCGTCATGCCTTGTGACAAGTCGTGTAGTGTCATATCACTGCCAACTACAGAAGCAAGAACTTGCAGTGCAGCAACAATTGCATCACCCGTAGTGACTTTGTCTAGTAAGATAACGTGACCTGAGTTTTCAGCGCCAATCTTCCAGCCTTTAGCAAGTAGTTGCTCCATCACGTAACGGTCACCAACTGCGGCACGAACAAATGGGATACCCAGTTGTTTTAGACCATTTTCCATACCTAGGTTGGTCATTAGCGTACCAACAACACCGCCTTTTAGTTCGCCACGACGCAGAGCATCACGAGCGATAATGTAGGCAATTTGGTCGCCGTCAATCTTGTTGCCCAAATGGTCAACCATCATGATGCGGTCGCCATCACCATCGAATGCAAGACCAAGGTGAGCTTGCTCTTCCACAACACGCTTTTGTAGGGCACGAACGTCTGTCGCACCGACTTCTGCATTGATGTTAGTGCCGTTTGGCTCAACACCCATAGCAATCACTTCTGCACCTAACTCTTTGAATACGTTAGGAGCGATGTGGTAAGTCGCACCATGTGCACAGTCAACAACGATCTTAAGGTTTGCTAGGCTAAGTTCTGACGGGAAGGTGCTCTTACAAAATTCAATATAACGACCCGCGGCGTCATTAAGGCGAGTTGCTTTACCAAGTTCAGCAGACTCTACACATTCGATATCTTTATCTAGCTCAGCTTCAATAGCCAGTTCGATGTCATCAGGAAGTTTAGTACCCTCAGATGAGAAGAACTTAATGCCATTATCGTAGTATGGGTTATGTGACGCTGAAATAACGATACCAGCTTCCGCTCGGAAAGTTTGTGTTAGGTATGCAACTGCTGGCGTTGGCATCGGACCAGTAAAGGTAGCCTTTAGACCTGCCGCAGCAAGACCAGCTTCAAGTGCAGACTCAAGCATGTAACCTGAAATACGGGTATCTTTACCGATGATAACTTTCTTAGTGCCTTGTTTTGCTAGTACACGACCAGCCGCCCAGCCAAGCTTTAGTACAAAGTCCGGAGTAATTGGGTATTGTCCTACTTTCCCGCGTACACCGTCAGTACCAAAATAACGTCTTTTATCAGACATAAAATTTCCTTAATTCTTTTAGATATTATTGTTCGTCATCTCAACAACTTTCATTGCCTCAATGGTTTCTTCAAAGTCATGTACTCGAATGATCTGCGCACCTTTCATCGCAGCAATTGTCGCGCAGACAACGCTAGCATTTGCGCATTCTGCTGCTGGTTTTTCCAACAATTTAAAGATCATTGATTTACGTGACATACCGGCCAAAATTGGCAGACCGAATTCATGAAACTTATCGAGGTGTGCCAGCATATGATAATTGTGTTCAATGGTTTTGCCAAAGCCAAAACCTGGATCAAGAATAAGTTGAGACTTATCGATGCCCACAGACTCACAGGCAGCAATGCGTTCTTGAAGAAATGCAGAGACATCATCCATCAGATCATCGTATTGAGGATTAGTCTGCATAGTGCGCGGTTGACCTTTCATATGCATCAAGCAAATAGGAAGGTTTGCTTTCGCGGCAACTTCTAACGCCCCCGGCTCTTGGAGAGCACGCACATCGTTAATCAAGTCTGCCCCAGCTTCAATAGCTTGACGCATGACTTCCGCTTTACTGGTATCAATAGAAATCCACACATCATGTTTTGCGCGAATCGCTTTGATTACAGGGACCACACGCTGCAACTCATCTTCTAATGCAACATCTGGAGCCCCTGGACGCGTAGACTCCCCGCCAACATCAATAATGCTAACGCCAGCAGCAATCATTTTTTCGACTTGAGCAAGTGCACGCTCTAACGAGTTGAATTTACCACCATCAGAAAACGAGTCTGGAGTGACATTGAGGATCGCCATAACATGCGGGTGGGAAAGGTCGAGAGATTTGTTGTTTGCTTTAATAATCATAGCTTTAATAATCACAACAGAAACAAAAACCCCGAGCCTAACTCGGGGTTTTTTATTAACGCTACTCTTTATTCAGAGTCTTTCTTTTCTGGAGCTTCACTTGAAGTCGCTTCTTGAGACGTTGGTTGCTCTACCGGTTTAGTCGGTTCAACTGGTTTCTCTTTCTCTTCCGCTTTCACTTCAGGTTTAGCCTGAGGCTTATCATTATCTTCTGGTTTGTTTGCAGGCTTATCACCCCAACCAGCAGGTTCACGAATCTCAGTCTTACGCTCCATCAGGTCATCAATCTGGCCAGCATCAATGGTTTCATACTTCATTAGCGCATCTTTCATCGCATGCATGATGTCCATGTTGTCTTCCAGAATTTGCTTCGCACGGTCGTAGTTGCGGTCGATGATCTTACGAACTTCATCATCGATTAGCTTCGCTGTGTCATCAGACATATGTTTAGTCTGTGTCACGCTACGTCCTAGGAACACTTCACCTTCTTCTTCCGCATATAGAAGCGGACCAAGTTTTTCAGAGAAGCCCCATTGCGTCACCATCTTACGAGCAATATCAGTTGCACGCTCGATATCGTTCGATGCACCCGTCGATACTTTATCAGCACCGTAGATTAGCTCTTCAGCAAGACGACCACCGTACAAACTAGAAACCATAGATTCTAGGTGTTGGCGAGACATGCTCACACGGTCTTGCTCTGGTAGGTACATAGTCACACCAAGCGCACGACCACGTGGAATGATAGAGACTTTATACACAGGGTCATGTTCTGGTACTAGGCGACCAACAATCGCGTGACCTGCTTCGTGGTAAGCTGTTGACTCTTTTACTTCTTCAGACATCACCATTGAACGGCGCTCTGCACCCATCATGATTTTGTCTTTCGCTAGTTCAAATTCAACCATAGAAACGTTGCGCTTGTTACCACGCGCAGCAAATAGGGCTGCTTCGTTTACTAGGTTTGCTAAGTCAGCACCAGAGAAGCCAGGTGTACCACGTGCGATTAGAGAAGGCTCTACGTCACCTGCTAGAGGTACTTTGCGCATGTGTACTTTAAGAATCTGTTCACGACCACGTACGTCTGGAAGACCAACAACAACTTGACGGTCAAAGCGACCAGGACGCAGTAGTGCTGGGTCCAACACGTCTGGACGGTTAGTCGCTGCGATAACAATGATACCTTCGTTACCTTCGAAACCATCCATTTCAACGAGCATTTGGTTTAGGGTTTGTTCACGTTCATCGTGACCACCACCTACACCAGCACCACGCTGACGACCTACTGCATCAATCTCATCGATAAAGATGATACAAGGTGCCGCTTTCTTCGCTTGTTCGAACATGTCACGCACACGAGACGCACCAACACCAACAAACATTTCTACGAAGTCAGAACCAGAGATAGTAAAGAAAGGCACTTTTGCTTCACCAGCAATGGCTTTCGCTAGAAGCGTTTTACCAGTACCTGGAGGACCAACCATAAGTACACCTGTCGGGATCTTACCGCCCAATTTTTGGAATCGGCTTGGATCGCGTAGGTAGTCAACCAGTTCTTTAACGTCTTCTTTTGCTTCATCACAACCTGCGACATCCGCAAAAGTCGTCTTGATCTGCTCTTCGCTCATCATACGAGCTTTGCTCTTACCGAAAGACATGGCGCCTTTACCGCCGCCGCCTTGCATTTGACGCATGAAGAAAATCCACACACCAATCAGTAAGATCATAGGGAACCAAGAAATGAAGATTGTGCCAAGTAAGCTTTGCTCTTCAGGAGGCGTACCTTGCACTTTCACGTTTTGGTTAATTAGGTCATCTAGAAGCTTTTGATCGTACACAGGCATGTAAGTGACCATTTTGGCACCGCCGCCACGACGAACAAAACTAATTTCACCGTCTTTAAAAGTTGCTTCTTGAATCTGGCCTTGGCCAACTTCCTGTACAAACGTGGTGTAATCCACGGTTCTGCCATTGCTCTCTCCAGGGCCAAAGCTCTGGAATACCGACATCAACACGACAGCGATAACAAGCCACAGAATTAAATTTTTTGCCATGTCACTCAAGGTGTCAGCCTCTCGATAACTAATTGTAATTAAAGGTAGGGTACTACAGTTTATTAGCTGTAGCTATAGTGTTAACCATGCTCTAAACGAGCGAAATAGTTAACCTTTGTAACCAGTGGCTACAACAAAGACTTCTCGTGAGCGAGCTCGCGATGAGTCTGGTTTTCTGATTTTTACGACTTTAAACATGTCTCGGACTTCTTTCACAAATTGATCGAAGCCTTCACCCTGGAAAACCTTTACGACAAAGCTACCATTAGGTGCTAGAACTTGTCGACACATATCTAAAGCCAATTCAACTAAATACATAGCTCGTGGCTGATCTACGGAATTGTTACCAGCGATGTTTGGAGCCATATCAGACATTACTACGTCCACCATCGAAGGTTGGATTCTTTCCAATAGAGCGTCTAAAACCGCCTCGTCACGAAAGTCACCTTGCAAAAAGCTTACACCAGCGATTGGATCCATAGGTAATAAGTCACATGCGATGATTTGACCTTCTTCACCTATTATCTTAGCAGCATATTGAGACCATCCACCTGGAGCGGCGCCTAAATCGACGACTGTCATCCCAGATTTCAACAATTTATCTTTTGTTTGGATCTCTTCAATTTTGAAGTAAGCACGAGAACGATAGCCTTTTTTACGAGCTTCGTTCGCATATTTATCGTCAAAGTGTTCTTTCAACCAACGACCAGAACTAGCCGAATGTTTTTGTTTACTCATCTTAATCCCAACAAGGCGTAATTAGGAGCTATTGTTTTAATAGGCTCAACCTATTACTCAATAAATTATAGTCTTCAGCAATAGATGGCGTTAAAATAGCTTTTTTCAACCCTTATTTTAAAGAAAATTGGCCGCGTAATGAACCTAAGCACCAAACAAAAGCAGCACCTAAAAGGCCTGGCTCACAGTTTAAAACCTGTTGTGCTAATGGGCGCAAATGGACTTACAGAAGCCGTGCTAGCAGAAATTGAAATCGCTCTTGACCACCACGAACTGATCAAAATTAAAGTTGCATCAGAAGACCGTGAGACAAAACAGCTGATCATCGACGCTATCGTACGTGAGACGGGCGCTGAAAAAGTTCAGACAATCGGTAAGGTACTTGTGCTATACCGCCAGTCTGAAGAGCGTAAAATCGAAATCCCACGTAAGTAATATCTGCTTGCGCAGCGGAAGAAGAAAAGGTCGCCATGGGCGACCTTTTTTGCATCTAGAGTTTATTTCAACTAACCGTTAGAACACGAAGTTAGATGTACTCAACGCTGTCGATTTCGAAGTCTTTCGCTCCGCCAGGAGTTTGAATAACAACTTCGTCACCTTCCATTTTACCGATCAAGCCACGAGCAATTGGCGAGCTAATCGAAATACGACCCGCTTTAATATCTGCTTCGTCATCACCCACGATTTGGTAGGTTTTCTCTTCTTCTGTATCACAGTCAATCAGAGTAACGGTTGAACCAAAAATCACCTTACCAGTGTTGTCCATCGTTGTTACGTCAATGACTTGAGCAACAGATAGCTTGTATTCAATGTCACGAATTTGTGCTTCACAGATCCCCTGCTCTTCACGAGCGGCGTGGTATTCTGCGTTTTCCTTCAAGTCGCCTAGTTCACGCGCTTCTGCGATTGCTTCTGAAATTTGCGGGCGAAGCTTTAGTAGACGATCGAGTTCTGTACGTAGCAACTGTTCGCCACGTAGTGTCATTGGAACTTTTTCCATTATATAACCTCAAGGCCAAAGGTGTCTTTGGACAAAAAAATCCCACCCAATCATAGGGACTGGGTAGTACGTTCAAAGATTCTGTTTTGGTTAGTTTAAACAAACTAGGGTGTGAAATCACCTTAATTCGATTTCGCGACTCAGTTGTGTGGTTAATACCACGCCATCAATCGTTTTTAGATTTACGCATCATCGCAATTTATTGAAAAACAACACTGTTCATTACACTAAAAACATCAAAAAAGATAAAAACAAATCAATGTCAGACCAATGTTAGGCAAGATATAATCATTTAAAAACAAAACTTTAAGATGAAATAACAACCAATTGAACAGTGTTCATTAGTTGGATTTATATCATTTTACTAACTCATAAGGAAACTTTAGCAGTAAAACATGTCCGGCAAGTTATTTCGTTATGGCTTTTTCGAGTGTGGGCATTTGCCGCGAATGAAACTATACGAACAACAATAGCTTGTGAGAGATAACCTCTCCCCCATAAAACAATGATTATGGACAGCTAACTAGGACAAATAAGATGAAAAAGACTCTAATTGCTCTTTCTGTATCTGCAGCAGCTATGGCAACTGGCGTTAACGCAGCTGAACTTTACAACCAAGACGGCACTTCTCTAGAAATGGGCGGTCGTGCTGAAGCACGTCTATCTATGAAAGATGGCGACGTAGCGGACAACTCTCGTATCCGTCTAAACTTCCTTGGCACACAAGCAATCAACGACAACCTATACGGTGTTGGTTTCTGGGAAGGTGAATTCACTACTAACGAACAAGGTGGTGTTGATAGCGACGTAAATAAAGACAGCAGTAACCTTGACACTCGTTACGCATACGCTGGTCTAGGCGGTGCATTCGGTGAAGTTACTTACGGTAAAAACGACGGTGCGCTAGGCGTTATCACTGACTTCACAGATATCATGGCGTACGCTGGTAACTCTGCTGCTGACAAACTAGCTGCAGCTGACCGTTCAGACAACATGCTGTCTTACAAAGGTCAATTCGAAAACCTAGCAGTTAAAGCTAGCTACCGTTTCGCTGACCGCGTAGAAAACAAAGCTGGTACTGAATACACTGACAACGGCGAAGATGGCTACTCTCTATCTGCTATCTACACTCTAGGCGACACTGGTCTTGACCTAGGTGCTGGTTACGCGGATCAATCTGACGCTAACGAATACATGCTTGCTGCTTCTTACACAATGAACGACCTATACTTTGCAGGTCTATTCACTGACGGTGAAAAAGAAGCAACATTCAAGAAAACTGTAGATTACACTGGTTACGAACTAGCAGGTGCTTACACTCTAGGTCAAACAGTGTTCACAACGACGTACAACAACGCAGAAACTAACAACGAAACTTCTGCAAACAACTTCGCAGTTGACGCGTCTTACTACTTCAAGCCTAACTTCCGTGGTTACGTATCGTACAACTTCAACCTAATTGATGCTGGCGATGCTATGGGCTCAACGACTTCTGCTAACTACAAAGCAACGAAGATCGATTCTGAAGACGAGCTAGCTCTAGGTCTACGTTACGACTTCTAATTCAGTCTTACGACTTGAAGATAAAATGCTCGCTTATGCGGGCATTTTTTATATCCAGAATTCTGCGATTTTTCGGTATATACTCAATTGCATAACTAACCTCACGAACTATTACTATGCGCTTACGTTGGTCATTGTTACTACTCTCTAGCCTTACTCCACTTCTTTCTTTTGCTTATCCCCACCAAGAGGTGCTGCCAGACGGAGCACGTATCAGTTTGGTTGCTGAAAAACTTAATGGGCAAAGTGAGCTAAAAGGCATTCATCCTACTGAGCAGTATTTCCCCCCAGCAAGTACATTAAAAGTTGTCACAGCCTTGGCAGCAAAGCTTGAGCTGGGCAATGGCTTTACTTTTCGTACAACGTTAGAAAGCTCAAACTCTGATGCCGTCTTCACTTTTTCCGGCGATCCTACGCTTGTAACGCAAGATCTTAAAACCATGCTGACACGAGCGAAAAAAAACGGTCTAAACCGAATCAATGGGGATCTTTGGTTAGATAACAGCGCTTTTACTGGCTACAACCGTGCCGTTGGATGGCCATGGGATATTCTAGGCGTTTGCTATAGCGCACCAGCATCTGCTGTGACACTGAATGAAAATTGCGTTCAAGCATCGATATACACACAAAAAAACGGTACAACTCGTGTTTATGTTCCTGAGCATCAACCAATTAATGTCACCACCAGCGCTCAAACCGTGTCAAAAAGCGTCCAGAAGAGCCGTCATTGTGATTTGGAGCTCATCGCTAACCCAAACAACCAATATCAACTAACCGGCTGCTTAGTAGATCGTGGCGATAAACCACTCCCCCTCAAGTTTGCAGTGCAAGACCCTGAAGGTTACACAAGCCAAAAAGTAGAGAAATTGCTCAAGCAAGTCGGCATTTCATTAAAAGGAAAAATTCGAGTCGGCAAAGCACCTGAAAAGTCACGCAAGTTATTGGCAGTACACAAATCAAAACCATTACCACAGTTGCTTGATGAGATGTTAAAACGCTCAGATAACTTAATTGCCGATACTCTTACTAAAACACTTGGCGCTAAGTTCTTTGTGCAACCTGGCAGTTTTACTAACGGCACTGAAGCAATCAAACAAATCATTTTCTCCAATACGGGGATCGACATTCGCAATGCCCGATTAGAAGATGGGTCAGGTTTATCACGCAATAACCGCATTTCAGCGAAGTCGATGGCTGCTATCTTGCGCTACATTTGGCAACACGAACAAGAACTCAACTTGATAGCAATTATGCCAAAGTCCGGTGAATCAGGAACATTGCAGTACCGCCAGAGTATGCGTAAAGCTCCTATTAAAGGACAGTTGATTGCAAAAAGCGGGTCCTTGTACGGCACGTACAATATGGCGGGGTATGGGCTTGATAAAAACGGCAAACCAAACACGCTATTTGTTCAGTTTGTGTCGGACTATTTCCCAGAAAAAAGGGACGATAACAAGCCTGTCGTCGCCCCGATTACTCATTTTGAGAAATTGTTTTACCAAGACATTGTGAGTTTTAGTCAGGCAATGCCTAAGAAGTAGTTCACCACGGTAAAGTAGATCCACATACCTGAGATATCGACGATCGATGCTAATACTGGGCTCACCAATACGGCGGGGTCCAGTTTACATGCACGCGCTATGATAGGAAGTAATCCTCCAAGTGTGGTTGAGATAGTCACCTGAATAAATAACGCAACCGCAATGGCTAATGCGATATCTTCCAGTGCAAAGCCCCCTGTTGATTGCCCACCACTAAATAGCATGATTCGACCAATCATCACGATCGCAATCGCCAAGGCAATAAACAGCGCTACGCGACTTTCTTTCCACAAAACTTCTAACCATTGGCGTTTCTTTAACTCTCCAGTGGCGAGTGCGCGAATGACTAAGGTCGCAGCCTGAGTTCCGGTATTACCACCAGCAGCAGCGATTACGGGCATATACACGGCAAGCAATACAAGTTGACTTAAAGTGTCCTCATACTGAGCAATGATCAAACCCGACACTATCCCTAAAAGGGCAAGAGCAATGATCCAACCAATACGCTGCTTCACATGTTCCAACACACTAGTCGATAAGTAGCCATCTGGTGTATCGACTTCCGACATATGCAAACCTAATTGGTGAGCATAGTGACGAGCACGTTTATCATATCCAGCTTGTTCAAGTTGAGCGATAAGGCTATTCACATAGCCAACCGAGCAGTGCTGCAAAATACCAACCGCCTCATCAATAGGCATGATCGTTAGTAGGTGCAATTGTTGCTCTTGTTCGTATTGCAAAAAGGCATTACGAGCGGCACCAATCTCCACTTCTGAGAAGTTTGGTGTTGTTTCAATAAAAGTGTTGTTCATTACCGTCATGGCGAATCTCCCGATTGGCATTGGTAACGACCATCGACAACGCACGCAAAAAGCTTTCTGCACACCCGACTTGTATAAATACAAATGCAGGACGCGCGAAAACATCAATGCCAAAGCACTGTCTATTCAGAATTTATGAAAGGAAATAATAAAAGGAAAACTAGAAGAAAAGATGCCTCACCACTAAGGTAAGGCGGAGATCGCCAATACCGAAGCGGGTTATTTCGCTCCCTTAATCTTACTCACCCAACAACTGGGAGGATGGTCGGTATTGTTCATGTAAATCTCCGATAAAGCTGCTCACGTAGCAGCGCGCGTATAGTAACAAAGTTCGACCATTTTTACAGTCAATCTCGCGTGTATTCACCAAATTTTAATACAAAAAAAGCGCCTATAAGGCGCTTTCATTTTGAACAGTTATTGATTACTTAATAGTAATACGTGCGAATTTACGTTTACCTACTTGGAATACGTAAGTGCCTGCTCCAGGAACAAACTTCGCATCAGCAACTTTCTCGCCTTCGATCTTAGCTGCGCCTTGCTTAACCATGCGCATAGCTTCAGAAGTTGAAGCACATAGACCCGCTTCTTTCAATAGGTTTGCTACTGGCGTGCCAGTCTCAAAATCAAACTCTGGCATTTCGTCAGGAATTTGGTTTTTCGCGAAACGGTTAACGAACTCTTGCTCTGCCGCATCTGCATCTGCTTCACTGTGGAAGCGTGCAATGATTTCTTTTGCTAGCAGTACTTTGATATCACGAGGGTTCTTGCCTGCTTCTACATCCGCTTTAAATTGTGCAATTTCTTCTAGAGGACGGAAAGACAACAGCTCGTAGTAGCTCCACATTAGATCATCAGAGATGGACATGATCTTACCAAACATTTCGCTTGGTGCTTCGCTGATACCAATGTAGTTACCAGAAGATTTAGACATCTTCTTCTCACCATCTAGACCGACTAGAAGTGGCATCATAAGAACAACTTGTGGTTTTTGACCGTGAGATTTTTGCAACTCGCGACCCATCAGTAGGTTGAACTTCTGGTCAGTACCACCCAGTTCAACGTCAGTTTCCATTGCTACTGAGTCCCAACCTTGAAGTAGTGGGTACATGAACTCATGGATAGCAATTGGCTGACCACCAGCGTAACGCTTTTTAAAATCATCACGCTCTAGCATACGAGCAACAGTTTGGTTTGCAGCAAGACGGATCATGCCTTCTGCACCAAGCTCAGATAGCCACTCAGAGTTGAACTGAATTTTTGTCTTAGCTGGGTCTAGGATTTTGAACACTTGTTCTTTGTACGTTTCTGCGTTACGTAGCACGTCTTCACGGCTTAACGGTGGACGAGTTGTGTTCTTACCTGTTGGGTCACCAACCATTGCAGTGAAATCACCGATAAGGAATGTCACTTCATGACCTAGTTCTTGGAACAAGCGAAGCTTATTGAAAATAACCGTATGGCCTAGGTGAATGTCAGGTGCTGTTGGATCGGCGCCCAATTTAATACGTAGAGGACGACCTTCTTTAAGTTTTGCGATCAGCTCTTCTTCTGGAATCAGCTCTTCAACACCGCGCTTAATCTCGGCTAGTGCAGCTTCAATGCTCGCCATTCTTGTTCACTCCCACAGATTTGGCAAAAATATAATAGCTGAACATCTTACTTGAATAGCGATGCATTTTGAAACACGTTAGACTAGGTAGTTGTCAATTTTTACGTTTAATTTAGTAATCAAGTACCTCATGCATTCGATTTTTGTCCGACTCCCACTCTTGCACAAAGTACTGATCGGCTTTTTTAGTGCGCTTATCATCGTCGCGCTATTTTTCTTACCCGATCCGCAAGACCTCGATCCGCAGCAAAGCCGCCTTAAAGTTGGCGAGCATTATCCAGTGTCGATATCTGTCGAATCACCAGAGCGCAGCGCTTCTTCTAATCTTCCTTCTGTCTTGCGTTGGGAAACATATAAGGTCAAAAATGGGGAAAGTGCAGCGGTACTTTTTAACCGCGTCGGCTTATCCCCTCGTCTTTTGCATGAACTGATCACTTCAGATAAAGAAATCAAACAGCAGCTCTCTCGTCTTCGTCCAGGAGATAAGCTGAAATTTGGGTTTGATGAAAACAACGACTTTGTTCAACTTCAACGCACGCTGAATGCGTTTGAAACTTTCCGCATTAAGCTGCAAGGCAACAAATACGTCTCAGAGATCGATAAAAAAGAAGTCGATTATCAGTACAACTACGCTGAAGCGACGATTAAATCTAACTTCTGGAATGCCGGTATTTCATCTGGGTTGAATGCAAACCAAATTATGGAGCTGGCAGGCATTTTTGGTTGGGACATCGACTTTGCATTGGATATTCGTAAAAACGATACTTTCCGTGTGCTTTACCAAGAAGAAGTCGTCGAAGGTGAAGTCATTGGGCGAGGAAAAATTATTGCTGCAGTGTTTAAGAACCAAGGTGATACCTTTACTGCAATTTTGGATGAAAAGAGCGGCAAGTATTACGATGAAAATGGTCGAGCCATGAAGAAAGCCTTTTTGCGTGCGCCATTGGACTTCCGTCGCGTAACGTCTAATTTCAACCCTCGTCGTTTACACCCTGTCACTGGTAAGGTTCGTCCTCACCGAGGCACCGACTACGCTGCGCCTGTTGGCACACCGATCTGGGCTGCTGGTGATGGTGTGGTACAAAAGTCTGCCTACAATAAGTTTAACGGCAACTATGTGTTCATCAAACACAGCAACACTTACATTACCAAATACCTGCATTTAACTAAACGCATGGTTAAGACAGGACAGCGAGTGAAACAAGGACAAACCATTGGTACGCTCGGCGGCACTGGGCGGGTTACGGGACCTCACTTGCACTACGAATTCTTGGTAAACGGCGTACACAAGAACGCTAGAACAGTTAAGCTTCCGCAGTCAAAATCTTTAACGGGTAAAGCAAAACAAACCTTCATGGCGAACGCAAAAGTGAGCATGGCAAAACTAGAACGCTACAGTAAGTTGCTCGCAATGAAATAAATAAGTCGTGATTCACGACAATACCTAAGAGGCAGCTTACGCTGCCTCTTTTGTTTCAGGTTCGTCAATATTGTGCTCTCTACCTAGCATCAATAAACATGGAGTAAGCACTAGAGTTAACACGGTTGCAAATGCGAGCCCACCTGCAACTGCAGTTGCTAATTGAGACCACCACTGCGTACTCGGTGCACCAAATTCAATCTTCTGGTTAACTAAGTCGATGTTCATCTCTAGCACCATTGGCAGCAAGCCAAGTATCGTCGTTACTGTGGTCAACAATACAGGTCGCAGACGCTGTACTCCGGTACGCAAAATTGCCTCTGACTTTTCTAGCCCTCGTTTACGCATCTGATTGTAAGTATCTATCAATACAATATTGTTGTTCACAACAATCCCGGCCAGTGCGATCACCCCAATGCCCGACATAATAATGCCGAATGGCTTTTGGAAAATCAGCAATCCAGCAAACACACCGACCGTAGAGAAAAGCACTGCACTTAGGATCAAAAAGGCTTGATAGAAGCTATTAAACTGAGTAATCAAAATGAGCGCCATCACACCAAGAGCAACCATAAAAGCATTTTGCAAGAAAGCGGAAGAGTTCTCTTGCTCTTCGTTTTGCCCACGAATTTTAAACTCAATCCCAGCAGGTAAACCCAATTGCGCCACTTCCGCCGTTATCTTTGGTAGCTCCAGTGCGAGGTTATACCCCTCAACCATATCCGCTTTGATATTTACCACTCGGCGCCCATCAACTCGGCGAATCGTATCCTGCTTATGATCCGGTTTAATTTGAGCAAAGTTAGTAATCGGTACTAAGCCCGCAGCCGTTTTCACTCTTAGCTGATCAAAACGCCCAATATCACGCTTATCTTGCGGATAACGTACTAAGATATCGACTTCTTCATCGGCATCATCCGGAAGATAATCACCAATCTTCAAACCGTTGGTAACAAACTGAACGGTGTTTCCAACCAACGTTGCATCGGCCGCAAAGCGAGAAGCATCGTCTCTGCGGATATCAATCTGCCAATCAATTCCTTCTTTATTCGTTGTATCACTTAAGTTAGTTAACGCAGGGTTACGATCAGCCCAGTAACGAACCATTTTGGCGGCACTGTCCAATTGATCGATACTTGAGTTTTGCGCCGACATTTCAATCACGAGATCATGCTCAACTGGTGGTCCTGCATCGGGGAATTTGTATTCCAACTCAACACCGGAGAATTGATTGGTGGTTTGCTTAAGTTCCTCAATAATATCTTTGACTTTACGGCGATATTGCCAATCCACCGGCGTGATCTGAATTTGACCAATCTCATCACCATCATTTGAATCGGAACCAGTACGTGTGTAGACGCTTTCAAACTCATCATGCCCTAGCATTACTTTCTCAATTTCTTTCATTACGATGTCTTTCTCATTGATCGACAAATCACCATAAGAACGAACTTTGACCGTAAAGAAGGCGGGATCCACTTCAGGAAAGAACTCCGCACCTAAGCCGGCTTTGTTGTAAGTAAAGCCAACACCACCCGCGAGCAAAATTGCGCTGAGTAACACTTTCAATGGATGTCGGATCGCGATATACAGGGTTTGGTAATAAAGCTTGGTAATGCCTGTCGCTTTATCAAATTCACCATTATGCAGGTCAACCATCTCTTGCTGACGCTGTGCATCGACGACTTGAGGCTTACCAATGATTCCACCAATCACAGGGACGAAAAGTAATGCCATCATTAGCGAAGCACTGAGGGTTGCAATGAGAGTTAATGGTAAGTATTTCATGAACTCACCAGTAATATCCGGCCAAAATAGCAGTGGTGCAAACGCTGCCAAAGTGGTTGCTGTAGAAGCAGTAATCGGCCATGCCATACGTTTTGCTGCATCCCTATATGCTTCTTTACGTGGTGTGCCCTCTTGCATCCGCCTATCAGCAAATTCCGTAACAACAATGGCACCATCGACTAACATGCCTACAGCCATAATCAGTGCGAATAGCACCACGATGTTGACGGTCAAACCAAAAACCGACAACACCAATAAGCCAGTTAAGAAAGAGCCCGGAATAGAAATACCAACTAACAGTGCCGTTCGAACACCCAGAATGGCAATGATGACAATAACGACCAGAATAATTGCAGACAGAATGTTGTTTTGCAGATCGCTAAGCATCAGCTTAACGTCATCAGACTGATCCCAAGTGTATTTAACTTGCAGGTTATTCGGCCAACCAGTCTGCTTTTGCGCTTCAATCAGAACTTGTTTAACGAGCTCAACCGTTTCTATGATGTTTTCACCGGCACGCTTTTTCACATTGAGCACCACCGCTGGTTCACCATCTAGCCGAGCAAAACTTTCAGGGTCACGGAAGGCTCGGCGCACTGTCGCGACATCACCAAAAGTGATCACCTCTTTGCCATTTACCTTGATCGGCAGCTCTAATACATCTTTTAACGAATCGAATACGGAAGGGACTTTAACCGAGAAGCGACCATAACCAGTATCGACAAAGCCAGCAGCAACCACTCGGTTGTTTAAAGCAATCAAATTGTAGATATCGGCTTGATCCAAACCGTAACTTTCCATCAATAACGGATCGACCACGATCTCAACGATATCTTCGCGATCCCCCGCAATATCGACTTCCAATACCTGACGATAGCTTTCCAACGTATCACGTAAAGCTCGTGCGATTTGTACTGTTGTACGCTCAGGGACTGTGCCATACAGAACCAGAGTGAGGACAGGCTCTTCAGATGCGAATGTTACTTCGTTAACTGTTGGCTCATCACTGTCTTCAGGCAATTTAGGTTTAGCAAGATCCACCGCATCACGAACATCAGCCATAGCTTCAGCTAAGTCAACGCCGACACTGAACTCTAGAGTAACCGACGCATGTCCCTCTGAAGCAATCGCGGTCATCTCCTTAACGCCTTCTATTGAACGAAGCTCTTGCTCTATCGGACGAACCAATAAGCGCTCCGCATCGGTCGGGGAAATACCTTGGTGACTAACCGAAACATAGATAATAGGGATGGTAATGTCGGGGCTCGATTCTTTCGGAATCGTAATGTAGGTGATCACTCCGGCAATCAAAATCATCACCAACAATGTAAGCATGGTACGTGCACGCGATAACGCAGCATCAATCAAAGCAAACATATTGCCTCCTTATTGCTGGTTCGCAGCTTCAATGGCATCGTCGACTTTTGTCGCCATCACTAAATCGCCATCACGTGCAAAGCCTTGTCCAAGCACAATGATGTCAACTTGGTCTCCTAAGCCGGATAACCAGACACCGTCTTTCTCAGCTTTGACCAGTTGGATAGGCACAAAGTGAACATGCTGATCACGAAGCGTTTTGATACCAAGATTGCCTTCTTCATCTAACGCCAACATGGCTGCGGTTACTTTCACTGCCAGAACTTCACTTAGCGACAGTACCACTTCAGCACTGACACCCGCAGGCATTGCACTCTCTCGATTATCAATCTCGATTTCTATAGGGAATGTGTTGGTCGAAGTTGAAGATACGCGCCCAATATAACGAATGGTGCCTTGATGATGGATGTTATCAATGGTTCTAACATCGGCTTGCTGACCTTGTTTTAAATACTGAATATGACGTTCACTCACATCCGCTTCAATGACTAACTTCTCTAAGTCAATTACAGTGGCTATTGGGTCGCCGACGCCAACGAAATCTCCCACTTCAACGAATCGATGGTCCAGAATGCCGTCAAAAGGGGCTCTTACTTTGGTATTTTTAAGTGCAGTTTCAACATTACTTAAGTTTGCTCGGGCATCGACAAGTGCCGCTTGAGCAGTGGCAAAAGCAACTTCACCTTGCAACCCTCTATTCTTCAAAGATTCTGCGGCTTTAAATTCTTTTTCTTTTACACGCAGCATTGCTTTGGCGCGTTTAAGTTGAATATCTAGATCGCGCTCATCAATGTTGGCAATCACCTGCCCTTGTTTAACACTTTGTCCTTTTTGCACGTTCAAGCTCACAATCTTACCTGCGACTTCTGCCCCTAAACGAGCTTGCCGATTCGGCGCAGTTCGACCGTAAAGTTCAATCGTTTTACTGGTTGGTTGTGCTTCAAAAGAGTTGAACATCACCTTTGCGACAGGCGTATCATCTGATTGAGAGGATGGAGAAGAGACCGATTCGTCTTGTGCATTGAGTTGACCCATTGCGAGCCAAGCAGCCAAAGCGATAACAAGCGTTAGAGAGACTAGCCATGGACGTTCGACAAAACGACGTCCGAAAGAAGTTCCAGACATATAAAGTCCTTTTTATTTTTACCCCCACTTCATCATGAAAGCGAGGGGGCGTTTACGTGACTTCCTGCTACGTAAAACTCAGGCAGCCGATTGGCTGCCTGTTGTCGTATTAATTACACACTGAATGATGCACCACAACCACAGGTTGTCGTCGCATTTGGGTTATTAACGAAGAAGCGAGCTCCTTCTAAACCTTCTGTGTAATCAACCACGCCACCGATTAAGTATTGCAGGCTCATTGGGTCTACAACCAGTGTTACGCCACTGTTTTCGATCGTAGTATCACCTTCATTTACGCTCTCATCAAATGTGAAGCCATATTGGAAACCGCTACAGCCGCCGCCAGTAATGTATACGCGTAACTTCAGTGCTGGGTTTTCTTCTTCCGCAATCAGCGCTTTAACGCGTGATGCTGCTGCATCAGAAAAAGACAATGGTACGTTTACTTCGCTCACGAAGACCTCTCTCACTCGTGTAATGCGTCAAGCCTGTAGCGAGACGTCAAATTTGTGCTAATTAGAGCGATTATCCAATACCTGACCAACTCGTTCAAGTATTCACCGACGATTCTTTAGATCAGATGCTGATATGTAAGATTACACCGCCAGACAACACATAAATTACCCAAAACGTTTCTAACTTGAGATTAGCTAGGTACAATGCGCTCCACTTGGTCCGAGCAATCAAAAGAGGATAACCCCATGACCAAATCATCAGAGCTATATCAAAAGGCTCAGCAAACCATTCCTGGCGGTGTGAACTCACCAGTTCGTGCATTCAACGGCGTTGGCGGTTCTCCGCTATTTATCGAACGAGCAGACGGTGCCCTGATTTTTGATGCCGATGGTAAAGCGTACATTGATTACGTTGGCTCTTGGGGTCCTATGATTCTAGGTCACAACCACGCAGTTATCCGTGAAGCAGTTATCGATGCTGCACAACGCGGCCTAAGTTTCGGTGCGCCAACTGAAATGGAAATTGCCATGGCCGAGCTTGTATCTGAGCTAGTGCCATCTATGGAACAAATCCGCATGGTAAGTTCTGGTACGGAAGCAACAATGAGTGCTATCCGTCTTGCTCGTGGCTTTACTGGTCGTGACAAGATCATGAAGTTCGAGGGCTGTTACCATGGTCATGCAGACAGCTTGCTAGTAAAAGCAGGTTCAGGTGCACTAACTCTAGGTCAACCAAGTTCTCCTGGCGTTCCTGCCGATTTTGCAAAGCACACACTAACGGCAACATTCAACGACTTAGATTCAGTACGTGAACTATTCGCCGCAAACAAAGGCGAAATCGCATGTATCATCGTTGAGCCAGTAGCGGGCAACATGAACTGTATCCCTCCAGTAGAAGGCTTCCACGAAGGTCTACGCGAAATCTGTGACCAAGAAGGTGCTCTACTGATTTTTGATGAAGTAATGACAGGCTTCCGTGTAGCTCTAGGTGGCGCGCAAGCACACTACAACATCAAACCAGATCTAACGACACTAGGTAAAGTGATCGGTGGCGGTATGCCAGTGGGTGCTTTTGGTGGTCGTAAAGAAGTCATGCAATATGTTGCGCCAACAGGTCCTGTATACCAAGCGGGCACACTTTCCGGTAACCCAGTAGCAATGGCGGCAGGCTTTGCATGTTTGAACCTGCTAAAAGAAGAAGGTAACGAGAAACGTCTTGCTGCAAAAACCAAACAACTTGCTGAAGGCTTCAAAGCTCTTGCTGAAAAACACGGCATCCCAATGGTAGTAAACCAAGTGGGTGGCATGTTTGGTTTCTTCTTCACTGACCAAGAAACCGTAACGTGCTACGAAGACGTGACTAAGTGCGATGTCGAGCGCTTTAAGCGTTTCTTCCACCTAATGCTAAAACACGGTGTATACCTTGCACCATCAGCATTCGAAGCAAGCTTTACTTCTCTTGCTCACGGTTCAAAAGAAATCGACGCAACACTAGAAGCTGCGGATCGTTGTTTCGCAATTCTGGCAGAAGAATCAAAATAAGCGTTCCTTCCCAGAACATAAATTCCCAAAAAAGGACCTTCGAGGTCCTTTTTTATTATTTGAATTATGCTTGCCAATTAAAGATGACTAAGATGGCAAGAATCCCAAGAACAATCCCAAACCAAGGAATGCGTCTGGTCTTCTTTTCGCTCTGGCATTTCTTATCGCTGTTACAACAACCCATTTTTCCATCTCTTGATTGATAACCACCTGATTTGTGGTCATTATAACAAGGTCAACTGCACCTTCCCAATTCAGCTATGTCATAAGCTTGAAAGAATCGTCGGTGCAAAGTAATAAAGATTTTGCGCTGTGGTATAAGGCGTAAACGTAAATATTCCGTAATTTGGATTAATCACATGCCGAATAATGTAAAAATCACGTCGAGTCATCGAGTGCTAGTTGTTGCGCTGCTCGCCGCTGCTTTTGCCTGCTATTTGTTGGTCGAACCTTACATCAACTCGATCGTCATGGCGTTTATCATTTCACTGCTCATGTTCCCAATACATGAATGGTTTGAACGAAAACTACCTAATCACAAAAACTTGGTCTCACTGCTCTCTTGTGTGGTTTTAACCTTTATTATCGTGATTCCATTACTATTTGTTTTTGCCGCTATCGTGCAGCAAGGTTCGGTATTTTCGCAAAATACCTACAAGTGGGTAACCAATGGTGGCATCCAAGATATTTTCCAACATCCTTGGGTAGTCAAAGGTTTAGCGTTGGTTAATGAGTACTTACCTTTCGACAAAATCGAACCACAAGCCATCGCAGAAAAGATCGGGCAATTCGCAACATCATTTGGTTCAAACCTTGTAGCTATAAGCGCAAAAATCCTAGGTGATGCAACGAATTTCCTAATGGATTTCTTCCTAATGTTGTTCGTTTTGTTCTTCCTGTTACGTGACCACGACAAGATCATTTCAGCAATGCGTCATATTCTGCCCCTCTCACGCAGCCAAGAAGACAAAATTCTGACCGAGATTGAACAAGTCTCAAAATCCGCTGTAATGGGGTCATTCTTAACCGCGATTGCTCAAGGCTTTGCTGGTGGTATCGGTATGTGGCTTGCAGGCTTCCCTGGTTTATTCTGGGGAACCATGATGGGCTTTGCATCATTTATCCCTGTAGTTGGCACGGCACTAATTTGGATTCCAGCCGCAGCTTATTTGTTCTTAACCGGTGACACCACTTGGGCAATCTTCTTGACGGTATGGAGTGTCGTGGTAGTCGGGTCTATCGACAACCTATTACGCCCTCTGCTAATGCAAGGCAGCGCGGGTATGAACACGCTAATGATATTTTTCTCTCTATTGGGTGGTTTGCATCTATTTGGTTTGATCGGTCTTATCTACGGTCCACTGATTTTTGCCGTCACCATGGTGTTGTTTAACATCTACGAAGAAGAGTTTAAGGATTTCCTCAACCAACAAGACAACAGTTAGTCGCTGCTTAATCACTTCAAGCTTGGGGCAGATTGTGCGAAAATCTGCCCCTAATTATTTCTGATGAACCAAATTTATGTCTGCTTATATTGCTCCTAGCCAAATAGCTCAGCGCCAACTTGAGTACTTTAACGGAAAACACGTTTTAGTCGCTGGTGAAGTTGAAGATCTATTTCCTCTCGAGTTAGTGGCTCATTGTGAGTCAGTGGAGGTTTTTACTTCTAACTACAGCTACTACCGTCAAATTCGCACATCGAACAAGGTGAAGAGCCACTTTGGCTCAGAGTTTGATATTGAGACACAAGCAGACATGGTGCTTCTGTACTGGCCAAAAGCTAAATCTGAGGCAGAATACTTGCTGGCAATGTTGATGGCGAAACTTGGCATCAATACAGAAATCGTCGTCGTTGGTGAGAACCGTTCAGGAATCAAGAGCATTGAGAAAATGTTCAAAGAGTACGGTCCAGTGAACAAGTACGACTCAGCTCGCCGTTGCTCATTCTATTGGGGTACTTGCCTTAACCAGCCAAAGCCTTTCAATCAAGCAGATTGGTTTAAATCCTACACCGTCACTTTGGGTGAGCAATCACTTACGGTTAAGAGCCTTCCTGGTGTATTTAGCCATGGTGAGTTTGATTTAGGCAGTCGATTACTGCTTGAGACTTTACCTAAACTATCTGGCAAGGTGCTCGATTTTGGCTGTGGTGCAGGAGTGCTGGGTGCATTCATGGCAAAAGCCAACCCAGATATCGCGATTGAGATGTGTGATATTAACGCTTATGCCATCACATCAAGCCAAGCAACATTAGAAGCGAATGGCATAACTGGACGTGTGTTTGCTTCAGACATCTATTCCAATACGGCAAAAGATTATCGCTTTATCGTCAGTAATCCGCCGTTTCACAGTGGTCTAGATACAAACTACAACGCTGCGGAAACACTCTTGGGTCAAGCACCACAATACATGACTAAACAGGGTGAAATGGTGATTGTGGCAAACAGCTTCTTAAAATACCCACCAATTATTGAGCAAGCATTCAATAATTGCGAGACGCTAAATAAGACCAATAAATTCTCGATATACTACGCGAAAAAATCCTAATCTCTCTTTGCGCAGGTGAAATCCTGCGCAAACCTTTGCCAAAATTCATTCAACTCAACGAAAAACTGCGTCTCTCCCCACGCTTTCCAATCAACTTTCTTGTCAAAGAAAAAAAACTCGTTAATTTTGTTAATTCTATCGAATTTAACTTCTTGTCCGTTTTTAACGAGAACCTTGGCAAGCCCAGTAAATTGGTCGCTGCCCTTTTATGAGTTGTAATCTTATCCATGTTTAAATTCTACAAAAAGCAGAAATTTAAGCGCCTGCAAAGCACGCTAATGACCGCGTTTTTGGTTCTTAGTATCACGCCACTGACGATAACTGCGATTTTCTTCCTGCAATCACACAGTAAAGATCTTCAAGAACAAAGCACATCGCACCTTCTTTCAGTTCGTGATACCAAACAACAACAAATCATCGACTACTTTGCAGCTCAAGAGACTGAAGTCATGGGCTTCGTACGCTCCGAACTTGCTTACGCCAGCGGCGGACGATTCTACGGTTTGGTCAATGCGTTTAGTCGCTTGGGTCACGATATTGATGAAGCCAGAGAAAACGCACAGCAGCGCTATATCAAAGGCAGTGGCGATCAAATCAAAACCTCGATTTTACCGGAATCATCTAACTACGTTGGCAGCGAACGTTACCGCCTATTGCACAAACGTTACCACTGGGCATACCTAGAGCTGTTAAAGCGATCTGATTTTAATGACATTTTATTGGTTGATATCGATGGTAATGTCACTTACTCAATCAATAAAGACGACAACTATGGCACTAACCTACTGACAGGACGCTACAAAGATACGGCGCTAGGGCGCACCTTTAAACGTTTGTCTGAAGATGTGAGTGCACGTCGTAAGGTTAATGAAGATTACACGCCAGTTGTCGTGTCTGACTTTGATATCGAAAACGGTAAACAAGTCGCTTGGCTCGGCGCACCGATTGTCCAACAAGGCTACCTGCACAGCTATGCGATGTTCCGCTTACCAAACAACGGCATTACTAAGCTTATTGCTGAAATCAACCGCGATTCCTCGATTGAAACCTTACTAGTGGGCAGCGATCATAAACCTCGAACCATTAACACCAAACAGGAAGAAATCCAAAACAGCTTAGAGATTGTCGATAAAGCACTCGCAGGCGACACAGAAGTAGGTACTTACAGCAACCGCTTGGGTGAAGAGATGATTGCGGCATTTGCGCCAATTGAAACTCGCGGTCTAACTTGGGCGATTGTCGTACAACTTCCAGAAAAAGAAGCCTTTGCTCGAGTCCACCAGCTCGAGAAGCTGTTTGTTATTGCGATGCTGATTGCGATCATCTTGGTTGTGATCGCCTCACACTACTTATCTAATTTCATCACCTCCCCGCTTCTTAAGCTGACTTGGGCAGCAGAGAAAGTATCTGCTGGTGATCTGGACGAAACGACCTTTAATACAGAGCGTAAAGATGAAATCGGTCGACTCGCGATCAGCTTTGAGCGCATGCAACGCTCAATTCGAGAAAAGATCCAAACCATTAAGCAGCAAAATGAAGAGCTAGAAAGCAACATCAAATTGATCCAAAAGCAAAACGAAGAATTGCAGTTGGCAGATAAGCTGAAAGATGAGTTCCTAGCGACAACCTCTCACGAGTTACGTACACCATTACACGGTATGGTCGGCATTGCAGAGACTTTAGTATCTGGTGCTAATGGTGCAATTCCTGCGAGTCAAAAATACCAATTGGATATCATCATCAAAAGTGGTCAACGTTTGGCAAATCTTGTTGACGATTTATTGGATTACCACAAGATGCGCTATGGCAGCATGGATATCCAAAAATCGGCAGTGAGCCTAGCAAGTGCGACTCGCTTGGTGCTTGAGCTTTCAAGTCATCTACTAGGTAACAAGACGATTCGTATCATTAACCAGGTCCCTGCCGATCTAAAAGCGGTGTCTGCCGATCCACAACGCTTGGAACAAGTACTGTACAACCTAATTGGTAATGCAATTAAATATACTTCTGAAGGTAAGATCGTAATTTCTGCCACCGTCGTGGACGATCAAGTCCGCGTACAAGTGGTTGATACTGGCCAGGGTATCCCGGCTGAACATCTTGAGCATATCTTTGAACCTTTAATTCAAGCCGGCCAAGACGCTAGTCGCTACCGTCAAGGCGCTGGTTTGGGTTTATCAATCAGCCGTCAACTTATCGAATTGATGGGTGGATCGTTATATGTAAGTAGTCAACCAATGGTCGGCACTACATTTAGCTTTACTCTGCCACTTGCTAATGAAGAAGAGATTCAAGCAACACAGAGCCTTGCGGCGCGTGGACACTTCCAAATTCCAGAAGCGAACTTTGAAAACAACGACGACTTATCATTACCAGAGAACCCTGATGGTCCGCTGTTGTATGTTGCTGATGACGAACCGGTTAACTTACGCGTTCTCGAAAGCTTCCTAAGGCTTGAAGGCTACCGCGTACGCACTATTTCTGATGGTCCTGAAACACTTGCTTTAATCGAGCAAGAAAAACCAGAGTTGCTTCTACTCGATATCATGATGCCAGGCATGAGCGGCTACCAAGTATGTAGTGAGCTTAGAGAGACCTATGATCACGCAGAGCTTCCAATCATTATGTTGACGGCATTAAGTCAGACAGAAGATCGAGTAAGAGGCTTCGAAGCTGGTGCGAATGACTACTTAACCAAGCCATTCAATAAGCAGGAACTCGCCGCACGTATTCAAGCGCACTTAACCGCAAGTAAAGCAGAAATGCGCCACATCGAGAACAAGTTACTGGAATCGGAGCTGCGCCAGCGTGCTGAAGTAGAAGCTAGCTTGCTTGAGACTCAAGGTCGATTATTAGAACAACTAGAATCAGCACCTGAAGCCATTATTTGCCTTCGCGAGGATCAACGTATTCGCTTTGCGAACGAAGCGGCATGTAAGCTATTTAAACGCAGCTTAGAGCAGTTAAAACGCTCTTCGGCAGATGAACTTATTGCACCTAAATTCCTGACAGTTAAACAACCACATTACTGTGGCAAGATTGATATTTACATCGAAGATATTCGTCAAAACATTGAAGCAGACATTCTCAAATTACCTGAAGGCTCTGGTCTAGATGTTATGTACATCTTTAACGTAGGCGGTGGTGCAAACGCAGCTCGTATCCATAATCTAGAAACCGCGGTTGAAGTTCTATCAAGTTATGCGTTTGATGGTGATAAAGACCAATTGCAGAAGCTGAAAGAACTTGGCGGTGAGTTTACTCGCCTTGCAGATAAAGCATTGGGGAACAAGAAAGATAAACAAGAGCTGATGCGCGAAGTGTTGGTCGATACGATGACTCATGCATTGGAATACTGGGAATCAGTGACTGGAGAAACTAAGTTTGCTTTTGCGGAGCAAAGTGGTTTATGGCGTGTCTACCTCGACCGCAGTACGTTGCAAACTCGGACACTCGATAAATACATGCGCATTGAGACATTACCAAAAACACCGCGCTGGAGAACGGTTCTAAGCTCAATCGAGTTCATTCTTGAGCACTGTAAAGAACAAAGCCCTGAACGAGCTTACATTGAAGCGCAACGCGATAAAATGCAAAGGCTCCTTACAAGTTAATACCAAACAGCAAATACTAGCCCCGCCACTTAGGCGGGGCTTTTTTATCCCTGCCATTATCCATTGCGCAGTAATGCTTCTCCATACTCACCGTAAGAAGCAAGCAATGGAGCTTACAGAGCAGCGATGGGACTGAGCAATTAACGTATAAGAAGCTGGAAGCAAGCTATCAAAACCAAAAGCAACGGCATTTGTAGAAACAATTCAAGTCGTGTTATTCCTTGCTCATTCCTTACCGTAAATTTTCTTAAAAAGTACCTTTAAAACACTTCCTTTCCTGAATAAAAAAAGCATAATCAGCAGCCCATTTTTGCTGTTAAAACGCACTTATTTTTCCTCAACAAGGGAAAATTGAGCAACATTTGATACAGATTGCGAAGTCAATCACAACAGAACGGCAGATTAAATTTCACCTAGTTAATTAACAAAAATTTCAGGTGTGAGCCAGATCCCCAATGCAATACAACCACAGAAAAGCCTCTACATGACTACATAATTAAGTAAGTGAACACTAACACACAATATTAAAGCGGATATAAACTGCGACGCATATCAACGTTTATTTTTTAGCCTTGGGTGACTTAAAAATGAGCAAAATGACGTTTATGACGGAGTTGGTATGGTTTTTAACGTTTTTAACGGGAATCGAGTTTGATTATTTTGTGGATAAGGTGTTTTCTTACTCCTGCCTAAGGCCTACAGGCCACTCTTAGAGCGACGCAAATTACAGTGAAGCGAAGAGGTGGGCCTTGGAGAGTGTTTATCAATTGATGACATTCAATTCCATTAGTGAAATGAAAGCAAATAGTAAGGAACAGCTATGCTTGCCAATATTAAAAAAACAGCACTAGCAACAGCAATTATTGCAACGGCTACTACAGGTTTCGCATCAGTAGCTACAGCCGCTGAGCGCAGTGAACTGACTATCCACCCTAAAGAGTTTACAACTTTTGTTCGTAACTTTAACCCTTTCTTGGGTGCAACAAACCTGCACACAACTACTGACTTTATCTACGAGCCACTAGTTGTTTTCAACGAAATGCACGGCAACACGCCAGTATTCCGTCTAGCAGAAAACTTCCAAATGTCTGACGACCTAATGAGCGTAACTTTCGACATTCGTAAAGGCGTGAAATGGTCTGACGGTCAAGCGTTTACCGCTGATGACGTTGTTTACTCTTTCAACCTAGTAAAAGAGAAGCCAGAACTAGACCAATCTGGTATCAACTCTTGGGTTACTGGCGTAGAGAAAGTTAACGATTACAAAGTTAAGTTCCGTCTAAGCGAAGCAAACTCAAACGTTCCTTACGAAATTGCTAAAGTACCAGTCGTACCTAAGCACGTATGGAGCAAAGTAAAAGATCCTTCAACGTTCACGAACGAGAACCCAGTAGGTACTGGTCCGTTTACAGAGATCGACACTTTCACTCCGCAACTATACATCCAGTGTGAAAACCCGAACTACTGGGATGCAGCTAACCTAGACGTTGACTGTTTGCGTGTTCCTCAAATCGCGAACAACGACCAGTTCCTAGGTAAGATTGTTAACGGCGAAATGGACTGGACTTCTTCATTCGTTCCAGACATCGACCGCACTTACGCAGCAGCAAGCCCTAAACACCACTACTGGTACCCGCCAGCAGGTACTCAAGCGTTCGTAGTTAACTTCAAGAACCCAGATGCAGCGAAGCACGAAGCACTAACTAACGTTGACTTCCGTCGCGCATTCTCTATGGCTCTTGATCGTCAAACTATCATTGATATCGCATTCTACGGCGGCGGTACAGTGAACGACTTCGCATCTGGTCTTGGCTACGCATTCGAAGCTTGGTCTGACGAGAAGACTCACGACAAGTACAAAGGTTACAACTCGTACAACGCTGAAGGTGCTAAGAAGCTTCTAGCGAAAGCTGGCTTTAAAGATGTAAACAAAGACGGTTTCGTTGACACGCCATCTGGTAAGTCTTTCGAGCTACTGATCCAATCTCCAAACGGTTGGACTGACTTCAACAACACTGTACAGCTTGCTGTTGAGCAACTTGCAGAAGTAGGCATCAAAGCACGTGCTCGTACGCCAGACTTCTCTGTGTACAACCAAGCAATGCTTGAAGGTACTTACGACGTTGCGTACACCAACTACTTCCACGGTGCAGACCCATATACTTACTGGAACAGTGCTTACAACTCAGCACTACAATCTGGTGACGGTATGCCTCGCTTCGCGATGCACTTCTACAAGAACGACAAGCTAGATGGTCTTCTAAACAGCTTCTACAAGACAGCTGACAAGCAAGAGCAGCTAGAAATCGCTCACGGTATTCAGCAAATCATCGCTCAAGACCAAGTTACTATCCCTGTGATGTCTGGTGCTTACATGTACCAATACAACACAACTCGCTTCACTGGTTGGTGGAACGAAGAAAATCCTAAGGGCCGTCCAAACATTTGGGCTGGTATCCCAGAGCGTCTACTTCACGTACTGGACCTAAAACCAGTTAAATAAGTAGAAGTTCATTTCTAGCGGCACACATCCCGTGTGCCGCCTATAAAAATCCCCTTGTGACCAAACCAACATATGGCGCTCGTCGTCAGGGGATTTTTCGCTCTAAATTTCGCTAGGAGCGACCTGAAACCAGAAACAGGGAAAAAATCTGGGTGAGTAAGGTGTGAGTTATGGGTTATTTTTTAAGACGTTTGTCGTTCTATCTTGTCGCGCTCTTGGTTGCAGCGACGTTAAACTTCATTATTCCGCGAGCAATGCCTGGTGACCCAGTTACCATGATGTTTGCTAACGCATCAGTACAGGTAACGCCAGAGCGAATCGCAGCAATGAAAGAGCTGCTAGGTTTCGTAGATGGTCCAATTTACATTCAGTACCTGTCATACATCAAAAACATTCTAAGCTGGGAGCTAGGTACTTCTATCCAGTTCTACCCGCTTTCAGTTAACTCTCTACTAGGTGGTGCATTCGGTTGGTCATTGTTCCTAGCAGGTACTGCAGTAGTGCTATCGTTCTCGATTGCTTCTGTACTAGGTATCTTCGCAGCTTGGAAACGTGGTAGCCGATACGACGCATTCGTAACACCGGGCACACTTATTGTTCAGGCGATTCCACAAATGGTAATCGCGATGCTAGCACTGTTCATCTTTGCCATCGGTCTTAAGTGGTTCCCATCAGGCTATGCATACACCCCGGGTACTGTGCCAGATTGGACAAGCTGGGAGTTCCTAAAAGACGTTGGTTACCACGCTATTCTTCCATTGTTCTGTGCGACGATTGTTCAGATCGGTGGCTTCCTAGTAAACATGCGTAACAACATGATCAACCTTCTTGCTGAAGACTACATCACGATGGCAAAAGGTAAGGGTCTGAGTGAAAACCGTGTGGTATTCAACTACGCAGCTCGTAACGCACTACTACCAAGTGTAACCGCACTTTCAATGTCTCTAGGTATGGCAATCGGTGGTCAGCTAATCATCGAAATGATCTTCAACTACCCAGGTCTAGGTACGGTTCTTCTTAACGCAATTCACGCACGTGACTACCAAGTACTTCAAGGTCAGCTAATCATCATGACGATGTTCATGCTTTGCTTCAACCTAATGGCTGACATGCTGTACATGATTCTAGACCCTCGCCTACGTAAGGGAGGCAAATAATCATGAAAGAACTATTTAAACTGATTTTAGGTAACACGTTCGCACGTGTTGGTTTGGCAATTATCTCGGTATTCATCTTTGTAGCAGTAGCTGCACCTTTGATTACTCAACATGCGCCAGATAAGCGCACTGGTAACCCACATGAATACCCTGGTTTTGTTGTAAAACAAGCACAAAATAACCCTGATGGCTGGGTTGCAAAAAACCTAGCAGATGATCGTCGCACGCTGCTGATGTCGAAAAAAGCAGACCACGTTCTAGGTACATCTCGTATGGGGCGTGATATCTGGTCTCAAGTTGCTTACGGCGCTCGAGTATCGCTGGGTGTTGGTTTCGGCGCGGGTATTATCGTGTGTTTCTTAGCAACAGTTATTGGTATCTCAGCGGGTTACTTTGGCGGTCGTGTCGATGACGTATTGAGTGCTGCAATGAACATTATGCTGGTAATTCCACAATTACCATTGCTCTTTGTACTCGCAGCCTTCATCGGAGAGGCTGGACCGCTCACCATTGCATTGATTATCGCCGGTACCTCCTGGGCTTGGGGTGCACGTGTTGTGCGAGCTCAAACCATGGCACTACGCGAGAAAGAATTCGTTAAAGCAGCAGAGGTTCTTGGTGAATCATCCATTCGCATCATCTTCGTTGAGATTTTGCCAAACCTTATCCCAATCGTAGGCGCAAGCTTCATCGGTTCGGTAATGCTAGCAATCAACACAGAAGCCGTCATCTCGTTCCTAGGTCTAGGCGATGCCAATACCATCAGTTGGGGCATCATGCTGTACAACGTACAAACTTCATCAGCAATGCTTATCGGAGCATGGTGGGAAGTGCTAGCTCCTTGTATTGCACTGACTCTATTGGTTACTGGTCTTGCTCTACTGAACTTTGCAGTAGATGAAATTGCTAACCCACAACTTCGTTCTCACAAAGGCATGAAGCGCTGGAAGAAAATGGCAGCACAAGACAAGAAAGAGCGTGAGCCAGAATTGGCACCACAAAATGCACTATGGAGCGGAGATAAATAATCATGACTGCACCACTAATTTCTATCCGTAACCTATGCGTAGACTACATTACAGACGCGGGCGATGTCCGCGCATGTAACAACGTTAGCTTCGACATTGCACCAGGCGAAGTATTCGGTCTGGCTGGTGAATCTGGCTGTGGTAAATCCACTGTTGCTTTCTCGCTAATGCGCCTTCATAAGCCGCCAGCGTTTATCACAGGTGGTGAGGTTATTTTCAATGGTGAAGATATCCTCAAATACAGCGATGAACGCATGCAAGCGTTCCGCTGGAGCGAAATGTCGATGGTATTCCAAAGTGCGATGAACGCTTTGAACCCAGTACTAACGATGGAAGAGCAGTTCTGTGACGTCATTATGCGCCACACCAACATGACTCGCGCTCAAGCAAAAGTACGTGCAGAAGGTCTATTGGAAATCGTTGATATCCACCCTAGCCGACTAAGCGATTACCCACACCAATTCTCTGGTGGTATGCGTCAGCGTCTGGTTATCGCTATCGCTTTGGCTCTGAATCCAAAAATGATCATCATGGATGAACCAACAACAGCGCTAGACGTTGTGGTTCAACGCGAAATCCTGCAAAAGATTTACGCACTTAAAGAAGAATTTGGCTTCTCGATTCTGTTCATCACCCATGACTTGTCATTGATGGTCGAGTTCTCTGACCGCATCGGCATCATGTACTCGGGCGAGTTGATTGAAGTCGCGCCTTCTAAGCAAATTTTGGAAAGTCCTTACCACCCTTACACCAAAGGTTTGGGTAGCTCTTTCCCTCCACTAACTGGTCCTAAGACCAAATTAACTGGTATTCCGGGCAACCCTCTGAACTTATTAGAAGTTCCACAAGGCTGCCGTTTCCAAGCTCGCTGTGACCGCGTCCATGAAGCTTGTACAAGAGTACCAACTCAGCTACGTCAAATAGAACCTGGTCGTCTCTCAAACTGCCACTTGTACGGCGACACCATTGCTCAAGCTAAGGTTTAACAACAAAAAATAACGCTAGCTAAGAAGAAAATTACACTGGAGAGAATTATGAGCAAACAATTCGGCGAACTGCTGATTGAAGGTAAAAATGTCGTTAAAGACTTCCCTTTAAACAGTAACTCAATCAAACAATCTAAGATGCGTGCAATCAACGACGTATCTTTCAAAATGTACAAAAGCCGCGGTTTGTCAGTAGTAGGTGAATCTGGTTCAGGTAAATCTACTACCGCAAAAATGATTGCGAAAATGTATGCACCAACGGATGGCATCATCGAATACAAAGGGCGTGACATCCAAGACATCACCTCTCGACACGATTTGATGACCTACCGTGAAGGCGTACAAATGGTATGGCAAGACCCGTTTGGCTCGCTAAACCCAACACACAACATCTTCCACCATATTGCTCGCCCACTGCTGATCCACAAAAAGATCGCTCCGGGCAACAAGAAAGAGTTGGAAGAGCGCGTGTATGATTTGTTGGAACAAGTTGGTCTGATTCCACCAAAAGAGACGGCACAAAAGTTCCCGCACCAGCTTTCTGGTGGTCAGCGTCAACGCGTGAACTTGGCTCGCAACATTGCGGTTGGTGCAGAAGTGGTATTGGCTGACGAACCAACATCAATGCTTGATGTATCGATCCGTGCTGGTGTTCTCAACCTAATGGAAGAAATGAAGTTTGAGAAGCAAATGTCTCTGCTTTATATCACTCACGATATCGCGACAGCACGTTACATTGCTGAAGATCTTGCAGTTATGTACGTGGGTCACATGGTTGAATGGGGAGACACTGAAGAAATCATCCACGATCCGCAACACCCATACACACAACTACTGGTTTCAGCGGTACCCGATCCATCGAAGTCAATTCACGAGAAGTTGAAAGGTAACAAAGGTGAAATCCCACTGTGGACACCAGAATCAGTCGGTTGCCCATTTGCAGGACGCTGCGTTCATGCCACAGAAAAATGTCGTGAGCGACTGCCAGGTGTGACTCAATTGTCCGATAACCATTTTGTTCGTTGTTACTTATTCGAAGATTAATCATAACGAGGGTCAGGTATCAATCTGACCCCTTTTTCCCTTTGTATTTTATTGTTTCCCGGAGAAATTGAATGCTGCTACTGACTAACCATATTGGTTACGAGCGTCTGGGTCCTAAGAAAGCGATCATCCAGACGAGTCAACCACGTCTGTCTTCTTATACTGCTTTATTGGTTTGTGCCGACAGCCACCAAACTGTTGCGACACTGACAGTAGAAAAGCAAGGCAAAGTGGCAAATTGGCATCAAGGTCATTTTTACCTTGTCGACTTTTCTTCATTTAACACTCCCGGTAACTACTACCTTCGCTTCGATCATTTGCGCTCATCTCACTTTGAGATTGGAGAGCATGTTCTTCTAGATCGTACGCTGTCTGATGTGATCCATTATTTTAAATCTCAACGCTGCGGCGGCATTTTCGATCAACAAGATCGCCAAGCACCGCTACTTAACTCTAGCGAAACCGCAGATGTTCACGGCGGTTGGTATGACGCATCAGGCGACGTCAGTAAATATCTAAGCCATTTGTCATACGCAAACTACCTAAATCCACAACAGACACCGATGGTAGTTTGGAACATGTTGAAAGGATTATCTCTGCTCGAAGGTAACGACAAACTGGCTAAGTTCACGGCCACTCGTCTTGTTGAAGAAGCGTTATTTGGCACAGACTTCCTTGTTCGTATGCAAAATGAAAAAGGCTTCTTCTACATGACCGTGTTCGACAAGTGGAGTAAAGATACAGCGCAACGCGAGATTTGCGCGTACGAAACTCAACTTGGTCATAAGTTCGATGACTATCAAGCAGGCTATCGACAAGGTGCAGGCATCAGCATTGCAGCATTAGCTTCAGCAGCACGCCTAGATGTTCATGGCGAATTCGACCAACAAAAATACCGTAATGCGGCAGAAAACGGTTACTGGCACCTAAAAGAACACAACACCCAATACTTGAACGATGGTGAAGAGAACATCATCGATGAATACTGTGCGCTTCTTGCAGCTGTAGAGCTATTTAAGACCACCAAAGAGATACGCTACCTAGAAGAAAGCCGCGTATGGGCAAAACGTCTTTCAACTCGCCAAACAAGTGATGAGAACATTCAACACTTTTGGAGTGCTAATCAAGATGGCAGTCGACCTTACTTCCATGCAGCAGAAGCAGGACTTCCTGTGATCGCACTATGTGAATACTTAACCATCGAAGACGACTCTGAGCGCGCATCGGTAGCAAAGCAAATCATCACTCAAGCGTGTGAATTTGAAGTCTCTATCACCAACAAAGTGAAGAACCCATTTGGTTATCCACGCCAATACGTAAAAGGCGTAGATGAAGCGAAACGGGATGCGTTCTTTGTCGCACACAACAACGAATCAGGTTACTGGTGGCAAGGTGAGAATGCTCGCCTAGGTTCACTGGCAACCATGGCTTATGGGGCACTCCCTTTCATTGAGTCAAAAGCGCTAAAACAGCAGCTTTCTAAACTCGCACAAGATTCTATTAACTGGATTGTGGGGCTGAACCCATACGACATGTGTATGTTGGATGGTCATGGTCGTAACAATCCGGACTATCTTCCTCAATACGGTTTCTTCAATGCAAAAGGTGGCGTGTGTAATGGCATTACCGGCGGTTTCGAAGATGAGGAAGGCATTGCATTTAATCCACCAGCGCAGAAAGACGACATGCTTCAGAACTGGCGCTGGGGTGAACAATGGATCCCACATGGTGCTTGGTTCCTACTCGCGGTGATGAGTCAGGCTCAGCACATCTCGACTTTAGCCAACTCTCAAGCCTTCAAGGAGCAATAAACATGGGGATGTATTTTGTAGGTATTGATGGAGGCGGCACGTCATGCCGCGCTCGAATCAAAGATGCACAAGGCAACTTCATTGGTGAAGCCAAAAGCGGCAGTGCAAACATCATGCTGGGCGCAGACATCGCGATGGCGTCGATTCTTGAATCTATTGCTTCAGCGGCAGCACAAGGCGGGCTAACTCAACAAGATTTCGCTTCTATGCACGTAGGTCTGGCTCTAGCAGGTGCGGAACATAAAACCTCTTGGCAAGCATTCATGGCTTTGGAACACCCATTTGCCAGTATGACACTCAATACCGATGCTTACGGAGCATGTATTGGTGCGCATAACGGTGAAGATGGCGCAATCATGATCGCAGGAACAGGTTCATGCGGCATTTTCCTCAAAGGTCTCGAGCAACATGTCGTTGGCGGTCGTGAGTTCCCAATCTCCGACCAAGGTGGCGGCGCAGTCATGGGGTTGCGTCTGATCCAACAAGTCTTGCTGGCAGAAGACGGCATTCGCGAAAAAACACCTCTAGCAGCACACGTAATGGCACATTTTGAAAATGATATCGACAACGTAGTGGCATGGTCTAAGCAGGCTCTACCTCGCGATTACGGTCAATTCTCTCCAGCAATTTTCCAACATGCTGAACAAGGTGATGCACTGGCGATTGAAATGCTAAAGCAAACCGCAGCCGATATAGAAATGTTCTTAGTCGCGCTGAATAAGCGTGGGGCTACTCGTATCTGCCTAATGGGCAGTATCGCAGAGCGAATCCTGAACTGGTTATCTCCACCAGTTCAACAGTGGGTGGTTGAACCTCAGTTTGATGCGATTGAAGGAGCCATTATGTTTGCTGGTAAGCCAGAACATAACCTTTACTCGGTGAGTGTTGAGTAGGAGTGAACATGGAATATCGTGTTGATTTAGTGGTCCTTTCTGAACAAAAACAAAACTGTCGCTTTGGACTCACCTTTCATAATTTGAGCGACCAAGACCTAAACAGCTGGGGCTTAACTTTTGCTTTCGATCGTTACATTCTTCCAGATAGCGTTTCAAATGGTCAACTTACTCAGATTGGTAGTTTTTGCACACTCAAACCAGAAGGTATAGTGCTGGCTGCCAACCACCACTATTACTGTGAATTCAGCATTGGCTCTAACCCATTCCGTTATTATTCGGATGGCTTTAATGAAGCGATGATCGACTTTGTTGTTGATGGTCAACCTCAACGTGCTCAGGTCGATGTTACCCCTATTGTTTTGGCTTCACCATATCGGGAACGCAGCGATATTCCAGCAAGCTTAACGCACGCTCAACCGTTATTGCCAAAACCAAACCATATTGAAGTCAGCGACCACTCGTTCACTTTTGACGAACAAGCTGGCGTTGCAATTTATACCGACTTAGCTAACTCAGCAAAAGCGTGGTTACTAGAAGAGCTCCAGCGTATTCACCAATTTACACTTTCTTCTTCTAACAGCGGCAAAATCATTTTCAAAAGCAACCCAACACTGGATGAGGGGGCATATAAGCTCAAAGTATCAGAAGAGTCGATCAAGATTGAAGCAGGCTCTTCATCTGGCTTTACCCATGCTTGTGCAACTTTATTGCAGCTACTAAAACGAGATGAAGCAACCAAAACCATGGAAGCAGTGTGCTGTTCGATTATAGATAGCCCACGCTTTCGTTATCGCGGCATGATGTTGGACTGTGCTCGCCATTTCCATTCCGTAGAGCAAGTAAAACGCCTGATCAACTTGTTGGCACATTACAAGTTCAACACGTTCCATTGGCATCTCACTGACGATGAAGGCTGGCGTGTCGAGATCAAATCACTGCCTCAGCTTACGGAAATTGGCGCATGGCGTGGTATCGATGAAACCATCGAGCCACAATACACCCATTTATCTCAACGCTACGGCGGCTTCTACACGCAAGAAGAAATCCGAGACGTTATCGCATTTGCAGAGCAACGTGGTATCACCATCATTCCTGAAATTGATGTACCTGGTCATTGCCGCGCCGCAATTAAGTCTCTGCCTCACCTCTTAATTGAAGCAGAAGACACCACTGAGTACCGCAGCATTCAGCATTACAACGATAATGTCATTAACCCAGCTCTTCTGGGCAGTTATGAGTTTATCGACAAAGTACTTGAAGAGATCGCTGCTCTATTCCCTGCTCCTTATGTTCACATTGGCGCGGACGAAGTGCCTAACGGCGTGTGGTCGAAAAGTCCTGCTTGCCAAGCCCTAATGGAGCAATTGGGTTACACCGATTACAAAGAGCTGCAAGGTCACTTCCTGCGTCATGCAGAAGACAAACTGCGCAAACTGGGTAAACGCATGCTGGGTTGGGAAGAAGCTCAACACGGCAACAAGGTCAGCAAAGATACCGTGATTTACTCATGGTTGAGCGAAGAAGCAGCATTGAACTGTGCTCGCCAAGGCTTTGATGTGGTGCTGCAACCTGCACAAACTACTTATTTGGATATGACCCAAGACTACGCACCAGAAGAGCCTGGAGTGGACTGGGCTAACCCGCTGCCATTAGAGAAAGCTTACAACTACGAGCCGTTAGCAGAAGTGCCTGCTGACGATCCAATCAGAAAACGCATTTGGGGCATTCAAACCGCTCTATGGTGCGAAATCATCAACAACCCATCGCGCATGGACTACATGATTTTCCCTCGCCTGACTGCCATGGCAGAAGCATGTTGGACTGAAAAACAACACCGCGATTGGACCGACTATTTATCACGGTTGAAAGGACACCTACCTCTGCTTGACTTGCAGGGGGTGAATTACCGTAAACCGTGGAAGTAATACCAAGCCAGATGCCAACGCATCACGCTTAAAGAGTTTTTAAATTTTTGGCTGCAGGCGCAGCTTAGTAAAAAGGAAATACACAAATGAAATACGGCTATTTCGATAACGAGAATCGCGAATACGTCATCACTCGCCCTGACGTACCAGCACCATGGACAAACTACCTAGGTACTGAGAAGTTCTGTACAGTTATCTCGCACAACGCGGGTGGCTACTCGTTCTACAACTCTCCAGAATACAACCGTGTTACTAAATTCCGTCCAAACGCGACATTCGATCGCCCGGGACACTACGTTTACCTGCGTGATGATGAGACAGGTGATTACTGGTCAATCTCTTGGCAACCTGTTGCGAAAAGCCTAGATGAAGCAAACTACGAAGTTCGTCACGGCTTGTCTTACTCTAAGTTCAAATGTGAATACAGCGGTATTACCGCGACGAAAACATTGTTCGTTCCAAAAGGTGAAGACGCTGAAATCTGGGATGTAGTGATTAAAAACACCTCCGACAAACCACGCACGATCAGCGCATTCTCATTTGTTGAGTTCTCATTCAGCCACATTCAATCTGATAACCAAAACCATCAGATGTCTCTTTACTCAGCAGGTACGGCTTACAACGAAGGCGTGATTGAGTACGACCTGTACTACAACACGAACGATTTCGAAGGTTTCTACTACCTAGCTTCAACATTTGACCCAGATTCATACGACGGTCAACGTGACAGCTTCCTTGGTCTATACCGTGACGAAGCAAATCCGTTAGCAGTGGAACAAGGTAAGTGTTTCAACACCGCACAAACTTGTTACAACCACTGTGGCTCTCTGCACAAGCAATTTACCATCCAACCAGGTGAGGAAGTTCGCTTTGCTTACATTCTAGGTATCGGTAAAGGCAACGGTGAGCGTCTGCGTGCTAAGTACCAAGATCTTGCAGAAGTTGACAACGCATTTGCTGGTATCAAAGCACACTGGGATGAGCGTTGTGGCAAGTTCCAAGTGAAATCACCAAACGAAGGTCTAGACACCATGATCAACGCTTGGACGCTATACCAAGCGGAAACTTGTGTCGTTTGGTCTCGCTTTGCTTCATTCATCGAAGTGGGTGGTCGTACTGGTCTGGGTTACCGCGATACAGCGCAAGATGCGATCTCAGTTCCTCATGCTAACCCTGCAATGACGCGTAAACGTATCGTTGACCTGCTACGCGGTCAGGTGAAAGCGGGTTATGGTCTACACCTATTTGATCCAGATTGGTTCGATCCAGAAAAAGCTGACGTTAAACCATCGAAATCACCGACAGTTGTTCCTACTCCGTCTGATGAAGACAAGATTCACGGTATCGAAGACACATGTTCGGATGACCATCTATGGTTAGTCCCAACCATCTGTAAGTACGTGATGGAAACGGGTGAACATAGCTTCTTCGACGAAGTGATCCCTTATGCTGACGGGGGTGATGCCACGGTTTATGACCACATGAAGGCAGCACTAGACTTCTCGGCTGAATACGTAGGTCAAACCGGTATCTGTAAAGGTCTGCGTGCAGACTGGAACGACTGTCTAAACCTCGGTGGTGGTGAATCTTCAATGGTGTCGTTCCTACACTTCTGGGCACTGCAAGAGTTCATCGACCTAGCGAAATACTTAGGTAAACAAGCTGACGTTGAAAAATACACGGAAATGGCAGCAAACGTTCGTGAAGCATGTGAAACACACCTTTGGGATGACGAAGGTGGTTGGTACATCCGTGGTCTAACGAAAAATGGTGACAAGATCGGTACAGCGCAACAAGCGGAAGGTCGAGTACACCTTGAGTCAAACACGCTTGCGGTACTTTCAGGTGCGGTATCTCAAGAGCGCGGTGAAAAAGCGATGGACGCAGTCGATGAGAACCTGTTCTCTGAATATGGCTTACACCTAAATTCACCATCATTCGCAACACCAAACGATGACATCGGCTTTGTGACTCGCGTTTATCAAGGCGTAAAAGAAAACGGGGCAATCTTCTCACATCCAAACCCATGGGCTTGGGTAGCTGAGGCTAAATTAGGTCGTGGTGACCGTGCAATGAAGTTCTACGATGCACTAAACCCATACAACCAGAACGACATCATCGAAAAACGTATTGCAGAACCTTACTCGTACGTACAGTTCATCATGGGTCGTGACCACCAAGACCACGGTCGTGCAAACCACCCATGGTTAACAGGTACATCTGGTTGGGCTTACTTCGCCGTAACCAACTTTATCCTCGGTGTGCGTACAGGCTTCGATGGCCTGACCATCGATCCTTGTATCCCAACGAACTGGCCAGGTTTCGAAGTGACTCGTCAATGGTTAGGTGCAACGTACAACATCAAAGTCGTTAACCCTGATTCAGTGAGCAAAGGTGTTAAGTCGATTACCGTAAACGGTGAAGCGGTAAGTGGTGCATCGGTGCCAGTTCAAGCGCAAGGTTCAGTAAACGAAGTTATCGTTACTCTAGGTTAATCATCTTTTAGGGGAGTCCTTCTCCCCTTTTGGTTTATCCGGTGCACTTGAGTTTGATAAGCGCATCGGTTCGCTAGCAAAGATTTAAGAAGCGGTGGGATGCCGCTCTTATCGAGGATCGAATTATGATCAAATTTGGTACAGGTGGTTGGCGTGCATTTATCGGTGAGGAGTTCACCAAAGATAATGTACGTTTGGTTGCTCAAGCAGTCGCAAACATTACGAATAACGAATCCGTGGCTGATCGTGGTTTTGTCATTGGTTATGACCGCCGCTTTCTTTCTGATAAAGCTGGTCGTTGGTTCGCTGAAGTACTAGCGGCAAACGGCATTGTGGTTAGCTTTATCGACAAGTTTGTTCCAACGCCTATTGTGATGTTCAAAGCGAAGGAAATGGGTTGTGCTTACTCTGCATGTATTACCGCATCACACAACCCTGCCGATTACAACGGCATCAAAGTCTTCATTGAAGGCGGTCGCGACGCTGATGAAATCATCACACAAAAAATCGAATCACAAATATCAACGCTAACGACACAAGATGTAAAAAGCGTCGACTTTGAACAAGCGGTTGAAGATAAGCTGATTCAAATCATCAACCCGATGAACGAGTTTGTTGACTCAATCATTGACTTTATCGACATCGAGGCGATCAAAAAGGCAAATCTACGCGTATTGATCGACCCTATGTTTGGTGTTGCAAAAAACGCACTTCAAACGGTACTGATTAATGGTCGCTGTGAAGTCGACGTGATCAACGATGGCAAGAACCCAGACTTTGGCGGATTGATGCCATCGCCAAGTGCAGCAACGCTTTATCGCTTGATGCACCTTGTTGAGCAGGAAGGCTATGACATTGGTATCGGTACCGATGGCGATGCAGACCGTCTTGGCATTATCGACGAGAAAGGTAACTTCATTCATCCAAATGAAGTGTTACTGCTGCTTTACTACTACTTGCTTGAATACAAAGGCTGGACAGGCTCAGTAGTGCGTAATATCGCAACTACACACTTACTCGACAAAGTCGCGGAAGACCACGGAGAAAAGTGCTTTGAGGTTCCTGTAGGCTTTAAACATATCAGTTCTCAAATGGAAGCTGACGATTCACTGATTGGCGGTGAAAGTTCTGGCGGTCTAACCATTCGCGGTCACATCAAAGGTAAGGATGGCGTATTCGCATCAAGCCTATTGGTGGAAATGATTTCAGTAACCGGTAAAAAACTGTCTGAGTTACTCGATGAAATCTACGGTAAGTACGGCTATGCGTATATGGCTGAAGGCGATTGCAAATTCAAACCTGCGCAAAAAGACGCGTTGTTCAACAAGATTTATATTGAGAAGCAGTTACCTGAGTTTGAGTTTGAGATCGAAAAAGTCAGCTACGAAGATGGTGCGAAAGTTTACTTCAAAAACGGTGGTTGGATTATCGCTCGTTTCTCTGGTACCGAACCGTTGCTACGTATTTTTGCAGAGATGCAAGATAAGGACACTGCGGAACGTGTTCTTCAACAGTTTAAAGACTTCTTGTCTTTATAACTGACACCTTGTGCCCGCTTCGAGCACATAACCTATAGGTGAAGAACACTTGCCCGGCTTTAGCGCCGGGCTTTTTTATGGTGCTGAATTTGGGCTTAACTGATTACGCAAAAGCCAACACGCCTTGTGTTTCCACTTTCACTGCTACGCTATCACCAACATTCAACGCTTGCGTTGACGTCGCTAATAAACGGTCGCCGTTAACATCAATCACATAACGGCAGTGATCACCCATAAAGTGTTGCTCAAGCACTTTGACCGCACTTTCTTCATCAGCGGCAATCTGTACATGCTGAGGACGAAGTAACAGCGCACAGTCTCCATTCATCTTAATGTCTTGCTGAGCGTTCGCTTCCACCACGCCAAGGTGTGTATCAAATTCGTTCTCAGAGATTCGCTTTGCAGCAAGGTAGCTACCACCACCTAGGAAGTCAGCAACAAACTTACTCGACGGTTGATAGTAAAGTTCAGAGGCAGTGCCGTACTGTTCAATCACACCATGGTTCATCACTGCCATCTTATCGGCAAAAGCAAAAGCTTCTTCACGACTGTGAGTTACAAAGATCGCAGTAACTCCCTGCTCCTTAAAAATCTTGCGAATTTCACGGATCAGCTCGTGACGCACCTGAGTATCGATGTTAGAAAATGGTTCATCAAGCAACAGAAGATCCGGCTTATAAGCCAGTGAACGAGCAATCGCAACACGCTGTTGCTGACCACCCGACAGCTGATGCGGGTAACGGTCACCAAAGCCTTTAAGATGAACTAAGCCCAACATTTCCTCTACTTTCAGCAGCTTTTGTTGCGCTGTTTCATTCTTTAAACCAAATGCAATGTTCTCGGCAACCGTCAGGTGCGGAAACAAGGCGTAATCTTGAAAGATCATGCCAATATTACGCTGCTCTGGTGGTAACCAATTTTTACCGTCATCAATAGTGAGGCAGTTCAGGCTCATTTGACCTGAACTTAGCGGAAGGAGACCTGCAATGGCTTTCAGAAGCGTTGTCTTACCACAACCACTTGCGCCTAATAGACAAACAATTTGCCCCTGTTCCACTTCTAAGGACAAAGACTCAAGAACAGTTTGTGACTCATACTGGCAAGTAAGATTTTGAATGGATAATGCACAGCTCATTAATGACTTTGCTCCAGTGAACGGTTAACAACAACAAGCGGGATTAACCCAACAAGAACCAGTAATACTGCGGGTAATGCAGCAAGTTCTAAATGCTCATCCGAGGCAAAGTTATACACGTACGTCGCCAAGGTTTCGAAGTTAAATGGGCGCAGCAATAACGCAGCATTGAGTTCTTTCATCGACTCAATGAACACCAACAGACCAGCAATTAAGGCACCACGCTTAACCAATGGAAAATGCACACGCCACAACATAGTGTTTGGTGTACAACCCATCGTACGCGAAGCCATATCCAACGATGGCGAAATCTTATTTAGGTTACTCTCAACGCTACCGATCGCGACAGCAGAGAAACGAACAACCATCGCGAAAATCAGAGCAAACATAGATCCTGAGAAGATCAGTCCCGGTCTACCCCACTCCATCGCTTTAGCAATATCGTTCACGCGATGATCCATAAACAGCACCGCTACCATCACACCTATGGCGAGCACAGTACCAGGTACCGCATATCCCATTGAAGATAGGCGCATAAAGGCTAAACTTGAACGTCCACCATTGACTCGCTGACTAAAGTTTACCGTTAAAGCAATCGCAACACCGATGATTGCAGCCACGACTGACACCACCAAACTATTCCATGCATATTCACGAAACTCAGGTGTCCAGCTTTGCGCAAAGTAAGTAATAGCGTAATCAATCAACTGTAGCAGAGGGAAAATAAATGCGATCGCAACCAAGCCCCAACACCAAACTAATGCGCCCCACTTTTGCCAACCTTGAAGTTCATAGCGAAAATCTTCATGACTATTAAACTGGCTTTGGAACAGCTTCTGCTTGCGGCGACTGTAGCGCTCAGCACTTAACAACAACACAACTATCACCAACATCATGGCTGAAATTTTCGCTGCGGCATTCAGGTTCGAATACCCAAGCCAAGTATCATAAACCGCAGTGGTAAGTGTGTTCACTGCAAAATAGCTGACGGTGCCGAAGTCACCAATGGTTTCCATCGCGACCAGAGACAAACCAACGGCGATAGAAGGTCTAACAAGCGGTAAAGAGATACGCCAAAAGCTCTCCCAAGGAGAACACTTCAGTAAGCGTGCACTTTGTAACAAAGAGACGTTCTGTTCCATAAATGCCGCTCGGCAGAGTAAGTAAACATATGGATAAAGAACCAGAGAAAGAACAAAGGTCGCACCACTCAAGGTACGAATATCAGGAAACCAGTACTCACCTGGTCCCCATCCGGTTATATCACGTAAGAAGATCTGGATCGGTCCGGCAAAATCAAACCAATCCGTAAAAATGTAACCAATGATATAACCCGGCATAGCAAGAGGCAGAACCAATGCCCATTGTAACCATTTCTCGGTTGGCAGTTTGCACATAGCCATAAACCAAGCGCTTGGGATACCGAGAATCAAAGAAAGAATCATCACACCAGAGGTCAGAGCAACGGTGTTATAGATGTAGGTTGGCATGACCGTCGACATCAAATGCGTAAACAAGTCATCCGTCTCGCCAATGGCGGTATAGAAGATCGCTAAGATCGGCAAAACCAGTAACAGGGTGATCACCCCACTACTGGTTTTCCATAGAGAATGTTTATTCTTCATTGCCTAAATACTGCAAGGCTTTATGAAATACAAATGCAGTTGCAAATACATCTCATATCCTTTAATCAAATGGGGGTATAGTTATACCCCCACATGGAATTAAAGGTCAAATTTCACTTCATCTAGTAGCTTAATTGCAGCTTCGTGGTGAGAAGCAATGTCATCTAGAGAGATAGTATCTGCTTTGAAGTCACCCCAAGATTCCACAAGTTCAGAACGCTTAACGCCTTCTTTTACTGGGTACTCGTAGTTTACTTCTGCATACATTTGCTGCGCTTTGTCACCCGTTAGGAATTCCATTAGCTTCACAGCGTTGTCTTTGTTTGGAGAGAACTTCGCCATTGCCATACCAGAGATATTTACGTGAGTACCTGTTGTCTCTTGGTTAGGGAAGTTGATGTATACCGCGTCAGCCCAAGCTTTTTGCTCTTTGTCGTTAACCATCTTACCTAGGTAGTAGCTGTTACCTAGAGAAACGTCACATAGACCTTCTTTGATTGCTTTAACTTGAGCGCGGTCGTTACCTTGAGGCTTACGAGCTAAGTTCGCTTTAACGCCTTCTAGCCACTCTTTTGTTTCAGCTTCACCGTGGTGCGCGATCATAGAAGACACTAGAGATACGTTGTAAGGGTGCTTACCGCTACGTGTACAGATTTTACCTTTGAATTCAGGCTTTGCTAGGTCTGCATAGTTGAAATCGTTACCTAGCTTACCAACACGGTCACGTGAAGAGTAAACGTTACGAGTACGTAGAGTGAGAGCAAACCACTCGTTTTCTTTATCTTGGTACTGTGCAGGTACGTTTTCTTCGATGATTTTGCTGTCTACCTTTTGAACCAGACCTTTGTTTGTCAGTTCAGCTAGACGGCTGATATCTGTAGTAAGGATTACATCAGCAGGGCTGTATTCGCCTTCCTGAGCCAACTTCTCTGCTAGACCTTTTTTCGCAAACTTAACGTTTACTTTGATACCAGTTTCTTTAGTGAACTCGTTGAACATAGGTTCAACTAGGAAAGGTTGACGGTAAGAGTAGACGTTCACTTCTTCAGCAGCCATTGCTGTTGGAGCTAGAGTTGCGCAAGTAATCGCTGAAAGAGTTAGCAGTTTTTTCATTGTTTAATCCTTTACCATGCTAATGATAACGTTTATCAGTTGCGTTATTATATGCATGTTCAATAAGAAAACAATTAATCCATAAAAAAAACCTACTCGTCAGAGCAGGTTTTTGATGATTTACTTTGTAACGAATTGTGTCGTTATGACTGTTATTTCACAGTCACGAATTCTGGGTAAGCGCCAACACCACAGTCGTGCATATCCATACCTTCCAACTCTTCGTCTTCCGACACTCGGATACCAATTGTTGCCTTCAGAATAGCCCATACCACAAGGCTTGCACCGAATACCCAAGCGAAGATAACAGCAGCACCTAGAAGCTGTGCACCAAATGTGGCATCACCATTACTTAGCGGCACAACCATAAGACCAAAGAAGCCACACACACCATGAACTGAGATAGCACCTACAGGATCATCAATCTTCACTTTATCCAGACCAATGATACTGAACACAACTAGCGCACCAGATACCGCACCGATAGCCACAGCATAAAGTGGTGATGGTGATAGAGGATCGGCAGTGATTGCTACAAGACCTGCCAAGGCACCGTTCAGAATCATCGTTAGGTCAGCTTTACCCCAAGTGGTTTTACACACTAGTAGAGCTGCAATTGCGCCTGCCGCTGCCGCTGCGTTAGTGTTCAAGAAAATTTGACCTACCGCTGTCGCGTTCTCAAAGTCAGAAACCATTAGTTGAGAACCGCCGTTGAAACCGAACCAACCAAACCAAAGGATGAATGTACCTAATGTCGCTAGAGGCATGTTTGAACCTGGAATTGGGTAGATTTCACCATTTTTGCCATATTTACCTTTACGAGCACCCAGTAGTAATACGCCAGCTAACGCTGCTGCTGCACCCGCCATGTGTACAATGCCTGAACCAGCAAAGTCACTAAAGCCAGCTTCTGATAAGAAACCACCGCCCCAAGTCCAGTAACCTTCCATAGGGTAGATAAATGCCGTCAATACCGCAGAGAAGATAAGGAAAGACCAAAGCTTCATGCGCTCAGCAACTGCACCAGATACGACTGACATCGCTGTAGCTACGAATACAACTTGGAAGAAGAAGTCCGACTCTAGAGAATGATCTGCCCCTTCACCTTGTGTGCCAATTAGCGCACCAAATGATGGTAGCCAGCCGCCTTCGCCATTATCAACATACATAATGTTGTAGCCGACCAATAAGAACATGGTACAGGCAATCGCATATAGACAGATATTTTTGGTTAGAATTTCGGTGGTGTTTTTAGAGCGAACTAAGCCCGCTTCCAGCATGGCAAAGCCTGCTGCCATCCACATTACCAACGCACCGGAAATGAGGAAGAAAAAGGTGTCGAGTGCGTAACGTAATTCCGTTACCGTTGTTGTTAATTCCATGATAGTTCTCCAATCCCTTGAATTCTTAAAGTGCTTCTGCGTCCATTTCACCAGTACGAATACGCACGGCTTGGTTTAGGTCGTAGACAAAAATCTTGCCGTCACCAATTTTTCCGGTTTGAGCCGCTTTAGTGATGGCTTCTACCACGCGTTCCACATTGTCTGCATGGGTCGCGATTTCTAGTTTTACTTTTGGTAGAAAGTCGACTTGGTATTCAGCACCACGATATAGTTCCGTGTGCCCTTTTTGGCGACCAAAACCTTTAACCTCTGATACTGTCATCCCTTCAATACCGACATCAGCCAATGCTTCGCGCACATCGTCTAATTTAAAAGGCTTTATAATGGCATTAATGATTTTCATTGAATCTTCTCCGCAGCTTTCATCCTGAAACACTTGTATTAATCCAAGCTGCGTGCCAACTTTTTATCTATTTGATTTATATGAACTTATTAAAAATAATAATCTTGTAAACAAAAAGGGCGCACCACATCGGTGCGCCCTTTTCACAAATATAAGGCAACCCTAATTAGACTACCCAAAATTGTGCATTAAATGTTCAAAAAGTCTTTCCACTGCTCTATCAAGGCACAAAAGTCCTCAATACCACAACTCGCAGTACTCTCAGCATCATAGAAATCGAACTCACTTTCCATCTCGACTTCATAGTCGTGACCCAGTACGTTTTCTTGAACCAGAACTTCATCGCCGACGATCATTAAACTTATCTCAGATCCAGTTAATCTATGCTCTTGAGATGGCGAAGAAAATGCCTGTTCAACCAAGCTTTCAACTTGCGCAATCTTAGCCGGATCTTTGCCAATTTCTTCTTGTAGCCAGCGACCTACAATCTCATGCCCCATACTGCATTTGACATAATATTCGCCCATCAATGTATTGCGGATGAATTCAAACTCCATCGAGATCGCCTTTTCGTATCAATTTGGTGCGGAGTATACAGGGATATATGGGATGGGAGAAGCGCGAGACGCGGAGCTCTCTCAATCGCTTGTTTAAAAGAGATTCCCGACAGCACTCCTTTGTCGTTTTCGGGAATGACATCGTTTTTACTCTTGGCTATTTAATCGTCATCCTCAAGAGCGAGGTACGAGCGAGCTGGGGATCTCTCGCAATGCGTTATCTAAAAAAACGCCCACCAAATGGTGGGCGCTTATCAAGTATTAGCAAAGCTCACTAAGAATTATGCAGGCTCTTGGAAAATCACTTCTGCCGCTTTCTTGGTGTACTGATCCATCTTGTGGAAGTTCAAGTAGCGGTATGTGTCTGCTGCTGTCGCATCAATTTGCTTCGCGTATTCTAAGTACTCTTCTTTGGTTGGAATCTTACCTAGAATTGCACCTACCGCTGCTAGCTCCGCAGACGCAAGGTAAACATTAGCACCCGTACCAAGACGGTTCGGGAAGTTACGCGTTGAAGTCGACATTACCGTCGCTTTATCTGCTACGCGTGCTTGGTTACCCATACATAGAGAACACCCTGGCGTTTCAATACGTACACCAGCACGACCATAGATACCGTAGTAACCTTCCTCTGTCAGTTGGTCACGGTCCATCTTGGTTGGCGGTGCCACCCATAGACGAGTATCTAATTGACCACCGTATTGCTCTAGCAATTTACCTGCTGCACGGAAGTGACCAATGTTAGTCATACAAGAACCGATAAACACTTCATCAATCTGTGTACCTTGAACTTCAGATAGAAGACGAGCGTCATCTGGATCGTTCGGTGCACATAGGATTGGCTCGTGAATATCTGCTAGGTCGATTTCAATGATGTGCGCATATTCTGCATCCGCATCTGCTTCCATCAACTCTGGGTTTGCTAACCACTCTTCCATCGCTGTGATACGACGCTCGATAGTACGACGATCGCCGTAACCTTCCGAGATCATCCACTTAAGCATAGTGATGTTTGAGTTTAGGTATTCCTCGATAGACTCTTGAGATAGCTTAACTGTACAACCTGCCGCAGAACGCTCTGCTGATGCATCAGACAGCTCGAATGCCTGCTCTACAGTTAGGTGCTCAACGCCTTCAATTTCTAGTACACGACCAGAGAATTCGTTGATCTTACCTGCTTTCTCAACCGTCAGTAGACCTTGTTGGATTGCGTAGTAAGGGATGGCATGTACCAAGTCACGCAGCGTGATACCTGGCTGCATTTCACCTTTAAAGCGTACCAAGATTGACTCTGGCATATCCAGTGGCATAACACCTGTCGCAGCTGCGAATGCAACGAGACCTGAACCTGCTGGGAATGAAATACCAAGAGGGAAACGAGTATGTGAGTCACCACCCGTACCAACGGTATCAGGTAGAAGCATACGGTTTAACCATGAGTGAATTACACCATCACCAGGACGAAGCGATACACCACCACGGTTCATAATGAAATCAGGTAGTGTATGGTGCGTATTTACATCGACTGGTTTTGGATAAGCAGACGTGTGACAAAATGACTGCATCACGAGATCAGCAGAGAAGCCTAGACACGCAAGGTCTTTTAGTTCGTCACGTGTCATTGGACCGGTAGTATCCTGAGAACCTACCGTTGTCATCTTCGGTTCACAGTATTGACCTGCACGTACACCTTCTACGCCACATGCTTTACCCACCATCTTCTGAGCCAAGGTGTAACCTTTATCAGAAGCTGACGGGTCAACAGGCTTAGCAAAAAGATCGGTTTCTTCTAGACCAAGTGATGCACGAGCACGGCTTGTTAAGCCACGACCAATAATCAGTGGAATACGACCACCAGCACGAACTTCATCAAGCAACACTTTGCTCAGTTCAAAGCTAGAGATCTCTTCACCGTTTTTACGCACAACACCTTCGTATGGGAAGATATCAATCACATCACCCATGTTCATGTTTTGCACGTCTAGTTCAATTGGTAGTGCACCAGAATCTTCCATCGTGTTGTAGAAAATTGGGGCGATCTTACCACCTAGACAGATACCACCCGTGCGCTTATTTGGTACAAATGGGATATCTTCACCCATAAACCAAAGCACTGAGTTAGTTGCTGATTTACGCGAAGAACCGGTACCAACAACATCACCTACGTATGCTAGTGGAATGCCGTCTTTTTGCAGTTCTTCAATTTGATTGATAGGACCAACGCTGCCTGGTTGATCCGGTACAATGCCATCACGTTCCATTTTCAGCATCGCTTTTGCGTGTACTGGAATATCTGGACGAGACCAAGCATCTGGAGCTGGAGACAAGTCATCGGTGTTGGTTTCACCGGTTACTTTAAATACTTTAACCGTAATCTGATCCGCGACTTTCTTCTTCGATGTGAACCATTCAGCATCAGCCCACGATTGTAGAACTTGTTTCGCGAATGCATTACCTGCTTTAGCCTTCTCTTCAACATCATAGAAAGCGTCAAACATCAGTAGAGTATGAGACAGCGCTTTTACAGCAATAGGCGCTAGTAGGTCATCTTCTAGGAATTCAACTAGAGGAGCGATGTTGTAACCGCCTTGCATTGTACCTAGTAGCTCAGCTGCCTTTTCACGGCTCACAAGTGGTGATTCCACTTCACCTTTTGCTACCGCCGTCAGGAAACCCGCTTTTACATAAGCAGCTTCATCTACACCTGGTGGGATACGGTTCTCTAGTAGGTCAAGAATAAAAGCTTCTTCACCTTGCGGGGGATTTTTCAGAAGTTCAACAAGTCCAGCAACTTGTTCAGCGTCTAGCGGTTTAGGAACAACTCCTTCGGCAGCACGCTCTTCGACGTGTTTACGGTAGGCTTCAAGCACGACTTTTTTCCTCTCATTGCGGTTCCTCCTTTTTAATTACTATTTTTCAAAGTAAAGGAGTGAACATCCTTGGAAACTTGGCTCTCCATTGCCCTTGTTTTCATTCAATTCTGATTGAGAAACAGCGCCGTAGAGGCCAAACTGTGGGCGAAAGGATAGCAAATTTAACGTTAAATTAAAATCTCATCATTTTGACCAACATAGCAACTTACGACTAAAGTCCTGTGAATTTCGGCTAAATATGCGGAGATTTTGCTGTCCTATTCCCGGTTATTTAAATGATGTTCCAACGATCAAGTACACAGCATCTAAATTCTGCTCTGTACGACCGTATGCCAACATAACGGGTCCTATTGGCGAATCAACACCAAAGAAAATTGATGCGGCATTGTACAGCGGTGCCTCATTCAGCTTGAGATCGTTATCCGACCAAACACCACCATGTTCAAGGGATGCACCAAGGTAAACTGGCGCTTCAAACAGCCCAAAATCGTTATCCATCCATTTATAACGATACACCAAACTGGTATAGAATAAGTTTTGTCCAATCAGACTGTTACGAGGGATACCAGACAGATTTAAGAAACCACCTAGCTCTCTAGGGTCCAAAGGTACAAAAGAGTTTTTACTCTCAACAAAGCTGTATTCCGCTTGACCGACTAAAGTATGACGACTGTGAGTCACCGCCCCCTTAAAACGAGCGGTAATTTCATAAACCGTATCTTCAATACTGTTTTTTGCGTTTTCACCTCGGAGACCTTCTGGAGTTTTGTCGTGAGAAACAAGGTAGTCCAAGTCAATCAGCATGCCACGAGTCGGAAATGCAAAATCATCCAGTGTATCTAAGCGATAGTTGGCAAATAACCCCAGTCGCTCGTAATCTAAATTGCCCGCAGACTGAATGGTGGAGGCTTCTATCGTCCCTTTGGTATAACGACCACCAACTCGGAACTCTTGCCACAAGGTTGGTTGCACACCCGCTGCTAGCTCAGTAATAAACTCGGTGTAAGAAAATGGTAGGTAATCGTAAACTGAGCCGATATCCGGATTTTCAAACTCGTCATCGAGAGGTAAGTTCCGGTTTTCAGTGTTGTAATTGAGTTTTCCAGAAACAAACAATTCCTGACTCGAAAGCACTGGAGAGTACAACTCCGCTTCAATCAGTTTATCAGTGCCCATATCAACATTTAGAGTCAGTTCCGCACCGTGAGAGTTCAGATTGGTGAAGTTTGCTGACACGCCGATTCCGTACTGGCTGTCAGTGTTAAAGTCATCTTCTAGGAAGAAGCGAAAATTGAGGTAGTTCGGTCCCCATGACTTTTCGTTTACCTCAAAGACCAATAAATTAACGTCATCGATCTCTTCGAAGTGGTAAGTGATCAATTCAAAGCGATCCAGCGCATAAAGGTTTTCGACCGCTTTTTCGATTTCGTCTGTTTTTAATGGTCGCCCAGTATCAAGCTCTAGACGGTTAGTCAGCAACACATCGCTATAGTGCGTATTGTTCACCAATACAATCTGATCAACCACGCGCTGATCACCATATTCCAGATTTTTACGCGCATCTTGCTTGTGCTCAATGTACTTTTGGTACTCGGCATTCGACACACTCAAGCCTTTCAATTTGGACTCAAGACTCTTGGTGATCTCATAACCAGCCTGAAACGCATCGGGCATTTTATTGAACTCAACCGTCTCCATTTGCCCTACATTAGGACGAATATAAACATCATCTCCGCTTAGTGTTTCGGCTTGCTCTTGGGTACTACGACGAACAAGATAGTTAGAAAGCTGATCAGCAACGGTAAACAAACCGGTAAAGTCTTCTTTGCTTTTGTAGTCAGTACTGATATCCACCGCAATAACGATGTCGGCCCCCATAGCACGAGCGACATCTACGGGCATGTTATTGACCACACCGCCATCCACCAGCATATGACCATTTAGTTCATAAGGAGGGAGTGCGCCTGGAACAGACATACTTGCCATCATTGCATCAACAAGATAGCCGTTATCAAGCACCACTTCTTCCAATTCAACAATGTCAGTGGCGACTGAGCGGTATGGGATAGCAAGGTCATCGAAAGAGTCAAAACGACCAAGGTTACCTGTCGTTTCACGCAAAATACGAAGCATATTCTGCCCTTGAACGACACCAGTCGGTGAACGAACTTCACCAAACCTTAAGCCTAGATCTGTCGTGATTTGATAACGGTCTTCATATTCTTTGTCGCGGACGCGACGTTGGCTGCGGTCAACACGGTCTCGATAGCCGCTGTTCCAATCCACACTGTAGATAAAGCTTTCAATTTCATCCGCGCTCATGCCAGTTGCATATAAACCACCGACATAAGCGCCCATGCTAGTGCCGGTAATGATATCAACCGGAATATGCATCTCTTCAAGCGCCTTCAAAACCCCGATATGGGCGGCACCTTTTGCACCACCACCAGCAAGCACGACGGCAATTTTAGGGCGAGGATGATCATCACTGATGTGTTTGGCAAAGGAAGGAGTGGCAATCAAAAAGGAGCAGACCCACAGTGCAATAAAACGCAACCATGAGCTTGAGATCGACTTTTTGAACATTCACTTCTTCCTTTATTGAATATTTAACACCTACTTGTACTAAGAATTGAACAACTGCACAAGTCAGTGATGGTGTTTTTGATGGTCTTACCAATCAAATAAATTATTCAACCAGTTCGACTTTTTCTCGCATTGTTGTTTGATTTGCCCAGTTTTGTCCCACACTGGCAATTTGTACTCACTACGACAATTGATTTCTAACGCGCCGTTCGCTGCTTTTTGGAAGCCAAGTGTCGTCACCTCTTTTGGCCAAGGTAGCTCCAACCTTTCAGGAATACGCTGTTTCAAGTATTCCGCGTAAACACGCAATGCACCGCTTGAACCTGTCAACTTGGTAGACTTATTGTCATCGCGCCCAAGCCAAATCGTGGTAACTTCACGCCCATCAATACCCACAAACCAACTGTCACGACTGTCGTTACTCGTACCCGTTTTTCCTGCTAGTGCTGCCCAAGCAAACTGACTTTGTAGGAATCGTCCTGTCCCTTGTGCGACACCTTGCTTCATAGCATAGGTCGTTAACCAAGCCGCTTGTTCATCTACTGCTGGGGCTGACCGAGGGAGAGATTGATAAAGCACATTGCCGTCCATATCGACAACCGAACGCAGCGCCGACAGCTTGGCACGCTTACCAGAGTTAGTCAGCGTTTGATACATTTGCGCTACTTCAAACGGTGTTAATGAAAATGAGCCCAAGAACATGGATGGCACAGGGCGAATTTCATTCTTATCAACACCAAGGCGTTCTAAGGTATTAGACACCTCTGGGATACCAAGCTGCATCCCCAAACGAACAGTTGGTACATTCAATGATTTTGCCAAGGCTAAATACAACGGAACATCACCACGAAACTTACGGTCAAAGTTGCGTGGCGACCAAACGGAGCCTTTGCTCCCCTTCAAACTCAGAGGCGTATCATGAAGCGTTGTCCCAAGGTTGTATTTTTCAGGTTGCTCCAATGCCGTCAGATAGATAGCAGGTTTAACCAATGACCCAATTGGACGACTGGCATTCAGTGCACGGTTAAAGCCTTCATACCCGACACGTTTACCGCCAACCATTGCGCGAATTTCACCACTATGACGATCCACGGCAACAGCAGCCGCTTCAAGCTCCTTACCCGCACGTTTTGCCAGTTCAGGGACTTTCTTCGCAATGGCTTTTTCGAGTTTACTTTGCGATACAGGATCAAGAGAGGTAAATAAGCGTAATCCGGTTTCTGCTTTGAAGTTGTCACCCACCTTCTCTTTCAGTTCGATATTCAGTTGTTGGAAATACGCAGGCTGTCGACTAGCGATACGTGGCTTGCTTTGTGTATCAAGTGGACGACTCACCGCTTGTTCGTATTGCTGCGCAGTCAGCATGTCTTGTTGCATCAGTAGACGCAGTACTAAGTCACGACGCGTCTTAGTACGTTCTGGGTAGCGAATAGGGTTGTAGTAAGATGGTCCTTTTACCATTCCCACTAGCATTGCAAGCTGATCGATACGTAGCTCTTGGATAGGCTGACCGAAGTAATAGCGTGATGCCAAAGCGAAACCATGAATCGCATCACCACCGCTCTGACCCAAATATACCTCGTTGAGGTAAGCTTCCAGAATACGGTCTTTGCTGTAACGATAATCGAGAATTAATGCGATATACGCTTCACGTACCTTACGCCACAAGGTTTTATCACGAGTCAGGAACAAGTTTTTCGCCAACTGTTGAGTTAGCGTACTGCCGCCTTGTACGGTACGACCCGCTTTGATGTTCGCCACTAAAGCACGTGCAATGGCAAGTGGTGATACACCATCGTGTTGATAAAAGTCGCGATCTTCCGTCGCTAATAATGCATCAACTAAGATCTCCGGGAATTGATCGCGGCGTAAGAACAAACGTTGCTCATTTTGGTCTTTTTCCAGCATTCCCAACATCTTAGGTTCAATGCGTAAGTAGCCAAGATCACCTTTCGCCTCTAAAGATTGAATACGTTGTAAGCCGCTGCTTGAGAAATGCAACATCACATGACGATCAGGCTCTGGCCCGTCAGCAAATTCAAACGGACGACGAATCAGTTCAATACGCGTTGAAGAAGATGAATACTCACCTGGGTAACGAGGCTGGCTGACTTTACGGTAGTTCAGCACATCGAGTTCATTACGCATCTCTTTAATCGTAATGTTCTGTCCCGGACTTAAATTGAGAATGCGGGCATAAACCACCGTAGGCAGATCAAACAACTGACCATCAAAGCGATCTTTAACCACACTATCTAGGTAAATACCGACAAACAATAACACCGCAGCCAAGGCAACGCCGGCTTTCCAACTGAACGACCAAATGACTTTAAGCCAAGAACGTTTACCATTGTTTGTTTTTTTCGCTGGTGATTTTCTTGGGCGTTTTGCGCCACTTTTCTTAGTCGTCGTTTTACTTGACGCGGTCTTCTTGGCTGGCGCTCGCTTTGCACCGGGCTTTTTAGTATCACTCATTGTTCAATTGTCTTTTTGTTTTGGTTGTCGCTACATGCGTCGCTGGATCGTCAGGCCAAACGTGCTTAGGGTAACGACCTTTCATTTCTTTCTGTACTTCTTTGTAGCTTCCCATCCAGAATGCGGCGAGATCTGTCGTCACCTGAAGAGGGCGTTGTGCTGGAGAGAGTAATTCAAGCACCAGCCGCTTACGTCCCTGTGCCACAGTTGGTGAAGTACTTTCACCAAACACCTCTTGCATACGGACAGAAAGCACAGGCTCATGACCACACTGATAACGAATTCGCTTTTTCGAACCAGTTGGCAGGCGGTACTCTTCAGGCAACCACTCATCAATATGCTGATTCAACGGCCATCCCAATCGAGCATTTAATGCTTCCACTAAATTTACCTTCGCCAAGTCTTTCACTGAGGCAACCGTACTCATGTATGGCTCTAACCACTCTTCTAAGCTCGCCAGCAAATCAACGTCATCAAAACTTGGCCAAGCCTGCTCTGGTAACCATTCCACTGCGCAGCGAATACGTTCTAGTAAATTCTCCGCTGCTGGTGTCCAGTTTAGACTTTGTAAGCCCTGACGGCGGACATAGGTGAGTAAAGCTTGTGTCATTTTTTCTTTGCCTGGGCTTGGCAAGGCATCCCGCTTGATAATCAAACGCCCAAGCTTAACTTGACGCTCAGCCATCAATCGACCTTTTTTCTCATCCCAATCAACCACGTCATCTGTTGTAAAGAGATGATCAAACACTTCTTCTAACTCATTGATATCTAGTTCACAAGCCAGATTAATTTGACTAGAGTTGGAATGCGATCGCATTAAATCAATCGCGATTAAGTAATCACAATCGCCTAAAGTTTCTTCTGGTCGGCACTCAGCACCATGTCCGTTGGACAATGTAAAACGCCCATGTTGATTCGAACGTTGCTGCGCGACACGATCAGGAAATGCAAGGCTTAATACTAACGGCAGTGCTCGCTCATCAACCTCTGATAGACTGAACATCGTATCCAGTTTAAGGGCGACGGTTTGAGATCGCTTATGCAATATCGATTTTTTCGGATGTGTACCACTCACCCAACGATGTAAGCTGTGTGCGATATTCGTGATATTACGCTCTGGCTCTTCAATAAGAGCGACCGCAGCCAGTGCAGTGTTTAGCATTTTTACGTCATGTTGCTGTGCTTGAATTAGCATAGCTGCCGAGCGAGGTTCTACGCCAAGCTCATGAGCAATTTTGCCCTCAGGAGTCAGTTGACCTTGCTCAGAAAGCAGCCCTAACGCAATTAACAACTGCTTAGCTTGAGCAAGAGATGCCGCCGAAGGAGTGTTGAGCCATTTGAGCTCGGAAATATCTCCCGCTCCCCAAAAGGCTAACTCCATCACTAGGCTCGCTAAGTCTGAGTGCAGTATTTCTGGCTGTGGCACTTGTGGTTGCTGCTTAAATTGGCTTTCAGAGTAAAGGCGAACGCAAATCCCCTCTTCAATACGCCCTGCACGACCAGAACGTTGAATCGCAGACGATTGTGCCACTCGTACTTGCTCTAATCGCGTAAGCCCATTCTTCAAATCAAAACGCGCCACACGCTCTAATCCAGAATCAACAACTAGTCGAATACCTTCAATGGTCAAAGAAGTTTCGGCAATGTTAGTCGCGAGCACGACTTTGCGTTTATCTCCAGAAGCAGGAGCGATGGCTTTTTGCTGCTCGGCAAAGCTAAGTTGACCGTATAACGGACACACTTCTACGTTATCAGGTAGGTGTACTAAACGCTCTTGCACTTGCTTGATGGCACCAACACCCGGAAGAAAAGCAAGCAAAGAACCAGACTCTTTCTGAATTAAACTTTCTATTGTTTTTGCCATTGATGTCGGTAGGTGATCGTTGACTCCTAGCGGCAAGTAACGAGTCTCTACCTCAAAACTGCGACCTTGAGACTCTATATATGCCGCCTCTGGCAGCAAGGTTTGCAACGCACCTTGATCGAGCGTTGCCGACATCACAACAAGCTTTAAATCATCTCGTAATGCCTCTTGAACCTCTAAACTGAAAGCCAACGCGGTGTCTGCGTGAATGCTGCGCTCATGAAATTCATCAAAGATCAGTAAATCGATGCCGTTTAATTCAGGGTCACTTTGGATCATACGGGTCATGATCCCTTCAGTCACAATTTCAAGTTGCGTGTTTTTACTCACCTTCGTTTCACCGCGAACTCGGTACCCAACACGTTCTCCGACTTGTTCACCTAACTGCTGTGCGAGATAACGAGCGATATTACGCGCCGCCAGACGTCGAGGCTCCAGCATCACGATTTTGCCTGTCACAGATTGTTTTTGTAGAAGTTGCAGTGGGAAGTGCGTGGATTTACCAGCACCTGGTGCGGCTTTGAGGATCACTTGATGTTGATTTTTGACCGCCGTAAGTAATTGTGGCATCACGGCTTCAATCGGCAATTGTGACAAAGGAAATACCCTGTGGTGTAATGTTGGCAACATTGTACATAAAAACACTCTTGGCTAAATAAGCAAATGCAATTCGAACCCGCTCTAGAGTCAGCGACTCTGCTCAAACGCTACAAACGCTTTCTTGCCGATATCGAACTGGATAACGGTGAGATTCGAACAATTCACTGTGCGAACACTGGCGCAATGACAGGCTGTGCCACTCCGGGCAACAAAGTTTGGTACTCCACTTCCGATAACCCAAAGCGCAAATATCCGAACAGCTGGGAACTCAGTGAAACCGCACAAGGGCATCGGATCTGCATTAATACCGCTCGCGCAAACCAATTAGCCGTAGAAGCAATTGAAAATAATGTCATTTCAGAATTGTTGGGATATGACCAACTTCAAACTGAGGTGAAATATGGCAATGAAAATAGCCGAATTGATATCTTGCTCAGCGCAAGCGACAAATCAAAGTGTTATATAGAAGTGAAGAGCGTCACCCTACTTGATGAAGAAAGCTCATCAGGACAAGGTTATTTCCCTGATGCCGTGACTACCAGAGGGCAAAAGCACCTGAGAGAGCTCACAGAAATGGCACAAAATGGAAGTAGAGCCATACTTTTATTCACTGTTTTACATTCAGGTATTGAAAAAGTATCCGCGGCGCACCATATAGACGCGAAATATTCAACGTTACTAAAACAAGCACAAGACGCTGGAGTGGAAGTTCTCTGCTATAAAGCTGAGTTAAGCAACACTGAAATCAAACTAATCTCGGCGATTGAATTTATCAATTAAGAGAAAAAATGATGTCATCTTCACAATGATGATAAGTTTGCAATTCAGTAATTGCCTGCACCGCCTCTTTTTGCTATAGATACCCGCCTTAAATTGACTGCAAAGCAGTTGACTAGGTGTAAGTAGGAGATGCTGTATGCCAGAATCAAAGAAGAAAACGATAGGCATCCTAGCCATTGCCGGTGTGGAGCCATATCAGGAAAAGCCTGGTGAAGAATACATGTCACCAGAGCAGGTTGAACACTTTACAAAGATCTTAACAGCTTGGCGTAATCAGCTCAGGGAAGAAGTCGATCGCACTGTACACCACATGCAGGACGAAGCAGCAAACTTCCCAGATCCAGTTGACCGTGCTTCTCAAGAGGAAGAGTTCAGCTTAGAACTGCGTAACCGTGACCGTGAGCGTCGTCTGATCAAGAAGATCGAAAAGACTCTAGATAAAATCACTGAAGACGACTTTGGCTTCTGTGAATCTTGTGGCGTAGAGATCGGCGTTCGTCGCCTAGAAGCGCGTCCAACTGCAGACCTTTGTATTGACTGTAAAACACTTGCAGAGATCAAAGAGAAACAGATGCAAGGTTAATCAATCTGGCATTATGATTATTGAAAGGGAGCTCAGGCTCCCTTTTTGTTTTAGCTAACTTCGCAACGTCGAGTTTGTCGCTTTTTATACCCGTATAATTTCGAGATATACGCATGACACGCTATGTAGGTCGATTCGCCCCATCCCCTTCTGGTCCATTACATTTTGGTTCCCTCGTTGCTGCATTGGGCAGCTATTTCCAAGCGAAAGCTAACCAGGGTACTTGGCTCGTTCGTATTGAAGACCTTGATCCACCAAGAGAGATGCCAGGAGCGGCTGAGGCTATATTAAATGCGCTAAAAGCATATCAACTGCATTGGGATGGCGAAGTGGTCTATCAAAGTGACCGTCACGACCTTTATCAGACGCAAATTGATACTTGGTTAGAGAATGGTGACGCTTACTATTGCCAATGCACGCGCAAGCAAATCAAAGAGCATGGTGGTTATTATCCCGGCACTTGTCGCGACAAAGGCTTGAAAGAAGGCGCGATTCGCCTAAAAATGACCAAGCCCATCGCTAATTTTCTCGATCAGAAGCATGGCTTGATGACCATGCCTCCTGCGTTAGTAAATGAAGATTTCATTATTAAACGTCGAGATGGATTATTTGCCTATAATCTTGCGGTAGTATTAGATGACATTGACCAAGGGGTGACTGAAGTCGTCCGTGGAGCCGATTTAATTGAACCTACAGGTCGTCAAATCAGCTTGTACCAAATCCTTGGAAAACCAGAAGTTAGCTACTTACATTTGCCATTAGCGATGGATACTAATGGCAACAAGCTGTCGAAACAAAATCATGCGACAGCGATTGATGTCGATAATCCGAAGCCTGCTCTGCTGCACGCCATGACGTTTTTAGGCTTCCATATTCCAGAAGCCATTCAAGCCGCTAATGTAGATGAAATACTGCGTTGGGGATGTAAAAATTGGCGTTTAGAGCAGCTTCCAGCAGAGATCGAGATCACACCGAGATTCTCAAACGGCACTGCGTAGGCTATTATTAGCCGCAAAATTGGCCCTAGAGGCGTAAAAAACTAACCAAAGCAAGATTGGATTAAACCCAGTTATTGCCAGATGCACATGAATACAAACGACTATACAACAAGCGAATCTGCCATGATCCCAGAACTCGCTCTCAATGTAATTACTCGTGAAGAGCACAACATTTCGCGTAAGCAGATCAGTGACAATGCACTGAAGGTGCTATACCGACTAAACGGTGCCGGTTTCGATGCTTTTCTTGTGGGTGGCGGGGTTCGAGACTTACTGCTTGGACAGAAACCAAAAGACTTTGATATCGCAACCAACGCGACTCCAGAACAAATCAAGCAACTGTTTAGAAACTGCCGTTTGATTGGTCGTCGCTTCCGTCTCGCCCACATTATGTTTGGACGTGACATCATCGAAGTTGCGACTTTCCGCGGTCACCACCAAGAGCAAAAAAACAAGAACGTTTCACAGCAGTCTAAAGAAGGCATGCTGCTTCGTGACAATGTTTACGGCACGATTGATGAAGATGCAGAGCGCCGTGACTTCACGATTAACTCGATGTACTACAACATCGCAGACTACTCAATTCACGACTACGCGCGTGGTATTGAAGACCTAGAAGACCGCCTTGTTCGCCTGATCGGTGATCCAGAAACCCGCTATCGCGAAGACCCTGTGCGTATGCTGCGTGCGATTCGCTTTGCCGTGAAACTCGACTTCGACATCGAAGAAGACACCGCCGCACCAATTGAAGAGATGTCAACGCTACTACGCGACATCCCATCTGCGCGCCTGTTCGAAGAATCGTTAAAGCTGCTTCAATCAGGTCATGGTCTAGAGACCTATCACCTCCTGCGTGAGTACAACCTATTCCAACAGTTGTTCCCAGCAATTGCTGAGCACTTCACGGAAGAATACGAATCTCACACCGAGCAAATGCTCGATTTAGTGCTTGATTCAACCGACATGCGTATTGAAGAAGGCAAGCGTATTAACCCAGCATTCATGTTTGCTGCAATGCTGTGGTACCCGCTATGTGCGATGGCAGATAAGTTAATGGAACAGCGTAATCTGTGCCATTACGATGCCATCATGGAAGCGAGCAACATCATTCTTGATGACCAAGTTCGTACGATTGCTATTCCACGCCGTCATACCGCCACTATCCGTGAAATTTGGCAACTGCAATTACGTCTTCCTCGACGTAATGGTAAGCGTGCATTCCGCCTAATGGAGCTCAACAAATTTAGAGCTGGCTTTGATTTTCTTGAAATGCGCGGTGAAATTGAGGGTGGCGAGACTCAGAAGCTTGCCAAGTGGTGGGAAACTTTCCAAAATGCAGGCCGAGAAATGCGCCAAGCAATGGCAGGTGACCTTGATAGCCAAGCACCTAAAACCGGTCAACGCCGCCGCAAAACCTATCGCAAGAAAAAGAGTAAGCCAAAATCATGATCACAGCATACATTGCGGTAGGCAGTAACTTGGCTGATCCCGTCAGCCAAGCGAAACAAGCGATTGAGGCTCTAAAATCAATCCCAAACTCTGAGTTTGTGCAAGCCTCTTCGCTCTACAGCAGTACGCCGATGGGACCACAAAACCAACCGGATTACATCAATGCGGTTGTGGCGATAAAAACCAATTTGACGCCTCTTGAGCTACTCGATTGCACCCAAGCGATTGAGCAAGAACAAGGGCGTGTCCGTAAAGATGAACGTTGGGGACCAAGAACCTTGGATCTCGATATAATTCTTTACGGCAATGAGGTGATTGATTCCGAAAGACTGACAGTTCCACACTATGGAATGAGAGAGCGCGAGTTCGTACTCTACCCTCTTGCGGAAATTGCACCAAGTTTACAACTCCCAGACGGGACCGAGGTATCGTCACTACTTGAGCAAGTAGATCGTAACGGCCTCAGCATTTGGCAGTCATAGCCAACTCCTAGTGAGGAAAAAACAATGAAAAAAATGACCATTAACGACCTGATTAAGTGGAAGCAAGAAGGTCGTAAATTTGCTACTTCAACTGCATACGATGCGAGCTTTGCCCAACTTTTTGAAAGCCAAGACATGCCTGTTTTATTGGTAGGTGACTCTCTAGGTATGGTTCTGCAAGGTAAATCAGACACGTTACCAGTTACTGTTGAAGATATCGCTTATCACACCCGCTGTGTACGCGCAGGCAGCCCAAACTGTCTATTGATGGCTGATATGCCATTCATGAGCTACGCAACGCCAGAGCAAGCGTGTGAGAACGCAGCAACGCTAATGCGTGCTGGTGCAAATATGGTAAAAATCGAGGGCGGCGACTGGTTAGTTGATACCGTTAAGATGCTAACTGAACGTGCTGTACCAGTATGTGCTCACCTTGGTCTAACCCCTCAATCAGTCAATATCTTTGGTGGTTACAAGGTGCAAGGCCGCGATCAAGAAAAAGCCGATCGTATGGTAAAAGACGCACTGGCACTGCAAGAAGCTGGTGCTCAAATTGTTTTACTAGAGTGTGTTCCTGCTGAATTAGCGGCTCGTATTACGCAAGTTCTTGATGTTCCAGTAATTGGTATTGGTGCAGGTAATGTGACAGATGGTCAAATTCTTGTAATGCACGATATGTTTGGAATTTCGGCGAACTACATGCCAAAATTCTCGAAAAACTTCCTTGCTGAAACAGGCGATATGCGCAAAGCCGTGGCTCAATATATGGCTGATGTTGAAAGCGGTGCATTCCCAGACGAAGCTCATACCATTGCCTAGAGGATAAATGCATGCAAACTTTTGCGGAAATCTCAGCGATTCGTGAACAAGTAAAAACCTTTAAGCGTGAAGGTCGTAAAGTGGCGTTTGTTCCAACTATGGGCAACCTCCATGAAGGTCACTTAACACTTGTTCGTAAAGCTCGCGAATACGCGGATGTCGTTGTTGTAAGCATCTTTGTAAACCCGATGCAGTTTGACCGTGCAGACGATTTAAACAACTACCCTCGAACTCTAGAAGAAGATTTGAGCAAGCTAGGTGGTGAAGGCGTAGAAATCGTGTTCACACCAACACCTGAAATCATCTACCCAGAAGGCTTGGATAAACAAACGTTTGTTGATGTTCCTGGTCTATCTACCATTCTTGAAGGTGCTTCTCGCCCAGGTCATTTCCGTGGCGTTACTACCATCGTAAACAAGCTTTTCAACATCGTTCAACCTGATGTTGCGTGCTTTGGTGAAAAAGACTTCCAACAACTTGCCGTGATTCGCAAGATGGTTGAAGACTTGGCAATGGACATCGAGATTATTGGCGTACCAACAGTACGTGAGATGGACGGTCTTGCAATGAGCTCACGCAATGGTCTTTTGACGATTGATGAGCGTCAACGTGCACCAGTGCTAGCTCGTACAATGCGTTGGATCAGCAGCGCAATGCGTGGCGGTCGTGATGATTACGCATCAGTGATTGAAGACGCAAGCGATCAGCTTCGTGCAGCAGGTCTTCAACCAGATGAAATCTTCATCCGTGATGCTCGTACACTTCAAGCAATCACTGCAGAGACAACCCAAGCGGTAATCTTGATGTCTGCATTCTTAGGTAAAGCCCGCCTAATCGACAACCAAACGGTTGATATGGCAGTAGAAACCAAAGAAGATGAATCAAGCGAAGAAAGCTCAGCGAGCGCAGAGTAAATCTAAGTCTTAAATAAAAAGGTCGGCACTAAGCCGACCTTTTTTGTATCTAGTAATGAGATTTATGAATAGACGCATTGAAGTCCTTCAGGGCGAGTCTTAAATCGCTTGTGCAACCACATCCACGCGGGAATATCTCGTTTTATCATCCCTTCAATCTCTTGATTCAAAATACTCGCGGCTTTAACTGGATTTCGTCGTTCAAACTGCCCACTCAGATCCTCACCAATGTAAAGCGTATATCGGTTATCGTTCATGACCGTCACTCCGGACATCACCGCACACTTGGTTGCATCAATTAATACACTCGATCCCGCCGTACTTGCCGCTTGTTCAACAGCAAAGAAAGGAGCAAACACCGAATTGTTCACCCCATAATCGTGATCTGGTAGGTACCACAGTCGCTGACCATTTTTCAGAACTTTAAGCATCGACTTTACGTCTTTTCGGTCTATCATTTGATGCCCACAGCGCGTTCGACCGCGATGCTGAATAAACTCATAAGCAGGGTTTGAGTTCGGGCGATACACACCGTACCCTTTCGCAAATTGGCTAAAAATACGCGCCGTCATCTCTAAGTTAAGATGGTGGCTGCATATCACCAGCACACCACGTCCATTTCTTTCTTGTTCAAGAATGCGCTCTTTACCAACCACCGTCACCAAACGTTTTACCCGCCAATCGGGCCAAAACCAAGCCATGCCCGTTTCAATCAGTGCCATGCCGGTGTATTTAAAGTTTGCCTTCACCAACTCCTCACACTGTTGTTCATTATATTCAGGGAAGCAGAGCTTGAGATTACGCTTAGCAATTTTCCGGCGGCGCTTCATTGGCAGCATTGCAAGGGAGCCAATACCTCTTCCCAGTGCTCGCAGCAGCGGATACGGTAGCGCATTAACAACAAACGCGAGCAAGCCAAATGCAAACCAGACAGACCAGTATTTAGGGAGAAGCAATTTCAAGGTGAAAGGTGGGGACGGAACGGTATTCATGGCTTGACTCATTTACAACAAATGCATTTACAGAAATGAGTAAAACCTAGCATGTAAAAAGTCGAAAAATTGTATGGAAATGTATAGAAATGCATAAAGAAAGAGCAGCTCTCATCGCTGCTCTTTCAACATCTGTTTATGTTAGCTTCTCAAGCCAATTCCTTTGGTCACGAGGTAATGTGCCACGGCATAAAGCGCAACAACGAATACCGTCAGCACGCTAAATGACGTCACAATGCCAACATCAGAAACCCCAAGAAAACCGTAACGGAATGCGTTCACCATGTAGACGATAGGGTTCAGCTTCGACACACCTTGCCAGAACTCAGGCAACAGGCTGATAGAGTAGAACACGCCACCTAAGTAGGTCAGAGGCGTCAATACAAACGTCGGGATTATAGAGATATCGTCAAACGTTCTTGCATAAACTGCGTTGATTAAGCCACCTAGTGAGAACACAACTGATGTCATAAATACCGTCGCGATAATGATGCCCCAGTGGTCGACTTGCAGATCCACAAAAAACAGAGACACGAACGTCACAATGGTTCCCACCAATAAACCACGCACAACGCCTCCCATGACAAAACCGAGGATGATCACGTAGTTTGGTACCGGTGCAACCAGAAGCTCTTCAATATTACGCTGAAATTTCGAGCTAAAGAACGATGAGGCCACATTGGAATACGAATTGGTGATCACCGACATCATAATCAGACCAGGCACAATGTACTCCATGTAACTAAAACCGTTCATGTCGCCAATGCGAGAGCCAATCAAACTACCAAAAATGATGAAGTACAGCGTCATTGTAATCGCTGGCGGAACTAGCGTTTGTACCCAAATACGAGTAAAGCGATTGATTTCTTTGGTGAGCAGGCTGCAAAAAGCCGTCCAATATAACTTGTACATTATTGGTTACCTCCGCGAACGATGCTGACAAACAACTCTTCCAAGCGGTTCGCTTTGTTACGCATAGACAGCACTTTTACGCCATGTTCGGAAAGCTGACTGAATACTGAGTTCAACCCCTGGCTCTTATCCAGTTCAATTTCTAGCGAGCCATTTATCATAACCTGACTATTCACCCCTTTAAGCTCTGGCATCTCACCGTCAAACTCAACATCGAGAATGAAGGTTTCAACACGAAGCTTACCAAGCAGCGCTTTCATCGTCGTATTCTCAATAAGCTCACCTTTGTTGATGATGCCGATATTGCGACACAACATTTCTGCTTCTTCAAGATAGTGAGTCGTTAGAATGATAGTAATACCCTGCTCTTGGTTAATCTCTTTTAAGAAATCCCACATCGAGCGACGCAATTCAATATCGACACCAGCGGTTGGTTCATCAAGGATCAACAACTGTGGTTCATGCATTAAAGCGCGAGCAATCATAAGACGGCGCTTCATACCACCAGATAGATTACGCGCACGTTCTTTGCGTTTTTCCCACAAATCGAGCTTTGTCAGATACTTCTCGGCACGTTCTTTCGCCTGAATCTTTGACACGCCATAATAGCCTGCTTGCTGCATCACAATCTGTTCAACCGTCTCAAATTGGTTGAAGTTGAATTCTTGTGGCACCAAACCTAGGTTTTGCTTTGCTAATTCAAGATGCGTATCAATGTCGTAACCAAAGACCTTGGTCGTACCTGAGGTTTTGTTTACCAAAGAAGAGATAATGCCAATCGTAGTGGATTTACCTGCACCATTTGGTCCTAGAAGCGCGTAGAAGTCACCTTTTTCTACTGTTAGGCTAATACCCTTCAACGCTTCAAATCCGCCCGCATAGGTCTTGCGAAGCTGTTCAATTTCTAATGCGTACATTGCGTAATAATTGCCATCTGTTGATGAATCGTGAATGCCAATACCGATAGAGAGTTGATATGACTCAGCGGTCAAAGCGGTATTGCACTGAAGTTGAATTAGTTTATCGTTGAATAACGATGAATACAAATAAACCTTTCTATAAAATTAGAAATAACTATAAATCCCCGATTCTGTATACTAAAAAGCGCCGCCAAACAACTTTGGCAGCGCTTTTAAAAAACAAAACAAGATTACATTGTTAGCATTTGATGCTCATCTGTTTCTACATGCTTTATCGCAGCATTCAATGCCTCATAACGGAACTTGTAAGTGTTCTGATCAGGGACTAAATCAATCACGTGGAACTTCTCTAATTGCTCACGTGTGCGTTGGTTTGGACACAGCAAGTAAACTTCACACTCCGCATCCAACGCATCTTTGATCGCATTCTCAAGCGCTAAGCCTACCGTAACATCAATCATCGGCACATCAGTCAGATCGAGGATCATCACTTCGTAATCCGAAATACTGGAGTGTTGGCGAGAAATGGCTTTCGAAACACTGAAGATCATTGGTCCAGACAAGTAGAAGAACAAGACTTTACCATTGGCTCGATCAAGCAGTCCTCGTTCACTGTCCGTAAGCGGAACATCATCTTCATCGGCATCACTGATGGCCTTAACTTGGCGTGCTTGCTCACGACTCAAACGCTCAATGATGATGATATTAGAAATAAATACCCCTAACCCCACAGCAACAATCAAATCAACAAAGACCGTCAGCAGCATGACGCCATACATAACCGCCATACCTGGGAAGCTCACCTTATGAGCACGTTGGATAAAACTCCAATCAAGAATATTGAAGCCAACATACACTGCAATACCCGCCAGCACAGCCATCGGGATAGGTTCGGTCAAGCCACTTGCAACCAAAACCACCAGCGCGAGAATCAGCGCACGAATAACACCAGACAAAGGGGAACGAGCCCCTACTTGGATATTGGTTACTGTACCCATTGTGGCACCAGCACCTGGTAAAGCGCCAAACAAACCAGAAATCATGTTTGCCAAGCCTTGACCACGTAGCTCCTTGTCTGAGTCATGCTCTTTACGTGTTAATGAATCACCGATTACCGCGGTTAATAACGTATCAATACAACCCAACGTACCCAGAACTAATGCATCAATGACCATCTCGGTGAACATCGCAGGATCGATATGTGGCACGACCAAAGAAGGTAAGCCTGCGGGGATTTCACCAATTCGACGAATGTCTTCTGCATCAAACAAAATCACCGATAACAACGTAACCGCTACTAGCGCGACAAGTTGGGCGGGTACGTACTTACGATACTGCTTCGGAAAGAAGAATAAGATGCCTAATGTCAGCAAGCCCAAAAACAACTCGCTAAACTTCAGGTTAGAAATGGTATCAGGCAATGCCGATAATGTGCCTATAACCCCACCAGAAGGTGCAGCATGACCGAGTAAAGGCGACAACTGCAAGATAATCAGAATCACGCCAATCCCTGACATGAATCCCGAGATGACACTATAAGGCATGAGTGTCACGTATTTACCGAGTTTCAATGTACCAAGCACAATTTGAAACGCCCCCGCCATCATCACAACGGTGAATGTCATTGCCATTCCCGTCTCTGGGTACTTCGCCATCATGCTAGTCAACACGGCGGTCATGATCACTGTCATTGGACCGGTAGGCTCAGAAATCAGAGTATTGGAACCACCAAACAGTGACGCGAAAAGCCCCACCATGATCGCCCCCCATAAACCTGCTTCTGCGCCAGCGCCAGATGCGACACCAAAGGCTAACGCAAGAGGAAGTGAAATAATGGCCGTGGTGACGCCACCAAACAGATCCCCTTTCAAGTTGATATCCTTAAAGCGACTACCGAACATTGAATTTGCTCCCTGCATTAAAAAGACAAAATGCCATCAATCTAACAAATATTTCGTCAAAGAAAAAAACACAATAAAACCACGAATTCGCTAGGCTTATTCGCATACTGAATGATGTCTGCATATTTTATGATTTTCACAGCGAGAACTAGTCAGATGAGTCATCTTGAATGAATATTTAACGGGATCGAAATTGTAACATTGTGTATAGTTACAGCGCTGATCGCTTTATAAGCACTGGTGAGTGGTTGGTTTTTTTAATTTTTAGGGAAGTAGATGTCAGATGCCGGAAATTAAACAATTATTCGAAAATAACTCTAAGTGGTCAGAAGAAATTAAATCTGATCGTCCAGAATACTTTGCAAAGCTTGCAGAAGGTCAGAAACCAGACTTTCTTTGGATTGGATGCTCAGACAGTCGCGTTCCTGCAGAGCGATTGACCGGTCTTTTCTCTGGCGAGTTATTTGTTCACCGAAACGTTGCGAACCAGGTCATCCACACTGACCTAAACTGCCTCTCTGTGGTGCAATACGCCGTGGACGTATTGAAAGTAAAACACATCATCGTATGTGGTCACTATGGCTGTGGTGGCGTTAACGCCGCTATTGATAATCCTCAACTAGGTCTTATCAATAACTGGTTACTTCATATCCGTGACCTTTACTTTAAACATCGCCCATACCTAGACCAGATGCCTCTTGAAGACCGCGCTGACAAACTGGGTGAAATCAACGTAGCTGAGCAAGTCTATAACTTAGGCAACTCCACCATCATGCAAAATGCGTGGGAGCGTGGTCAGGACGTTGAGATTCATGGCGTAGTTTACGGGATTGAAGATGGTCGCCTTGAATACTTGGGAATTCGTTCAAACTCAAAAGAGACCGTGGAAGCCTCTTACCAAAAAGCGCTCTCAACCATTCTTAACTCAGACAACAAATTGCTTTGTCGCTGAGTTAAAAACATAAGCCGAACCAAATAAAAGAAAACGCCCGTTAATTGCTTAACGGGCGTTTTTTGTATTCTTCTATCAAGACTAATGACTACTCTTGAGGCACCACTTTACCAATGAACGGTAGATGACGGTATTTTTGAGCGTAGTCGATACCCACACCAACTACGAATTCATCAGGAATAGCAAAACCAACATAATCAACTGGCACTTCAACTTCACGACGTGATGGCTTGTCTAGCAGCGTACAAATCGCAATAGACTTCGGCTCACGTAGAGACAGGATTTCACGGATCTTGTTCAGTGTGTTACCTGTATCAATGATGTCTTCCACGATCAGTACGTCTTTGCCTTTGATGTCGTCATCAAGGTCTTTCAGGATACGTACGTCACGAGAGCTTTCCATCGTGTTACCGTAGCTAGAAGCGGTCATAAAGTCGACTTGGTGAGTCAGTTCGATTGCACGAGCCAAATCGGCCATAAATACAAATGAACCGCGTAGCAAACCAACCAGAACCAGATCTTCGCTACCTTGGTAACGTTCTGTAATTTGCTTGCCTAATTCACGAATACGTTCCTGAACTTCTTGCTCAGAAATCATGACTTCTACTGTATGTTTCATACTGTGCTCAATTTTCTTTGTGGGTTGAGGTTGGTCGTACGCAAACGATCACCTTATCTTGCGGCGTGTAGTGTAACACCCCACTCAATAGGTGGAAAGTCGCATCCCATTTCGTTGAATTCTTGGATGAAAGTCTTAATTTTAGAACTTATATCATTGAATGAAACATCAATAATGACATTACTGTCTATAAATTACGCATCAGATGTTGACCTTGCACATATGCACCATTACACTCATCAATGCTTTAAGCAACTATTAAAATAATCAATTAGGGGACTATCCCCAAAATATCAACTCAAATGGCAAGGAAAATGGATTATGGACTCAATTGCAAAGAGACCTCGTACTAGGCTTTCCCCTCTAAAACGTAAACAGCAACTAATGGAAATCGCTCTTGAAGTGTTTGCTCGTCGCGGCATTGGTCGTGGTGGTCACGCTGATATTGCAGAGATTGCTCAAGTTTCTGTTGCGACAGTATTTAACTACTTCCCAACTCGCGAAGACTTGGTGGATGAAGTTCTGAATCACGTGGTTCGTCAATTCTCGAACTTCTTATCAGATAACATCGACTTAGACATTCATGCACGCGAGAACATCGCTAACATCACTAACGCAATGATTGAACTAGTAAGCCAAGATTGCCATTGGTTGAAAGTTTGGTTCGAGTGGAGTGCATCAACACGTGATGAAGTGTGGCCACTATTCGTAACGACAAACCGCACCAACCAACTGCTGGTGCAAAACATGTTCATCAAAGCTATCGAACGTGGGGAAGTTTGTGACCAACATGAACCGGAACACTTGGCGAATCTGTTCCATGGTATTTGTTACTCTATCTTCGTACAAGCAAATCGCTCTAAGAGCGAAGCCGAGCTATCAACACTCGTTAGTGCTTACCTAGATATGTTGTGCATCTACAACCGCGATCACTAAGCTAAAACGCGAGTTTAACTAAATGAAAGGCTGACACTGGAGTGTTGGCCTTTTTCGTTTTAGACAGCTGCGAAGCTGGATTTTATTTTGCCTTTCTAGGAACAAGTTCAGCCAACCCCTTCTTAATCGAAACTCCTTTCATGATTATCCAAATACATACCTCTCGATTCCTTGGTGTTAAACCAAGAGATTTCCAACTATCAAGCACAATCGCCTAAAAGGAGACCTCATTCCCTCTTCAAGTTCCGCGCATAAAAAAACCGCTGACGAATCAGCGGTTTTTATCATTCAAGTTTTAAGACTCTCGGTCTTCAAAAGAAATTATTTTTTCTTTTTAACTGCTTTTTTGTTTGGAAGGTCAGTGATTGAACCTTCAAATACTTCAGCAGCTAGACCCACTGACTCGTGTAGAGTTGGGTGAGCATGGATAGTTAATGCGATATCTTCAGCATCACAACCCATCTCAATAGCTAGACCGATTTCACCAAGCAGTTCGCCACCGTTAGTACCAACGATTGCACCACCAATAACACGGTGAGTCTCTTTATCGAAGATTAGCTTAGTCATACCGTCTGCACAGTCAGATGCGATTGCACGACCTGATGCAGCCCATGGGAATGTTGCCACTTCGTAGTTGATGCCTTCAGCTTTCGCTTCTTTCTCAGTCTTACCAACCCATGCCACTTCTGGCTCAGTGTAAGCAATTGAAGGAATAACTTTAGGGTCGAAGTAGTGCTTCTTGCCAGAGATAACTTCTGCAGCAACGTGACCTTCATGCACACCTTTGTGAGCAAGCATTGGTTGACCAACTACGTCACCGATCGCGTGGATGTGAGGAACGTTAGTGCGCATTTGCTTATCAACGTTGATAAAGCCACGCTCGTCCACTTCAATGCCCGCTTTTTCAGCGTCGATAAGCGCACCGTTTGGAACACGACCGATAGCAACAAGAACCGCATCGTAGCGCTCAGCTTCTGCTGGTGCTTTTTTGCCTTCCATTGAAACGTAGATACCATCTTCTTTCGCTTCAACTGCTGTTACTTTCGTCTCAAGCATTAGCTTGAACTTGTCTTTAATACGCTTAGTGAAGACTTTAACGATGTCTTTGTCCGCAGCAGGGATAACTTGGTCAAACATCTCAACTACGTCTACTTTAGAACCTAGTGAGTGGTAAACCGTACCCATTTCTAGACCGATGATACCACCGCCCATGATAAGCAGCTTTTCAGGTACTTCTTTCAGTTCTAGAGCATCCGTTGAATCCCAAATACGTGGGTCTTCATGCGGGATGAATGGCAGTTTGATTGGGCGAGAACCCGCAGCAATGATAGCGTTGTCGAAGTTAACCGTTGTTGACTCGCCTTCGCCTTCTACAAGGATAGAGTTAGGGCTTGTGAACTTACCGTAGCCGTTTACTACAGTAACATTACGCATCTTAGCCATACCGCTAAGACCGCCAGTCAGTTGGTTTACAACTTTCTCTTTCCAGATACGGATTTTGCTGATGTCTGTTTGCGGTTCGCCAAACACAACACCGTGCTCAGCCATCGCTTTCGCTTCTTCGATAACTTTTGAAACGTGAAGAAGTGCTTTAGATGGAATACAACCAACGTTTAGACACACACCACCAAGAGTGCTGTAACGTTCAACTAGTACTGTTTCTAGACCTAAGTCCGCACAACGGAATGCAGCTGAGTAACCAGCAGGACCAGAACCAAGTACAACAACTTGGGCTTTAATTTCTTTGCTCATTGTGACCTCTTGTAGTCATTATCCCTAACAGGCTGAGTAGATGTTCTTAAATTATTAGGCTTTCAAACGATCAATATTTTACAGAGATGTTAACAGTGTGAAAGCAGCTTTAAGTTAGCCTGTGAGCTAGACAACAATTCATCTTTCAGATTCTGAACGATGTAAGAAATTGTCGTCTAAAAATAGTCTTTTATATAAAGAAGTAAGGTGACCCGAAAGCCACCTTAACTATTACTTTCTATATTACAGTACTAGGCGACGAATGTCTGATAGTGCACCGTTTAGGAAAGTAATGAAGCGTGCACCTTCTGCACCATCAATCACACGGTGGTCGTATGATAGAGACAGTGGAAGCTGTAGACGTGGTTCGAACTCTTTGCCGTTCCACACTGGCTTCATTTCAGATTTAGATACACCTAGGATACCTACTTCTGGCGCGTTTACGATTGGCGTAAACGCTGTACCGCCAATACCGCCAAGGCTAGAGATTGTGAAACAACCGCCTTGCATGTCAGCTGCCGTTAGCTTACCTGCACGTGCTTTCTTAGAAACTGCCATTAGCTCTTCAGATAGCTCGTAAATGCCTTTCTTGTTCACGTCTTTAAATACCGGAACAACAAGACCGTTTGGCGTATCTACTGCGATACCTACGTTCACGTACTTCTTAAGAATGATGCTTTCGCCATCTTCAGAAAGTGAAGAGTTAAACGCTGGGAACGCTTCTAGTGCTTTCGCTACTGCTTTCATGATGAACACAAGAGGAGTGATCTTCATGCCAGTGTCTTTCTTCGCTTCGATTGCATTCTGCTCTTTACGGAATGCTTCTAGCTCAGTGATGTCAGCGTTGTCCCACTGTGTAACGTGAGGGATCATTACCCAGTTACGGTGTAGGTTTGCACCAGAAATCTTCTTGATCTTAGAAAGCTTCTGAACTTCCGTCTCACCGAATTTGCTGAAGTCAACTTTTGGCCAAGGTAGTAGACCAAGCGCTGCGCCGTCGCCCTTACCAGATGCTGCCGCACCAGCGCCAGACTCAAGACGCTTAAGCGCATCTTTAACGTAAGCTTGAACGTCTTCTTTTAGGATACGGCTCTTACGACCAGTACCTTTAACCTTAGATAGGTTAACGCCAAATTCACGAGCAAGACGACGGACAACTGGAGACGCGTGTGCGTAGTCGTTGTTCTCTTGGAAATCGTTCGCTGCAGGTGCCGCTTCAACTTTTGCTGCTGGAGCAGGAGCCGCTGCAGGTGCTGGAGCTGCTGCTTGTGCAGGTGCTACAACAGGAGCTGGAGCTGCGCCAGCTACTTCGAATACCATGATTAGAGAGCCAGTCGTTACTTTATCGCCAGCTGCAATCTTGATTTCTTTTACCGTACCAGCGAATGGAGCTGGAACTTCCATTGAAGCTTTGTCACCTTCAACAGTGATTAGAGATTGCTCTTCTTCTACTGTGTCGCCAACTTTAACCATGATCTCAGTAACTTCAACTTCGTCACCGCCGATATCTGGAACATTCACTTCTTTGTCAGCTGCTGCCGCTGGAGCTGCTGGAGCTTCTACTCGGTCCGACGCCTCGGCTGCTGGAGCCGCTGCTGCGCCTGAACCGGCAGTTTCGAATACCATGATTAGAGAACCAGTTGTTACTTTATCACCAGCAGCAACTTTGATCTCTTTTAGAGTACCGGCGAATGGTGCTGGAACTTCCATTGATGCTTTGTCGCCTTCAACCGTTAGAAGAGATTGCTCTTCTTCGATGCTGTCGCCAACTGCAACCATGATTTCAGTAACTTCTACTTCGTCGCCACCGATATCTGGAACGTGAACTTCTTTTAGTTCTGCCGCTGCTGCTGGAGCTGGAGCCGCTGCTGGAGCCGCTTCTGCTGCAGGAGCAGGTGCAGCAGCTGCTGCACCCTCGGCTTCGAAAATCATGATTAGAGAACCAGTCGTAACAGAATCACCTTCCGCTACTTTGATTTCTTTAACGATACCTGCTTGAGACGCTGGAACTTCCATAGAAGCTTTGTCGCCTTCAACAGTGATAAGAGACTGCTCTTCTTCAACCTTGTCGCCAACGCTTACAAGAATCTCAGTAACTTCAACCTCATCCGCACCGATGTCAGGTACATTAATTTCGATTGCCATTGCTTATTTACCTTCTAGTTAAGCGCTGTATTAAGCGTAAAGTGGGTTTGTTTTTTCAGTGTCGATGTTGAACTTAGCAATCGCTTCAACGACGACTGACTTCTCAACATCACCACGTTTCGCTAGTTCAGTAAGAGCTGCAACAACTACGTAGCCCGCGTTAACTTCGAAGTGACGACGTAGGTTCTCACGGCTGTCAGAACGACCGTAACCATCAGTACCAAGTACTTTGTAAGACTCAGAAGGCATGAACGCACGAACTTGCTCAGAGTAGTTCTTCATGTAGTCAGTCGCTGCGATTGCTGGCTCAGTACCCATTACTTGTGCAATGTAAGGTACTTTTGCTTCTGCTTCTGGGTGAAGCATGTTGTAACGCTCTGCGTCTTGACCGTCACGAGTTAGCTCGTTGAACGATGTTACAGAGAACACGTCAGATGCGATGCCGTACTCTTCGCTTAGGATAGTCGCTGCTTTACGTACTTCGTTCATGATAGTACCAGAGCCCATTAGCTGAACTTTAGACTTGTCACCTGCGTAAGACTCAAGCTTGTAGATACCCTTACGGATACCTTCTTCAGCGCCTTCTGGCATTGCTGGCATTGCGTAGTTTTCGTTCATTACCGTTAGGTAGTAGAACACGTTCTCTTGGTTCTCACCGTACATGCGACGGATACCGTCTTGCATGATTACTGCAACTTCGTAAGCGAATGTTGGGTCGTAAGAGATACAGTTAGGAACTGTATTCGCCATGATGTGCGAGTGACCATCTTCGTGCTGTAGACCTTCACCGTTTAGCGTTGTACGACCTGCAGTAGCACCTAGTAGGAAACCACGAGCTTGTTGGTCACCAGCCATCCACGCCATATCACCTACACGTTGGAAACCAAACATTGAGTAGTAGATGTAGAACGGGATCATTGGTAGATCGTTCGTGCTGTATGACGTTGCTGCTGCAACCCATGAAGCCATTGAACCTAGTTCGTTGATACCTTCTTGTAGAACCTGACCTGAAGTTGCTTCTTTGTAGTAAGAAACGATGTCGCGATCTTGAGGTGTGTAGTTCTGACCGTGCGGGTTGTAAATACCGATCTGACGGAATAAACCTTCCATACCGAACGTACGAGCTTCGTCACAGATGATAGGAACGATGTTCTTACCAATGTTCTTGTTCTTAAGCAGAATGTTAAGAGTACGAACGTAAGCCATTGTTGTAGAGATATCACGCTTCTGCTCACTTAGTAGCGGAGCGAACTCTTCTAGCTCAGGTGTTTTGAATTCTTGAGTGAACTTAGGTAGACGCTGTGGCGTGTAACCTTTTAGTTCTTTACGACGAGCGTGTAGGTATTCGTACTCCGCTGTACCTTCTTCAAGTTTCAGGTATGGAAGTTCTTTCACTGCTTCGTCAGTTAGAATGTCTTGAAGACCTAGACGATCACGTAGGTGTAGTACGTGAGTCATATCCATCTTCTTAACTTGGTGCGCGATGTTCTTACCTTCAGCCGCTTCACCCATGCCGTAACCTTTAACAGTCTTCGCTAGGATTACTGTTGGACGACCTTTAGTTTCTGCCGCGTTTTTGTAAGCTGCGTACAGTTTAGAAGACTCGTGACCACCGCGCTTAAGTGCGAAGATTTCGTCATCAGTCATGTCTGCAACTAGTGCTGCAGTCTCTGGGTACTTACCAAAGAAGTGTTCACGTACGTAAGCACCGTCTTTAGATTTAAATGTTTGGTAGTCACCATCTACAGTTTCGTTCATCAACTGTAGAAGCTTGCCTGTTGTATCTTTAGCAAGTAGAGCATCCCAGTTGCTACCCCAGATAACTTTAACAACGTTCCAGCCAGCGCCTTTGAATAGACCTTCTAGCTCTTGGATGATGCTACCGTTACCCATTACAGGACCGTCTAGACGCTGTAGGTTACAGTTGATTAGGAATGTTAGGTTGTCTAGTTTCTCACGCGCAGCGAAAGAAAGTGAACCACGTGATTCTGGCTCATCCATTTCACCGTCACCTAGGAACGCGTATACACGCTGTGCAGACGTGTCTTTCAGACCACGACCGTCTAGGTACTTAAGGAAACGCGCTTGGTAGATCGCAGAAATTGGACCAAGACCCATAGATACTGTTGGGAACTGCCAGAACTCAGGCATCAATTTAGGGTGCGGGTATGATGGGATACCTTTACCGTCTACTTCTTGACGGAAGTTATCTAGCTGCTCTTCAGTTAGACGACCTTCAACGAATGCACGAGCGTAGATGCCCGGAGAGATGTGACCTTGGTAGTAAACTAGATCGCCACCGTCCGTCTCGTTTGGAGCGCGGAAGAAGTGGTTGAAACAAACTTCGTAGAACGCCGCTGCTGACTGGTAAGAAGCCATGTGACCACCTAGGTCTAGGTCTTTCTTAGAAGCACGCAATACGATCATGATTGCGTTCCAGCGAATAATCGAACGAATACGACGCTCAAGAGTTACGTCACCAGGGTAAGCTGGTTCTTGTGCTGCTGGAATAGTGTTGATGTAGTTTGTGTTGATGCCAGTTGGCATATCAACGCCGTCTAGACGTGCTTTTTCTAGAACGGTTTCTAATAGAAACTGTGCACGTTCTACACCTTCTTCACGAACAACTGATTCAAGGGCTTGTAGCCAATCTTGAGTTTCCAGTGCATCTACGTCATGCTTCATGTCAGACATGGCGATCTATCCTTCTGTTGGTTGGATCTACTTATTTAAGTAAGCGGTTCTTGTATTAAGAATCGTTACCTTGCTGAATTCGACGCAGAGAACGCTCTCGTCGAGACTCTTCTCGAGTCAAATCCAACAATGTTTCTTCAATATAAGCTAAATGTGAGTGAGACATTTCACGTGCCTTTTCAGGCTGACCAGAAACAATCGCATCCACGATATTAGCTCTGTGTTTACTTACTTTATCGACCACTTCATCGCGGCGATGTAAGAGCTTTAGATTCTGTAGAACATTTTGCTCAAGCAAAGGCGCAAGGCTGCGAACAATATGAAGCAGGACGACATTGTGTGCCGCTTCAGTCAAAGCAATTAGAAACTGCATCACTGCAGCGGCTTCTGCCTCAACGTTATCGCTTTTTTGCTCTTCGCTAATTTGATTCAAACAAGCTTGAATGCGTGCAAAATCTTCATCGGTACCACGCAAAGCTGCAAAGTACGCTGAAATCCCCTCCATCGCATGGCGCGATTCAAGTAGGTCTAACTGCGTTTCTGAGTGAGTCGACAACAAGTTCAACAACGGATCTGAAAAGCTTTTCCAGATGTTTTCACTAACGAATGTGCCACCGCCTTGACGACGAGTAAGCAAACGCTTTGCTTCTAAGCGTTGAATGGCTTCACGGACAGATGGACGAGACACATCGAACTGCTTAGCGAGTTCGCGCTCTGGTGGCAACTGCTGCCCCGGAGACAATGTTCCTTCCACAATCAACCTTTCTAGCTCTTGTTCAATAACATCAGAGAGCTTTGGCTGACGAATCCTTTGATAAGCCATAATTTATTGTTCTTCTACTCTTGCAGGTAATTGGTAATACCAATTTTAAGATGGTGCAGAAATTAACATAATTAAAACGCCACTGTCCAGCCAAAAATTGACCTAAATCATAGAATGGGCTTACAACCAACACTCTGATAACAATCGACTATTAAAACAGCAATAAAATTGGTCTTACCAATTACATAAACAAAACAGATGGGAGCTCTGCGTGCTAGTAATTTTGATCAACAAAAACAAAAAATGACAAAATTATCCGTACATTTTTTCACCAACCGCTGTTTTGAGCGTTCAAAATGTAGTTAACTTTTAACAAGCATTCATATTTCTCGTATCAAAAAAAGGCATACTTGAGTGTATGCCTTATTTATTTCTGTTTTTTGAATTTACACTTTCGCTACAAGTTAGCGTTGTATTTGTTGCCTGAACTTGACCCAGTCAAAGCTTAGACCAGGATCGGCTTTTCTCAAGGGAGCGATATACTGATGCCCCGTGATTCGGGGTAAGGTGATTTTGGGGTAAGAACGCATGACCGCATGAGCCAAAGCCGTAAGTGATTGATATTGCTCTTCTGTATAAGCCACAAACTCAGTGCCTTCTAACTCAATACCAATCGAATAGTCATTGCAACGTTCACGACCAGCAAAGCTAGATTGCCCTGCATGCCAAGCTCTATCTAAAAACGAAACAAACTGAACAATTTCGCCATTACGCTTTATTAAGCAATGTGCCGAAACGCCCATTTTGTGAATTACTTCAAAAAATGGATGTGCTTTAGGATCGAGATTGCCAGTAAAAAAGTCCTCTATATATGAACCACCAAACTGCCCTGGCGGCAAACTGATGTTGTGAACCACCAGCAGAGAGATGTCATCTTTGTCTGAACGAGCATCAAAGAATGGCGATGGAACATGCTTTGCTTGCGTCAACCAACCATTCTCGATTTTTAGGCACATATCAACCTCTCTACTTTGCAAATTAACTGCTGAAATTATTGACACCGGAGAGTATCATTCGTTGCCATCTCCCTTTCAAGACAAGATTTGCGATGAAGAACACACACAACAGCCAAGAACGCCTAGAATACCTTAAGCAACAACTTCCATTAGAAATCACTCGTGCCGTAGCCGATACCCTAAAAGAAGACCTAGGTGGCACATTGGATGCAGACAAAGACATCACCGCATCGCTTATCCCAGTAGACGCTATTAACACAGCAACCATCATTACTCGTGAACACGGTGTATTTTGTGGTCAAGCATGGGCAGATGAAGTATTTAAACAACTGGGTGGCAAAGTCGCGATCGAATGGCATGTAAAAGATGGCGACAAGGTTGAACCAAACCAAACACTTTGCACACTGACTGGTCCTGCTCGTGATTTGCTCACTGGCGAGCGCAACGCGATGAACTTTATTCAAACCCTTTCAGGTTGCGCGACCATTACCGCTGAGTACGCAGAGAAAATTGCTCACACAGAGTGCCGCCTATTAGATACTCGTAAAACCATTCCGGGCTTACGTAGTGCGCTAAAATACGCAGTAGCCTGTGGCGGTGGTTTCAACCACCGTATCGGTGTATTCGATGCCTACCTTATTAAAGAAAACCACATCATTGCATGTGGCGGGATCACTCAAGCGATTACCACAGCAAAATCGTTGAACCCAGGTAAACCAGTTGAAGTGGAAACGGAAAGCTTGGACGAGCTAAAAGAAGCGATTGAAGCAGGTGCAGATATCATCATGCTCGATAACTTCACTACAGATATGATGCGTGAAGCAGTCGCTATCAATGCAGGACGCGCTGCGTTAGAAAACTCTGGCAACGTGACTCTAGAAACCATCGCTGAATACGCAGAAACAGGCGTAGATTACATCTCGGTGGGCGCTTTAACTAAGCACCTAAAAGCGATGGATCTTTCGATGCGCTTCAAGTAATCCAAACTAAATAAGCAAAAGTAATTCTCGTTAACTCATAGAGTTACTGCCATTAAACACCAATAAAGAGCCGCACGGCTCTTTATTTTTATCCGCATAAAAAAATAACACCACTCGCAAAACCTTGCATGCAATATGCAACTTGAGTGTAAAGATTTTTATCTCAGTCGAGAGCTTCTCCCTTCCCAGTTTTCTCTTTCCTCTACTCTTTTTAATCTTCTGCCCCATGCATAAGCATTAACTAAATTTATCTTAAGGAAACAAGATGAAAACGAATAAACAGAAGAAGCAGCAGGGTTTTACTCTAATTGAATTAATGATCGTGGTAGCGGTTATTGGTGTTTTAGCAGCGATTGCAATGCCACAATACCAAAAGTATGTAGCTAAAAGTGAAGTTGCATCTGTTTTAGCAACATTGACAGGAGCTAAAACTAATGTAGAAGCTTACACGGTAGAGAACGGTTTATTTCCAGATGGCTCAGCTTCTGATGCAACACCAACGGCCCTAGGGGTTCCATCAATGCATTTAGGAACTGTAGCTTTTACAGACCAAAGTACTGATGGAGGCAAAATTTCTTTTACATTTGCAACAACAGCTAGTGCGGGTGTTAGTGCTTTAGTTTCAGGGAAAAAACTGACTCTTACGCGAACGGCAACATATGGAGGATGGGATTGCTCATCATCTGATTTGGATAGCGAATTGCTTCCTAAAACTTGTAAATAATGCTAACCAACCTCTCAACGGTTCTTCGTCAAGCGGGAATACTGACCTTTTCCCAAGAAGAATCGTTACTTGAGCAAGCTAAAGCTTCTGGCATTTCGATGCCGGAGGCTTTACTCAGTTCTGGCTTTTTTCAATCTCACGAGTTGACTGAGCACCTGAGCTCTATCTTTGGGCTTTCCTGCACATCACTCAGTCAGTATGAGTACTCGTCGCTGTGTCAAAAGCTTGGCTTGCGCGATCTGATCACTCGACATAATGCCTTGCCACTCAATCGCACATCTTCGACATTAATACTCGCAGTTGCAGACCCAACTAACTTACAAGCGGAAGATGACTTTCGTTTTGCTACCGGCTTACAAGTCGAGCTTGTTCTGGCGGATTTTAAAGAACTCACCGCAGCCATTCGTCGTTTATATGGTCGTGCACTCGGTCAAGAAAAGTCCGGTCTTAAAGAAATCAACCAAGATGAACTGGCAGGTCTCGTTGATATTGGTGAGGACGAAATTGAGAACATTGAAGATCTCAGCCAAGATGAATCGCCTGTTAGTCGTTATATTAACCAAATTCTGCTCGATGCCGTTCGTAAAGGGGCTTCCGATATTCACTTCGAGCCCTATGAAAACATGTACCGAGTGCGTTTGCGTTGCGATGGCATCTTGATCGAAATTCAGCAGCCTCCGAGCCATTTAAGCCGTCGCCTCTCAGCCCGAATAAAGATCCTATCTAAGCTTGATATCGCTGAGCGCCGTTTACCACAGGATGGTCGCATCAAGCTCAAATTAAACCAAGACACCGCGATTGACATGCGAGTCTCCACGCTGCCAACTCTGTTTGGGGAGAAAATCGTACTGCGTTTGCTCGACAGCAGTTCTGCAGCATTAGATATCAATAAACTCGGATACAGCGATCATCAAAAGCAATTGTATTTAGAAGCACTGCGCCGCCCACAAGGCATGATCCTAATGACAGGACCAACGGGCAGCGGCAAAACGGTTTCTCTTTACACTGGTTTGAGCATTCTCAATAAAACCGAGATTAACATTTCCACCGCTGAAGACCCCGTTGAGATCAACTTACCCGGCATTAACCAAGTTCAAGTTCAACCTAAGATCGGCTTTGGCTTTGCAGAAGCGCTTCGCTCTTTCTTGCGTCAAGATCCCGATGTAGTCATGGTGGGTGAGATCCGAGATCTCGACACGGCAGAAATCGCGATCAAAGCGTCACAAACCGGGCACTTAGTCCTTTCTACCCTGCATACCAACTCCGCCGCCGAGACGGTCATTCGCTTATCAAATATGGGGGTAGAAAGCTTTAACCTCGCATCCTCTCTTAGCTTGATCATCGCTCAGCGTTTAGCACGAAAGCTTTGTCCACATTGCAGACAAACTCAAGAACCTAACAGCCAACTTCAACATATTGGAATTACCAGCACTGAAGATATCTTCCAAGCGAATCCTGATGGTTGTAACGAATGCACCCAAGGATACTCTGGTCGCACTGGCATTTACGAAGTGATGAAGTTTGATGAATCCCTATCAAATGCGCTCATCAAAGGCGCTTCAGTACACGAATTAGAAAAGCTAGCGATTGCCAATGGTATGCAGACTCTACAAATGTCCGGCATTGAAAAGCTCAAACAAGGCGTCACCAGCTTTAGTGAGCTGCAACGCGTTCTCTATTTTTAACTTCTCAGATTTTATTAGGCAGTTACTTACACTATGAAAACCATCGCTCCACAACTTAAGAACTACCGTTGGAAAGGCATTAATAGCTCGGGTAAAAAAACCTCTGGTAATGTGCTCGCAATGACAGAGGTCGAGGTAAGAGAGCGCCTTGATGCTCAGCACATCAAGATAAAAAAACTCAAAAAAGGCAGTATTTCTTTTATCACCAAGATAAGTCATCGAGTAAAAGGCAAAGACATTACGGTGTTTACTCGTCAAATCGCCACCATGTTGATGACTGGCGTCCCTATTGTTCAGGCACTCAAGTTAGTTTCAGAGAACCATAAAAAAGCTGAAATGAAATCGATCCTAATGAGTGTGACGCGAGCGGTAGAAGCAGGGACACCGATGTCGAAAGCCATGCGTACCGCTAGCACGCACTTTGATCCACTTTACACCGACTTAATAGCAACAGGTGAGCAGTCCGGTAACTTATCCCAAGTCTTTGAGCGTCTGGCAACCTACCGAGAAAAAAGCGAGCAGTTGCGTGCAAAGGTTATTAAAGCGCTCATTTACCCGGCGATGGTGGTATTAGTAGCACTTGGGGTTTCTTATTTAATGCTGACAAAGGTTATTCCTGAGTTTGAAAAAATGTTTACAGGTTTTGGTGCCGAATTACCCGCCTTCACCCAGATGGTACTCAACCTTTCTGCTTGGACCCAAAATTGGGGTCCCTTCATTGGGCTGAGCTTTGTGAGCTTACTCATTTCTGGCAAAATCATGTCACAACGCTCCGACTCATTTCGTCTTTTGACTGCACGGTCGAGTTTAAGAGTACCTATTTTAGGACCAGTTTTATCCAAAGCTGCCATTGCGAAGTTTAGTCGTACTTTGGCGACCAGTTTTAGCGCAGGTATTCCTATCCTAACCGCCTTGAAAACTACCTCAAAAACCTCTGGTAACATGCACTATCAATTGGCAATCGAAGAGGTATATCGAGATACTGCCGCTGGTATGCCAATGTACATTGCCATGCGTAACTGTAACGTCTTCCCAGAATTGGTATTGCAAATGGTCATGATTGGTGAAGAGTCAGGTCGCTTAGATGACATGCTCAACAAGATAGCCGCTATTTATGAGTTCGAAGTCGATAACACCGTCGACAACCTCAGTAAGATTTTGGAACCGTTGATCATTGTTTTTCTGGGTGTCGTTGTCGGTGGTTTGGTGACAGCAATGTACTTACCAATCTTTAACTTGATGAGCGTATTGGGATAGAATGATCCTTTAGCAAATTAATTCTATCAAAACAGCACCTTGCTCGTTTGATTTACCGCTCAAGAGACTGATATGGAAGTATTCCAGTACTACCCATGGCTATTCGTTGTATTTACCGCTATTTTTGGTTTGATCGTGGGTAGTTTCCTCAACGTAGTTATTTACCGTTTACCTAAGATCATGGAACTAGAATGGCGACGCGAGTGTGCTGAATCATTCCCTGAATACAAGATCGAGCCACCAAAAGAGACATTAACCTTAAGCGTGCCACGTTCATCTTGTCAGCAATGCGGTACACATATCCGCATTAGAGACAATATCCCTGTGATTAGTTGGCTATTACTAAAAGGTAAATGCCACAACTGCCAATCACCTATCAGTGCCCGTTACCCTCTTATCGAACTGCTTACCGCTTTTTGTTCGGGTTTTATCGCTTTTCATTTCGGTTTTAGCTACTTCACTGTGGCGCTGGTTTTCTTTACCTTTGTATTGATTGCTGCCACATTTATCGACCTTGATACCATGTTGCTGCCAGACCAACTCACACTGCCATTGATGTGGGCGGGTATTGCTCTTGCTCTTGCCGGTATCAGCCATGTAAGTCTTCAAGATTCTATTATTGGAGCAATGGCAGGCTACTTATGTCTTTGGAGTGTTTATTGGTTATTCAAACTCCTCACAGGCAAAGAGGGAATGGGCTATGGCGACTTTAAACTCCTTGCTGCATTAGGAGCTTGGCTGGGCTGGCAATCTCTGCCGATGATCATTTTACTTTCTTCGGTAGTAGGCGTCATTTTTGGTCTTATCCAGCTGCGCTTGCAAAAGCAAGGTATCGAAAAAGCCTTTCCTTTTGGCCCTTACCTTGCAATTGCAGGATGGGTGAGCCTAATTTGGGGCAATCAAATCCTCAACTGGTACTTTACGTCGATTCTAGGAGTGTAAATGGCTTTTGTTATTGGCCTAACCGGCGGTATTGCGAGCGGCAAAACCACCGTGGCAAACCTATTCAAACAGCAGTTCAAAATAGACATCGTTGACGCTGATATTGTGGCTCGTGAAGTCGTAGAGCCAGGCACACCTGGACTTAATGCCATCATTGAGCACTTTGGCACTGATATTGTCCGAGATGATCAAACACTTGATAGAGCCAAATTGAGAGAAAAAATCTTCTCTAACCCAGAAGAGAAAGCATGGGTGAATGGGTTATTGCACCCAATGATTCGCGAAAAGATGATCGAAGACTTGGAGCAAGTCACATCAGACTACGCTCTTTTAGTTGTACCTTTATTGGTAGAAAACAAGCTCGATAGTTTGTGCGATCGTGTACTTGTCGTTGATGTCGAGCCACAAACCCAGATCTCAAGAACGGTGAAACGCGATAACGTGAGCGAAGAGCAAGCAAAAGCTATCTTGGCATCTCAAGCATCTCGTGAACAACGACTTGCTCTGGCTGATGATGTGGTTAAGAATAATCCAGATGACCCAGATCTTTTGCTTCAAATCACAGATTTACACGAAAAGTACCTAGCCATGTGTAAGAAAAATCTGCGAAAATAGGAATGAAACTCACCAAGGCTACTGTCGATGACCACGCACAAATTTGAACATCCGCTAAATGAAAAAACTCGCATTTATTTAAGAGTTGAGTCTTTGTTGCGTCAGGCTCACCTAGCCTCTGGTTTTGCTGACAATCATCAGTATCAACTGTTCTTCCGTGCACTCTTTGATATGATCGAGATCTTTGAGCAAATTCAATTAAAAAGCGAACTGGCAAAAGATCTTGAAAAGCAACGTTTAGCTTATCGCAATTGGCTTAATGTCGATGGTGTCGATCAGCAAGCCCTTAGCGAACTCTTAAAAGAGATCGACGTGGTCCATAGCCAACTGATGACTGCTGAGCGTTTTGGTCAGGCACTTAAAGAAGATCGCTTCTTAAGTTCAATTCGCCAACGCTTTAACTTACCTGGAGGGTCATGTTGTTTTGATCTTCCTGCGTTGCACTACTGGCTTCATTTACCTATTGAGCGTAAAAAACACGATGCAGAACAGTGGCAAGCGAGTTTAAAACCTTTGTCTGATGCCTTAGCACTCTGGCTCAAGCTGACTCGCGAAACAGGACATTTCAAAGCACAAATCGCTCGCACTGGATTCTTCCAAAGCGACGCGGACGAAGCCAACATCCTGCGTTTACACATTCCAATGGAATACGGTGTCTACCCGATGATCTCGGGTCATAAAAACCGTTTTGCCATCAAATTCATGGCTTTTGAAAGCGGTCAAGCTTGTACTCAAGACGTTGAGTTTGAACTCGCTGTTTGTAGCTAAGCGCAACTCGCACTACTATTGCCATAACACCTTTGAACACCGAATAAATAGGACGAATGACGATGTCTAAAATTACAGTCGTTCCATGCCCACAATGTGGTGCCGACGTAGAGTGGGGAGAGCAAAGTCCTCACCGCCCTTTCTGTAGCAAACAGTGCCAAATGATTGATTTTGGCGAATGGGCTGACGAAGAAAATACCATTCCTGGCGCACCAGATATGTCGGACAGTGATGGTTGGTCTGAAGACCAATACTAAGAAGCTAGAACTCAGAAACGAGAGCACCACGCTTCGAGAATAAAAAGAAGGGTTGATGTGAGAACATCGGCCCTTTTTGTTTTTTATTACGCCGAAAGAGAGATTCCGACAATGCGCATTCGTCGCTTTCGGGAGTAACGTTGTTTGAGTTCATTTATTTGTTTTTTATTCGTCATCCTCAAGAGCGAGGAACGAGCGAGTTGGGGATCCCTTTTTTACTCTCTCGTAGGACAAATGCCGCTCACTAACCGAAGCGCTCTACTATATCAGAGCAAGTATTCCTGACTCTCGAAGCATAACGTCCTTTTTCGCGCATAAAAAAACGGAGCCCAAATGGGCTCCGTTTACTATGAGAACGCTAGTTATAGCATTACTTCTTAGCAAGTTTCTCTTTGATACGAGCAGACTTACCAGAACGCTCACGTAGGTAGTACAACTTGGCACGACGTACTGCACCACGGCGTTTAACTTCGATGCTATCAACGATTGGAGAGTGTGTTTGGAACGTACGCTCAACACCTTCACCGTTAGAGATCTTACGTACAGTGAAAGCAGAGTGAAGACCACGGTTACGGATTGCGATTACAACGCCTTCGAAAGCCTGTAGACGCTCACGGTCACCTTCTTTAACTTTAACCTGAACTACAACAGTGTCACCTGGTGCAAATTTAGGTAGGTCTGATTTCATTTGCTCTTCTTCAAGAGCCTTGATGATGTTACTCATTTTTTAAATTCCTAGAATAAACTGATACTAAATAAATTAGGTTACTTTGCACTATGTTCACTAATGAACTCAGCAAGTAATTGTTCCTGTTCGTCAGTCAGAGCTAGGTTTTCCAGGAGCTCTGGTCTTCTAAGCCAAGTTCGGCCCAGCGACTGTTTTAGTCGCCATTGACGAATGTCCTTGTGATTGCCTGACATCAGTACCGCTGGTACTTCTTTGTCATCCAATACTTCTGGACGCGTATAGTGAGGGCAATCTAACAAACCATTTGCAAAAGAATCTTCCTCTGCTGACGCGAAATCCCCTAGTACACCCGGAACAAACCGAGAGACAGAATCGATTAACGTCATGGCAGGTATCTCACCACCCGTCATCACAAAATCCCCAATCGACCATTCTTCGTCGACTTCAGATTGAATGATGCGCTCATCTACCCCTTCGTAACGACCACAAATCAGAAGTAAATTCTCATTCGTTGCCAGTTCTTCAACGCCTTTCTGGTCGAGCTTACGACCTTGAGGAGAAAGGTAAATGACTTTCGTCTTACCCGGTGAGGCTGCTTTCGCGGTATGAATGGCATCGCGCAAAGGCTGAACCATCATTAACATACCAGGACCACCACCGTAAGGTCGGTCATCGACAGTGCGATGTTTGTCATGAGTGAAATCACGAGGATTCCAAGTCTCAATCGACAAAAGACCTTTTTTAACCGCTTGACCTGTTACCCCAAAATCAGTAACAGAACGGAACATTTCAGGAAAAAGGCTAATAACGCCAACCCACATGTTTATCTCGCTCTGTAATTTTGGAGATTAGAATCCAGGATCCCAGTCAACTTCGATCCGTTGAGCTTCGCGATCAACTTTGATGATCACTTGCTCTTCAAGGAACGGGATTAATCGTTCCTTTTGCCCGAAAGCATCTTTTAGATTTGCTTTAACAACCAGAACATCGTTTGAGCCAGTTTCTAGAATGTCAGATACGACACCGAGATCGTAACCTTTAGTGGTTACTACTTGCATCCCAAACAATTCACGCCAGTAGAACTCATCTTCTGACAATTCAGGTAGTACCGCAGGGTCAATAGCAATCTCAAAGTTCGTCAGTAAGTGTGCGTCTTCACGAACTTCCAGACCTTCAAGCTTAGCCACCATACCTTTGTTATGGCGCTTCCAGCTTTCTACTTTGAACTCAACCCACGTACCCTTTTGGTTAATAAACCAAGGGCTGTAATCGAAAATGCTTTCAGCATTGTCTGTGTAGGAAAAAACTTTAAGCCAACCACGAATGCCGTAAGTAGCACCAAACTTGCCTACAACAATCTTTTCGTTGCTCATTGTTTCTTTACCTTTCATCGACATAAACTAGTTTCTACTTCTAAAGTAAAAATTAAGCCGCTTTTTGAGCGTCTTTAACTAGCTTAGCAACGCGGTCAGATAGAGACGCGCCTTGACCAACCCAGTGGTTAACGCGGTCTAGGTCTAGACGTAGACCTTCTTCTTGACCTTGTGCAGTTGGGTTAAAGAAACCAACTTTCTCGATGAAACGGCCAGTTGCAGCGTTGCGGCTGTCCGCTACTACGATTTGATAAAATGGACGCTTCTTAGCGCCGTGACGTGCCAAACGAATGGTTACCATGTCGTCCTCTTTGCTTTCTCAAAAATAAAATTAACCCCAACAATCATCCAAAAAACTGAATAATCTGGGGTCTCGTGCCAAAATAAAGCTCCGGAATTTTACTCTTATCCCGGAGCAATGCAAGGGGTTTAGTTACTTTTTCACCAACATAAATTGAAATCCAAGTTTGTGACGTAGCTAACACCCTGAAACTAAAGTCTAGGCAATCGTTTAACGACCAAATGGGTTGAAGCCACCGCCTCCACCCATGCCACCCATCATGCCTTGCATGTTACGCATCATGCCTTTCATGCCGCCCTTCTGCATTTTCTTCATCATCTTCTGCATTTGGGTGAATTGTTTCAGTAGACGGTTAACATCTTGAACCTGAACACCAGAGCCAGCAGCGATACGCTTTTTACGCGAACCTTTGATGATTTCAGGACGTTGACGCTCTTTCATCGTCATTGAGCTGATGATCGCTTCCATTTGCTTAAACATTTTGTCATCGACTTTGTCTTTAACGTCTGATGGCAGTTGGGACATACCTGGTAGCTTATCTAGCATGCCCATCATACCACCCATGTTCTGCATTTGACCGAGCTGTTCACGGAAGTCTTCAAGGTCGAAGCCTTTCTTCTCTTTGAACTTCTTCGCTAGTTTCTCTGCTTTGTCTTGGTCAACATTACGTTGTAGGTCTTCGATAAGTGACAGTACGTCACCCATACCAAGAATACGCGATGCAACACGATCTGGGTGGAATGGTTCTAGTGCGTCGGTTTTTTCACCAACACCTAGGAATTTGATTGGCTTACCCGTAATGTGACGAACTGATAGCGCCGCACCACCACGTGCATCACCATCCACTTTAGTCAGAATCACACCAGTTAGTGGTAGTGCATCACCGAATGCTTTTGCTGTGTTCGCCGCATCTTGACCTGTCATTGCATCAACAACGAACAGTGTTTCAACCGGGTTAATCGCTGAGTGAAGATCTTTAATCTCACCCATCATTTCTTCATCGATAGCCAAACGACCAGCGGTATCGACAATTAATACGTCGTAGAATTTCTTCTTTGCGTGGTCAATTGCTGCATTAGCAATATCAAGTGGCTTTTGATCTGGTGAAGATGGGAAGAAATCGACACCGATGTCTGATGCTAGGGTTTCTAGCTGCTTGATCGCTGCAGGACGGTAAACGTCGGCAGACACAACCAAAACTTTCTTCTTATCACGCTCTTTTAGAAGCTTAGATAGCTTACCTACCGATGTAGTTTTACCCGCACCTTGTAGACCCGCCATCAAAAGCACTGCTGGCGGCTGCGCTGCTAGGTTCAGTGCTTCATTAGATTCACCCATTACCGCTTCAAGCTCAGCTTGAACGATCTTGATGAACTCTTGACCCGGCGTTAGGGATTTAGAAACTTCTACACCTACCGCTTTTTCTTTAACGCGGTTTACAAATTCACGTACAACAGGAAGCGCAACGTCCGCTTCCAATAGTGCCATGCGTACTTCACGTAGGGTTTCTTTAATGTTGTCTTCGGTCAGACGACCTTTACCACTGATATTCTTCAGCGTTTTGGATAATCGATCCGTTAAATTCTCAAACATCTTTGTCTCTTCGCTAAAATGGCGATTAATTAGTGTGAGTATACCTTAGCCAACGTCACAGTCATACCCGAACACGGCTCTTATCCTTAACTTGAGGGCTAACTCGTTAATTTCAATATCTCATCTCTCGTGATTGATGAGGCATAGCCCATAGCCCCAAAGAGTAATGCAAGGTATAATTTTCACCATTGTGCACAATAACTCTTAAGATTCATGGATAGCTTAATTGCCATCGCAGCCGCCATTCTTTACGTTCTGGCAATTGCGACCATCATTCCCGGACTCTCTCAACAGTCAGGAATTAAAGCGAAAACCGTATTTGCCAGCGCGGCATGTGCGTTGGTTTTTCACGCTTGGATTCTGAGTGATCTGATTTTCGACGGTTCAGGGCAAAACCTCAGCATTCTTAATGTCGCCTCTCTTATCAGCTTTATTATCTCACTGGTGATGAGCGTTGCGATGCTGAAGAACCGCTTGTGGTTCCTTCTTCCTGTGGTTTATAGCTTTGCTGCCATCAATTTAACTGCTGCTACTTTCTTACCAAGCACTTTTATTAAGCATTTAGAGAACGACCCTAAGCTACTTATACACATTTCCTTTGCGCTCTTTTCCTACGCAACTTTAACTATCGGTGCCCTATACGCACTGCAACTTGCGTGGCTCGACCACAAACTAAAAGCCAAGAAGTCGTTAGCAATTAATCCGAATTTGCCACCTTTGATGATGGTAGAGCGTCAACTGTTCAAGATTATTTTGATTGGTAACTTGCTCCTAACGGGAACCTTGATTACTGGTTTTGTTTTTGTACAAGACATGTTTGCTCAAGGAAAAGCTCATAAAGGTATCCTTTCTTTCATCGCTTGGGTTGTGTACTCAATTCTACTTTGGGGGCATTACCAGAAAGGCTGGCGAGGCAAGAAAGTGACATGGTTCGCGGTAGCAGGGGCGACCTTGTTAACCTTAGCGTACTTCGGTAGTCGCTTTGTAAAAGAAATCATCTTAAGTTGATGTTCTCCATCTATAAAATGCAATTAATAAGGAGCCTAGGGCTCCTTATCCTTTATATTAAAGGGCAAATAAAATAGAGTAACCCTTATTGCATTGACTTAATGACCAAGCTCGGTCATAAATTAACCAAACACATACAAGGAACAGCAGCGTTTTGGACGACATATCTACGGGTATCTTATTTGCGCTACTCGCGTGTCTTATCGTCATATCAGGTTACTTCTCCGGTTCAGAAACAGGGATGATGTCTTTGAACCGATACCGCTTAAAGCACTTAGCCAATAATGGGCATAAAGGGGCGAAGCGAGTCGAAAAACTACTAGACCGCCCAGATCGACTGATTGGTCTTATTCTTATCGGTAACAACCTCGTCAATATTCTCGCGTCTGCCATCGCGACCATTTTAGGTATGCGGTTATACGGAGACTTAGGGGTTGCGATTGCCACTGGCGCACTCACCATGGTTGTCCTTGTGTTTGCAGAAGTCACACCGAAGACCATCGCCTCGCTTTACCCTGAGCGCGTCTCTTACGCGAGCAGCATTCTCCTCACCATTCTAATGAAAATTCTGTCACCTCTGGTGAGGTTAGTGAACTTCATTACTAACGGTTTTATCCGTTTGATTGGTGTGAAAGCCGACCACACCACAGAAGATCATCTAAGCTCAGAAGAACTGCGCACCGTCGTTAATGAAGCAGGCGGTCTTATCCCTCGTCGTCACCAAGACATGCTGGTATCGATTCTGGATCTAGAACACGTCACCGTTAACGACATCATGGTGCCACGCAATGAGATCACAGGGATCGACATCAATGATGATTGGAAATCTATCGTCCGTCAGCTTACTCACTCTCCTCATGGTCGCATTGTGTTGTACCGTGATCAGATTGATGAAGTCGTTGGTATGCTGCGCCTACGTGAAGCATACCGATTAATGCTAGAGAAGAATGAATTCAACAAAGAAACACTACTCCGCGCTGCTGATGAGGTGTACTACATCCCAGAAGGTACGCCACTGAATGTGCAGATGTTGAAATTCCAGCGTAACAAGCAGCGTATCGGTTTGATTGTCGATGAGTATGGTGACATTAATGGTCTCGTCACTTTGGAAGATATCTTAGAAGAAATTGTTGGTGAATTTACGACTTCCATTGCACCAAGCTTGTCAGAAGAGATTACTCCTCAAGGTGATGGCAGCTTCCTAATTGAAGGTAGCGCCAACATTCGTGACATCAACAAAGGCTTGAAATGGAAACTACCAACCGATGGTCCACGCACTTTGAACGGTCTGATTCTAGAGCATTTAGAAGACATTCCTGAAAGCCACTTGAGTGTGCAAGTTGCCGGACATCCAATGGAAATTGTCGATATTGAAGAGAACCGCATCAAGCTGGTGAAGGTGTACCCAAAGCTCAAGAAGAGCAGTTAACTTCACCACTTTGAATATTCTAATCAACAAAAAATAGCCTGACAGTGTCAGGCTATTTTTTTGTTTTCAGAGATCTAAACTCAACGCTAAGTTAGTCGATACGTAACTCTTTCAGCATAGATTCTGGCAGTGCCAAATCATCATTCTTATTGACTGCAACGCCCGCTTCTAGAATGTTTTTCGCGATTTGCTTTGCCTCATCTAAAGAGTGCATTGCAGCTGTACCACATTGGTATTCATTCAGCTCAGGGATCTTGTTTTGACTTTCTACTTTCAATACGTCTTCCATTGCTGCAACCCAAGCATCCGCCACTTGCTGCTCTGAAGGCGTACCAATCAAGCTCATGTAAAAACCGGTACGGCAACCCATTGGTGAGATATCGATGATCTCAACGCTATCACCGTTTAAGTGGTTGCGCATAAAGCCAGCGTACAAATGCTCTAAAGTGTGAATTCCCTTCTCAGAAAGGATGTCTTTGTTCGGTGCAGTAAAACGTAAGTCAAATACTGTGATGGTGTCTCCCTTTGGAGTTTGCATCGTTTTAGCCACACGAACTGCTGGCGCATGCATACGTGTGTGGTCTACGGTAAAACTGTCTAATAAAGGCATTACATCTCTCCTGATTGTAACCTCCAATACTTACACGTATTGGTCATTATTTCTGTTCATTTCCCCTCTGACTATTAGGGGGGAGACTAAAAGAACCAGCTGCTGTTGTCTTCTAATTCCTGACGACATTGCTTCAGCTGCCAGCCATAAGTCTTGGCGGTTTGCTCCACGCGTCTTGCAACTTTAACTAAGCTAGGTTTGCTTTTATAGGTCCCACGCTTATAGCCACCACGTCCTTCATGGTACGCAAGATACTGGTTGTAAGGGTCCCATAACGAAATGCCTAATTGACGACGAGTCTCATGGGTATACCAACCGACAAACATCATTGAATCGTCAAAATTGGTGCGTGAACCACCTTGTCCTGTCGCTTTTTGAAAATCTTCCCAAGCAGGGTCTTGAGCTTGAGCATAACCGTAAGCACTGCTGACACGTCCCCATGGAATAAAACCGAGAATGTAATCTTTTGGCGGTCGAGCATCATGACGAAAGCTACTTTCTTGCTTAATGATCGCCATGGCAACATTTATCGGTGTGCCCCACTCTTCTTCCATGTCTTTGGCATCTTCGTACCAACCGGATTTTTCTCGGAATATTTCACATAGGTTATCTTGTTGTTTTGGGGGCGCAGTTGCACAACCGGCTAACATCACGCTCCCAAGCACAGACACCACTAACGGCTTAATGTCCAATCCCTGCCCTTACTGCTGGTTATTGTTTTAAGTAAGCAAAGTAATCTTCTAGGAAATCATCGAACGATAGAGTATCACTTTGCTCTGCTTGTTTTTGTTTCTCTACCGATGTTGCAACTTCCGTTTCCATTGCATCGGCTGAATATTGTTCATAGTTGTGTGCTAGGTTTTCTTCGCGGAATTTCATGCCAAGCGCACAACCCACTTTACCTAAACCACCATGCTCTTTTGTCAGCTCAAGCAACTGACCAGAAATGGTTAGCTCTGGCTCATCAATCCAAGACTCAAGTTTGTCACAAACTGCTTGGTACGCATTTCCACCAGCAACCGAGTCCATTTCAACCGCAATCTGACGAAGGTCAGCAAACACACGATGTGCCCAGTCTTGTAGAGACAGGCGCTCACCTTGGCAACCGATTTGTAGCATCAAACCTTTCTCACGACCAGACACAATGACCTTGTTCCAGTTGTCACGCCAGCATTCAAGCTCACAGTTGTCCATTGGGTCAGAATCTGAAAGTGCCGCCCAAGTAAGGAATAGATCAAGGAAGCGAACCTGCTCTTCACTCACACCAACGGCGCTGAACGGGTTCACGTCTAGCGAACGAACTTCAATGTACTCTACACCGCCACGTTTAAGCGCTTCAGAAGGTTTTTCACCACTCTTAGTTACACGTTTAGGACGAATTGGCGCGTACAGTTCGTTTTCAATTTGCAGAATGTTCGAGTTAAGTTGACGGTATTGACCATCCACTTTTACCCCAATCTGAGCAAACTCTTCCGATGGGTGACGAATTGCATCGTCTAGACCATCAAGATACTGCTCGATAGAGTTAAAGCCAATCTTAAGTACGCTTTGTGCGCTGTTGGTGTAACCGAGATCACTTAGGCGCAGCGACGTCGCTTTAGGCAAGTATAGAGTGCCGCCAACTTTCTCAAATGGTAGGTCAGTTTCACGACCTTGAATGAATGAACCACAAAGTGCTGGTGACGCCCCAAAGAAGTACGGAATCATCCAGCCAAAACGGTAGTAGTTACGAATCAGCGCAAAGTACGCAGCAGATTTCGTTTCTTGGCGTGCTTCTTCATCTTGTTCACCATGCAAAGCGTCCCAGAATGATTCAGGAAAAGAGAAGTTAAAATGCACGCCCGAGATAATTTGCATCAGGCTACCGTAGCGGCGTTTTAGACCTTCACGGTAAAGCGTTTTCATTTTAGCTGAGTTCGATGAGCCATATTGTGCCAGCTGAATATCATCCTCCGAGCCCACGTAACATGGCATTGAAAGTGGCCACATTTTCTCTTCACCCATTTTGGTTTGAGTGAAGTGATGGATATCTTTCAACTGCCCCATTAATTCAGGGATCTCGTGCGATACAGGAGTAATGAACTCCAGCAGAGATTCTGAAAAGTCGGTCGTAATCCATTTGTTTGTGAACGCTGAGCCCAAACCCTCGGGATGAGGTGTTGTTGCTAGGTGTCCATCCTGACGATAGCGCAAAGTTTCTCGCTCAACACCGCGTCCAAACTGCTTAAATACTTCTGGGTTTGATGCAACTTGTTTTAGTCGCGCAGCAAAATCAGTCAAAATGAGGTTCGCTTATATTGGGAGCAGGACACTCGCCAAGCGTGGCAAGTGAAAGCTAAGTTGTTGATATATAATCCATCTAGATAAATAACCCATCAAAAAGTCATTTATCTAGTTAGAAACGAATAGCGGAGAGTCTCCTCTCCGCTATTAAATGTGTACTCTATCGAATGATTTCAAGCTCTTCCACGTCTTTCCCTAACTTTTCTAGTTGAGGGCGAAGGGATTTCGCGTCCCCGACAACAACTATCTGGTAGTCATTCGGGTCGAACCATTTCTGTGCTAGAGCGTTGAGAGTCTGTTTGTCGACAGTCTCAACAATAGCGTTTCGTTGCTGTAAGTAGTCTTTGTCTAAGTTGTATTTCAAAATATCACTGATGAGTTTGCTTTTCTGTGTAGGCGTCTCATATTTCAGTGCATCTTTTTGACCGACTGCTTGGCGCATAAATTTCAATTCATCTTCAGTCATGCCCGATTGTGAGAACTCATTCAACTCATTCTCCATTTCTACAATAGAGGCAATGGTCGAATCCGCACGCACTTGCGCTGTAAATACAACAGAACCCGTTTCTACATTTCCAGAGAAATAGCCATAGGCACCATAAGTGTAGCCTTTGTCTTCACGAAGGTTTTGGTTGATACGACTGTTAAAGTTACCGGCTAAGTTGAAGTTTGCTAACTGACCCAGATAGAAATCTCCCGTCGCATCATAAGGCATGCCTTGACGGACCATCATGACCACACTTTGCGGAGCTCCTGGCTTATCCACCAAATGAACTTTTTGTGGACCTAGCGGAGCAATGGCTTGAGGGGCATACAAAGGTGCCGCTTCATCTTCCCAATTTGCCCAAAACGACAATTGTTTCTCAACGTCAGCTTTGCTGATATCACCAACCGCTATAATTTGCGCACTTTGAGGTGTGTAGTGCTTCGCATAGAAATCACGCACGTCATCGAGAGTCAGGGCTTGGAGCCCCGCTTTGGTGCCATCTTTTGGACGAGCAAAAATAGAATCTCCGTACAATACTTGACGACTAGCTTGCGACGCCATCCAACTTGGTTTTTGATGCTCATACACCAAGCCTTCTAACGCTTGCGTCTTAACTCGGTCAAAGTCTTCTTGCTTAAATGCCGGAGACAACAACATCTCTTCGACAATCTTAAGTGTTGGCGCTAGATTTTTCTTCAGGGCGGAAACACTAATGTCTGTTGTGTAACCTGTCGCATCGACAGAAATAACACTACCTAACTTATCAAGTTCAGCTTGAATCTCTTCTACCGAACGTTTGGTTGTTCCTTCTTGCAGCATAGCGGCAGTCAGTTGAGCCAAACCTTCCTTACCAGCTTCAACGAAACGTGTTCCAGCAGGTAAACTAAACTGCATGGTGACGGTTGGTGTTTCACTGCTTACTGTACCCAACAACTCAGAACCATTGTTGAAGTGGATGTCATACAACTTCGGCATGGTTGCCTCAACAGGCGCCCCCACAGGTGGTTGAATAGAACGGTCAAAGTTGTCAGTTGCTCGGCGGTAAGCCAATTGATCGTCTGAGATTTTTTCATACTCAGGAAGAGTGCGTTTTGGTGTCACGAATGTCGCTGGTTTCACAGCAAGCTCTGTTTTACCTTTTGGCACAACACTCAAGGTGACCTTGTTCTTACCTTGAATAAAATCACTGTATGCTTTTTCTACCGACTCAGGCGTTACAGCACGAAGTTGCTCAAGCTGTTCCTCAATCAAATCTGGCTTGCCGAAGAAAGTTTGATTCGACGCTAGCTGTGTCACTTTACCTTTCACACTTTCTAAAGCGAAAATCGCATCGGCTTCAGATTGACCTTTAAGTTGCTCCAAACGATCTTTCGTCACCCCGTCCTTCGCAAACTTACCCAACGATGTCATCAGCTCATCATATAGCTTGGTGAGGTCGCCTTTATCACCAGAATCACCCATCGCGTAGACGTAAAAATTACAAGAAAGCTCAGCACAGTCATGGAAAGAACCTGCATCTACTGCTTTTTGTGTTTTTACTAGGTCTTGGTAAAGCACGCTGTTAGTACCACTACCTAACACGCTTGATAGAGTATCAAGTGACGCTTGAGTGGCTTCGCCATTGTAGGTTGTCGGCCATGCCACCATAACCATTGGTTGCTGGATACGATCTTCTAAGGTGATGAACTTGCTTTCTGCTAGCTTTGCAGGCTGCTTAGGTGCATTTTCCACTTCAGGTCCGCGAGGGATTGAACCAAAGTACTTATTCACCCACGCTAATGTTTGCTCAACATCGATATCACCACCAATGGTTAGTACTGCGTTGTTTGGACCATACCAACGCAGGAAGAAGGCTTTCAGATCGTTCACATCAACGCGGTCAAGATCTTCAACGTAACCGATCGTTTGCCACGAGTATGGATGACCTTCTGGGTACAGCGCTTCTGCCATGCGTTCCCAAATCAAACCATAAGGACGGTTGTCATAACGCTGCGCGCGTTCGTTTTTAACTGTTGAGCGTTGAATTTCAAACTTATGCTGTGAGACGGCATCGAGCAAAAAGCCCATGCGGTCTGACTCAAGCCACAACATTTTTTCTAACTGATTAGCAGGAACAGTTTCAAAGTAGTTCGTGCGGTCACGGTTAGTCGTGCCGTTTAGTGTACCGCCAGCTTCTGTAATGATCTTAAAGTGCTCTTGGTCACCAACGTTCTCAGAACCTTGGAACATCATATGCTCGAAGAAGTGAGCAAAACCAGATTTGCCAATTTCTTCACGTGCCGAACCAACGTGATATGTCACATCAACGTGTACAAGTGGATCCGACGCTTCAGGTGCCAGAATGACCGTCAAACCATTGTCCAACTGATACTTCTGGTATGGAATTTTCACTTTGCCTTCTTCCGCTTTTGATGACTCTACGAAAGTAACTCCATCAGGCAATGATGATACAGGGGAGTTTGATGCACAGCCCGTGATCACTAATAGTGAACACGCGCTAACCCAAAACATTCTCATGCGCTTTCCTTAAAATAAACCGAGATAGATGGCGGCCAACAAGCTATACCTTGCGGCTTTGCCTAAAAATATAAGAACCAAACACGGCAGAAATTTCATCCTTAACCATCCTGCCGCTAAACATAGCGGGTCGCCAATCACTGGCAACCAACTAAAAAACAATCCCCAATACCCGTATTTGGACAGCCACTTCAATGCGGTATGCCCATGCTTCTCATCCTGAGTTCTATTTGGAATCCACAAACCCAACCAATAGTTGGTGAGACCGCCCAAGGTATTACCAATGGTGGCAACAATAATGATGGAAGAAACCGAGTATTGGTTTAACGATAAGGTGGCAATCAATCCAGCTTCAGAGCCACCCGGCAATAGAGTGGCACTAAGAAAACCAGTAATGAATAGCACCCACAATGCGGAGTCAGAAAACCATAAAGCTAAGTTTTCAAAGGCAGCATTAAATGCCTCTAACATGTCATATCAAGCAAGATCTTGCCTCGCGTCCGCCCCGATTCAACTTGTTTGTGAGCTTCAATAACATCGGTCATCGGATAGACGTGTTGTACTTCAGTTTTTAACAGCCCAACGCCAACCATGTACAACAAAGTGTCAAGTTGTTCACGGTCAGGTTCGACTAACATACCGCTGGCTTCAAAACCAAGTAGCTTGGCTTTTTCACAAATCAGTTCTGCAGTAATCGTTGGAACAGTAATGACTCGAGCGTTATCTGTCAGGCATTTGAGTGCGTCTAAAGCGGCATCGCCACCAACAAGATCAATCAAAACATCCACATCTTCAACACGTTCTGACACTGGTGCAAATTGATAGTTCACTGCGTGTGCACCTAAAGTAGCGAGGTAGTCCAAATTTCGTTCACTACAGGTGGTAAACACTTCTGCTTTGGTCGCAACTGCAATTTGCACGGCTAAGTGACCAACACCACCAGCTCCGGCAAGTATCAATACACGGTCACCTTCAGTCACATTAGCTTTACTAAGCGCTTGAGCCGCAGTTTGACCTGCAAGTGGCAATACTGCCGCTGCCTCTAAGGCGACCGAATTGGGAACGTGACTTAATTCAGATTCAGGAACACAAACGTATTGGCTGTAACCGCCTCCTCGAATAGGGAAACCGATAAAGCCAGCTACCTCATCACCCTCTTGAAAACGAGAGGTATCTTCGCCACATGAAACGACTTTCCCCGAAATATCATAACCGGGTACCCAAGGTAAGTTGTCTTTGTTTTGTGCCGCAGCCCAACCAAGCCCCGCTCGCGTTTTGACATCAATAGGGTTAACGCCAGAGTATGCCACTTTAACTAAGACTTCCCCTGTTTGTGGGGTTGGTGTTGAGGTGGTTTGAATTGCAAGAACTTCTGCGTTGCCGAATTCGGTAATAGCGATCTGTTTGTGTTCCATAACCCATTCCCTGAGAGAAAACAAAAAGGGATGCAAGAGCATCCCTTTGACTATAAACCATTTTGTTTACCGAAGTTAATCGTCAATTTGTAAATTGGTAGATAATTCTATTTCACCAATTTTCCAACAAACAACTCAAGATGGTGTACTACCCCACCAGTGCCAGTAAGATACCAGCGGCAACCGCCGATCCAAGAACACCAGCTACGTTTGGTCCCATTGCGTGCATCAGCAAGAAATTTTGTGGGTTTGCTTCCAAACCGACCTTGTTCACAACACGCGCTGCCATTGGTACTGCAGAAACGCCTGCAGCACCGATAAGTGGGTTGATGTCTTCTTTCGAGAACTTATTGAGAAGCTTCGCCATCAAAACACCTGCCCCAGTACCGATACTGAATGCGACTGCACCGAGTCCCAAGATACCTAGCGTTTCTAGATTCAAGAACTGCTCAGCTTGCAGCTTAGAGCCCACACCAAGACCTAAGAAGATCGTTACGATATTGATCAGCTCGTTCTGAGCGGTTTTCGATAAACGATCCACCACGCCAGCTTCACGCATCAAGTTACCCAGACAGAACATACCAACCAACGGTGTCGCGGAAGGTAAGAACAAAATCGTCATCAGTAACACAGCAAGCGGGAAGATCACTTTCTCCCACTTACCAACGTGACGAAGCTGGGCCATCTTGATCTGGCGTTCTTCCTTAGTGGTTAGGGCTTTCATGATCGGCGGCTGAATGATCGGCACCAGTGCCATGTAGCTGTATGCTGCCACGGCAATCGCACCTAACAGGTCTGGAGAGAGCTTACTCGCTAAGAAGATCGCCGTTGGGCCATCCGCACCACCGATAATCGCGATAGACGACGCATCCGCCATGGAGAACTCCATACCCGGAACATAGTTAAGCAGAATCGCCCCAAACAGCGTCGCGAAAATACCAAACTGCGCCGCAGCACCTAGCCACAAGGTTTTTGGGTTTGCAATCAAAGCACCAAAATCAGTCATCGCCCCCACGCCCATGAAGATCAGCAGCGGGAACACGCCCGATTCGATACCAATGTAATAAACGTAGTAGAGCAAACCACCTGGATCGGTAAAGCCAGCATTGGGAATGTTCGCTAAAATGGCACCAAAACCAATAGGTAATAACAGTAAGGGTTCAAAGCCTTTTTTGATCGCCAAAAACAGCAAGGTGCAACCAACCAGCATCATACAGATTTGGCCGAACTCAAAGTTAGCGATCCCTGTTTCTGACCATAAGGTCATCAATCCGTCCATGATACTCCCTTACGCCAGACTCAGCAGTGGTGAACCAACAGTAACGGCATCACCTTCTTTCACGTTCAGTTCTTGAACCACCCCACCGCGCGCAGCACGAACTTCTGTTTCCATCTTCATAGCTTCTAGGATGAGTAGAACGTCACCTTCCGCTACTTCAGCACCGGGCTGAACATTCACTTTAAAGATGTTACCAGCAAGAGGTGCAGGAACCGCTTCAGCAGCACTATTAACAGGAGCATTTGGCGCTGCAGGTTGAACCGGTGCGGTTGCCCCACTTGGCGTTACCGATGTTAATTGCCCCTGCGGACCTACTTCAACTTCATAAACTTGCCCATCAACTCGCACGCTGTATGTTTCAACACCACCAGCAGCAGCCTGTGTTACTTGTGCAGCGGCAGGTTTCGCAGCTTCTAACGTTGGTGCTGGCTCAAACGCATCTGGGTTGCCACGGTTTTTCAGGAATTTCAGACCAACTTGAGGGAATAACGCGTAAGTTAATACATCATCGACACGTTCGCTCGCAAGCTTAATGCCTTCAGATTGCGCTTTCTCCATCAAATCAACAGTTAGGGTTTCCATTTCCGCTTCAAGCAAGTCCGCTGGACGACAGGTAATTGCCTCTTTACCATCAAGTACTTTCGCTTGTAATTCAGCATTAACTGGCGCAGGAGCGGCACCGTATTCACCTTTTAAAACACCTGCCGTTTCTTTGGTGATGCTCTTGTAGCGCTCACCTGTCAGAACGTTGATTACCGCTTGAGTACCAACAATCTGAGATGTCGGCGTGACCAGTGGAATAAAGCCAAGATCTTCACGTACACGTGGGATCTCTTCCAATACTTCATCAATTCGGTCCGCAGCGCCTTGCTCTTTTAACTGACCTTCCATGTTGGTCAGCATGCCCCCTGGAACTTGGGCGATTAGAATCCGTGAATCCACACCTTTTAGCTGACCTTCCCACTTCGCGTATTTTTTACGTACTTCACGGAAGTAAGCCGCGATAGGCTCGATTTGGTCTAGTTTCAGATTAGTATCTCGCTCAGTGCCTTGCAGCATCGCAACCACGGTCTCAGTAGGCGTATGACCGTATGTACAACTCATCGAAGAAATCGCAGTATCAAGAATATCGATACCCGCTTCTACAGCTTTCACGGCAGTAGCAGTAGATAGACCGGTCGTTGCATGACAGTGAAGCGCTAGTGGCACATCACAAGATGCTTTGATGCGTGTGATCAGCTCTTCCGCTTCATAAGGTTTAAGCAGACCAGACATATCTTTAATACAAAGAGAGTGACAACCTAAGTCTTCAAGACGTTTAGCAAGGTCAACCCATGTGTCTGCGTTATGCACTGGGCTCGTGGTGTAAGACAATGTTCCTTGCGCATGTGCACCAACATCAACAGTGGCTTTCACCGCTTTTTGGAAGTTACGTACGTCATTCATTGCATCAAAGATACGGAATACATCCATACCATTCACGTGCGCACGCTCAACAAACTTCTCTACTACGTCATCGGCATAATGGCGGTATCCTAAAAGGTTTTGACCACGCAGTAGCATTTGCATTGGTGTATTTGGCATTGCTTTTTTCAATTCGCGTAGGCGCTCCCATGGGTCTTCACCCAAGAAACGGATACACGCATCAAATGTTGCGCCACCCCAGGTCTCTAACGACCAGTAACCAACCTTATCTAACTCAGCTGCGATAGGCAGCATATCTTCGATACGCATACGCGTAGCAAACAGGGATTGATGGGCGTCACGAAGGACCACATCAGTGATAGCTAGTGGTTTAGACATGCTCTTAAACTCCTTTTTAATCCTATCTTTCGGCTACTTCGCGACTGAGGCGCGATGTTTATGAATCGCAGCCGAGATCGCCGCCACTACTTGTGGACTAACAGCTGAAGAGGTTGATTGAACGTTGGTATTTGTTTTCGGTGCTGCGATCGGCGCTGGTACTTCTTCTGGCACCAATTTAGACATTAGCCGAACGAGATAAACTAGAATGGTGAGGAAAATAAATACGACCGCCATCCCTGTTAGCATCAGGGTGGCCGCATCTACTAGCAGGCTTCCTATATTCGTCATGTTGCTTCCTTTCTTTGTCATCCTGACAATGCGCAGGACTTTAATAGCGTCAAATCCCGACCAATGGATTATCTCGATTGGTTAAATTTTGTCAATTTTGTTTAAGGAAGCTTTTAAATAATCTCTAACATTGATTATTTATTCACTACTCAGATCACAAATTGCACTAAAATTCACTTCCCTAGTGGGATCGCTCAACATATAACCACACTAAATTAAAGTACTTGCAAAAACTGCGATTGGGATTTCAAAATGAAAAGAGGCTTTAAGAATAAAGTGAAATAAAAACAAAAGGATAGAATAAATTAACACACCAAAAACACGACATTAACAATAATAAAACATTAGTTTTATTATCGATGCTTGGATGGGGTTCTCTACCATCGTAAATCAATCTGGCTCGAGAAAGCGCAAGGTGGAGCTTTAAGATGACTATTTAAGCGAAACAAGCGTATTAGCGAAAATAGCTCAGGATCAGGCGCTTGAAGCAGAATCTAGCGCGAAGAAGCGGTGATAAATACGCAAGAGAGACACAATATCTTAGCCAAGCAGCAGATACAAAAAAGCCTCGCATAAGCGAGGCTTTTTAAAGAGTGGCGCGTCCTGGAGGATTCGAACCTCCGACCGCCTGGTTCGTAGCCAGGTACTCTATCCAGCTGAGCTAAGGACGCACGATTTTCGATATCAGTATTCCCAATATCAGGAGTTCACAAGGAAACCCTAAAGAGTGGCGCGTCCTGGAGGATTCGAACCTCCGACCGCCTGGTTCGTAGC
>NZ_JAKRGG010000004.1:0-220296 GCF_022347645.1 Vibrio sp. MMH1-50
ACAACTTGGAAAGAGCTGGCTATTACGCTGCGTTGTTTTCCTTGACCTCGAATCAATGACTACGCTCTGAATCCTGCATCTTGAAGTCACTTGGGTATATATATCCGAGAACCTTGAGGTTACTTGAGTACAAGTTTTAGGTTTGGCCAAATGGTTAGCCAATTTTTCTGAGTTAATCGCTGTCGAAATAAAACCAATGGTCGTTCTGGATTCCAAGTCAGGTAACCTCTAAACAAAGACTCAAATCCGAACGCTGAAATGCACTCTATCTGGTTCTTTTCGTTCAATCTGGCAGCAACCGCCGTCTCTTTTTCTGGCCAGTAACTCATCGCATCCAAGGTACTTTGGTATGGCTTATCACCATTCCTTAGGTGCATGTTTGCTTGATTACGTACTTGCCAGTTGAACTCTGGCATCATTGCAGTTAACTGGGCTTCATAAATCAACGCCGCCTTGTCATCTATTTCATTTGGGTCGAAGTAGACAATATCAAGGTCATTGAGTGGGGTTGGCTGCGGTTTGTGATGAAGATGGTCCCAAACTAGATTTCGTACGAAGCCTGCAGCAATGCAGCAATCTGGTAAAGCCAGTGAGCGAGCACATTCCATTGCTTTCATACGCTCAGGGTCGGCGAGCAATAATTGAACAAGATCTTCCATGTTCACCCTTAAGATTTGGCTGGTGGCAGCTCAATGCCCAATTCATCGCGTTTTCGCTTACTCAAGCCAAGTGCAACTAATCGATAAGATTCTGATAAATAGTACTTTAGCTCTTCGTCTAGGCGTCCGGAGGTTTCCGTTTGTTGAATCCACTTCATACCACGGTTTGCGAAATAAGGGGCTGGAATATAACCCTCATAATCACTTAAAAAATCGAAGTTTAAAGGGGAAGCTTTAAACGTAAATGCAGGCTGCTTGTCTTTACTCCAGCCACCAATAGCAAATACCTTTCCACCGACTTTCCAAACGTGCGCATCACCCCATTGAACAACATGAGAAGTAGCAGCGAATGAGCCACAGAATTGATTAAATTCATCGTATGTCATGATGACGTCTCAACCTATCTTAGTCACGGATTTCGCTAGACTAACACAGGTTGAGAGTAAGGTTAGGACGTTTGCGGAAAAGTGCTCACCAGCGCTTGGATTCCGACATGCTAATGGAGAGATGGTCGATAAAGGCTCTTAATAACGGTGTGACTTGTTTACGTGTGCCATAGATGGCATGAACGCCTAACGTTTTTGGGTGCCATTCTGGTAACAGCTGAATCAACTTACCCTCAGTGAGCAAATCCTTCACGGTTGGGAAAGGCTGTAAGCTGATTCCGTTACCATTTAAAGCGGCAGCAAGCAGTACTTCTGGGGTATTCGCGCTGATATTGCCTTTGATGGAGACTGATTCATCACCGTTTGGTCCAGAGAATATCCACTCAGAACGACCAAAGTAGCTAAAGGAAAGGCAATTGTGGTGTCCTAGGTCTTGGGCGTTTAACGGTGCGCCTTTTTGTTCGATATATTTGGGGGACGCACATATCACCGAGCGGCATTCACCTAATTGCTTTGCTACGACATTAGCAGGCAACTCATTGGTGATGCGTATGGCAAGATCAATGCGTGATTCCACAAGGTTTACGGTTTCATCTGTCGACACAATATCAATCGCCACATCTGGCCATTGTTCAACAAAGCTTGTGATTGCATCAATGAGGAAGCTACTCACAATGGAATAGCTTGCGGTAATACGCAATTGACCTTTTAGATTCACTCGATTTTGGTTTCGGATTCCGCTTAGGGACTCTTCAAGGGCAAGTAGCTCTCGTGCAATCTCAAGCGTCTCTTTCCCTGCACTGGTTAAGCTGAGGCTTCGAGTTGTGCGGTGGAGTAAACGAGTATCCATCCACTTTTCGAGCTCACCTAAATAACGTGTCACTTTAGTTCGCGAAAGATCGAGATGCTCAGCGGCAGCACTTAAGCTTCCTCGCTCTACGATCGTGACAAAGACGTTCATTGCCTCAAGTCTGTCCATTCTGTTGCTTCACCTTAAGAAAATCGCCGTCACAGTATATGTCCGGATTTCGCAACAGTGAAAGTTAATTTGCTGTCTATTTCATCTAAAACCAATCAAATAAGATGACCTCAACACTAAACGAGCCGCATGAGTTGGTTCTCTAATACGGAATAAGATGATGAATAAGCGTTCAATTACTCTACTGATTACAGCACTAGCGGCATCGAACTATGTGTCGGCTGCAGACTTAACGATTACCCACTACAACCCCGGTGAAAATGCGATCTTTCCTGCAAGCTCTGTGCTTGTTTCTGGTGAAAAAGAGCTGATGTTGTTTGACGCACAATTTAGCGTCAAAGACGGAGAAAAATTGGTGGAACAGATTAAAAACACTGGCAAAGAGCTGTCGATGATTTACATCAGCAGCGGTGACCCAGACTATTATTTTGGCTTAGAGCCTATTGTTGCTGCATTCCCTGATGTAAAAGTGGTTGCGAGCGAAGCGGTTGTTAAACATATCGAACGTACAAAAGACGCGAAACTGGCGTACTGGGGACCTATTTTGGAAGAGGGGGCACCATCAAAAATTGTTGTGCCTACTGTGCTCAATGACACCACCCTGACGCTTGAAGGTAAGCGCATTGAAGTAAAAGAAATCAATACTCATGATGCTTACCTTTGGGTGCCTGCGGAGAAAACTGTATTTGGTGGTGTATCGGTTTACAGTGGTGTTCATGTTTGGATGGCGGACACTCAGTCGAAACAAGAGCGTGCTCAATGGTCTCAATCGTTGGAGCGCATGAAAGCACTGAAACCAAAAACCGTGATTCCGGGACACTACCTTGGTGATATGCCGAAAGGTGTGGAAGGTGTTCAATTCACCATAAACTACATCGCAGACATCGAGCAGACGTTAGAAAAGTCAAGCAAGCCATCATCAAGCGAGATTTCGGCAGCGATGAAGGCTAAGTACCCACAGTTTGCTGCGACAGAAGGTGATCTTGAACTGGGCGCGAAAGTGCTAAGTGGTGAAATGGAGTGGCATTAATCTAAGCTTGCTATTCGCCATACTGCCCAAAAAAAACAGCCCCTCATCGTGAGGGGCTGTTTTTTATTATTTTGCTGCTTGTGGACGTGGCTTGCGACGTTGTCCTGATGGCTTGTTGCCTGACGGTTTGCCGTTTGAAGGTTTTGCACCCGCAGGTTTACCGCTGTTAGGCTTGCGGTTTCCTGATGGTTTACCACCGTTACCATTTTTATTTGCGCCTGATTTGTTCGTATTAGGCTTGTTACCGCTTGGCTTGTCGTTTGTGCGAGCTTGACCATCACGGTTGCCTTTTGGCTTACCAGCGCCGCCTTTGCCTGATTTGTTGTCGCTGTTGAAACGACGCTTTGGTTTGTTGTTACCGCCGTTGTTTTTCTTCTCAGCTGTTTGACCGTTTTCACCTTCTGCTTTTGGCTTCTTAGGCTTTTTCGGTTTCTTTGGCTTGATAGGGCGAGTATCAAGCTTCGACTCTGGCAATACGTTAGTTGGTGCGTAGCCTTCCAGTTCTTTACGAGGCAGCAGTTGTTGAATTAAACGTTCAATCGCAAACAACTCGGATGCTTCAAGTGCGCATACTAAAGAAATCGCTTTACCCACTTCACCAGCACGACCGGTACGACCGATACGGTGAACGTAGTCTTCAGCTACTTTTGGCAGCTCAAAGTTAACCACTTGAGGAAGCTGAGGAATGTCGATACCGCGCGCAGCGATGTCTGTTGCGACTAATACGCGAACTTCGCCAGATTTAAAGTCAGCCAGAGCTTTAGTACGTGCGCCTTGGCTCTTATTGCCGTGAATTGCAGCTGCTGTAATCTTTTGGTCGATTAGGAACTTGGCTAAGCGGTTCGCGCCATGCTTGGTTTTGGTAAATACCAATACTTGTTTCCAATCGCCATCTTTGATCAGCTTGACCAGCATTGGTGCTTTCTTCTTCACGTCTGCTGGGTAGATGCATTGTTCTACGGTGCGTGCTGTCGAGTTTGCTGGGTTAACTGAAATCTCAACAGGGTTGTTGACCAGACCTTTCGCAAGCTCACGGATTTCGTTTGAGAATGTCGCAGAGAACAATAGGTTTTGACGTTGCTTCGGTAGCAATTCAAGAATCTTGCGAATGTCGCGAATGAAACCCATGTCAAGCATGCGGTCTGCTTCGTCCAGTACTAGCATTTCTAGTTGGTCGAACTTCACTGCATTTTGGTTGTATAGGTCCATTAGGCGGCCTGGTGTTGCAACCAATACGTCTGCACCTTTACGCAGGCGAAGCATTTGTGGGTTGATCTTCACACCACCAAATACCACTGCACTCGTTAGAGGTAGGTGACGGCTGTACATGAATACGTTTTCTTGTACCTGGGCAGCAAGCTCACGAGTTGGTGTCAGCACCAATGCGCGGATGTGGTTGCCGCGTACGCGTGGACCGTTTGACAGACGTTCAAGAATTGGCAGCGTAAAGCCCGCCGTTTTACCTGTACCAGTCTGTGCTGCTGCCATTACGTCTTTCCCTTCCAAAACAGCAGGAATTGCTTGAGCCTGAATCGGCGAAGGGGTGTCGTAGCCTTTTTCCTGAATAGCCTTAAGGATTGGAGCAGATAGACCTAACGAGGTAAAACCCATATGTATGATTCTCAATTGTCGAGTTTGATAACAAGGCGTCGATTTTATGCGCGACGCGAAAAGTGCGACATTCTGAGGCTTTTGGGCGTTAGCTTCAACTATTTCCGTCATGGATAAATGTTTGAGGTAGATCTCATTTCGAAATTGAGTGAGCTAATCAAGCGATTTGAGCGTTGAAGAAGAGCTCTCATACCTTTGGCATTTTTGGTAGTGATGATAGAGGAGGGAGGCTTAACAACACATTTCATAGATATGAATACTGTTGCTAAATGTAATTGTTGCTTATTAATTTAAAGGTGTCTTTTTTATTTTATAATATTTGGTTATGCAAATTAAATTATCTTTCTATTTATAAAGCAAAAATATAGCAAACGATAAAACGACGCTTTGTAATTGAAAATTAAGAATTAATCTAATTGATTTCATGTGTGTAAAGTGAAGATGAAAAAATAGAAATAATCGTCTTAACAATGAGACCAATTGCTGTGCTTAAATGCTGAACGCCGAAACGGCTATTAAAATAAATAGATATAGTGGTAATAAGAGCGATCATAAACCACATAGATAAATGATATTCAGCTTGCTTAATAAAGGTTCCTTAATGTTCTCGTTTCTTCGTATTAATTTAAAATATATATCCTCATTTCTTTATTATAAGTTCAACGTTATTCTTTCTGTCAATTAATTGACTGCTTCGGCGTGCCAGCGTGAAAGTACCGCTCTGTAACGCCCTGATTTGAAAATTATATAAATTCACTGCTGTTTACCTGACCACGTCATTTAGCGGTTCGGGTTCAAGGCATTTTTGCGTTCCTGTCGATTAAATTATTCAAAAAAGATCTGTAAAGGTTCTATATTTTTAATTAGTAGGTCGTTCTAATATTTGTGTGAGTAATAATCATGTTAATTGAGAATGAAAAGTTCTATTGGCTCGGGGATAAACCAACTGAATACGAACTTGAAAATGTAGAGTATATCAATGACGTAGAGGCACTGCCTGCTGGTATGGGAGGTATGTTTTGTGTAAACGCTTCGGAACCAAAGCACCTTGAAGGAATACTTAAAGCTTTTTACCAACAGCAAGAGAGATGGAGTTGGGCTGTCTACACCACGATTGAAACACCATATTCTCGATGTGTTACTGATGGCACTTTTGATTTAACGACGTCCTATAAAGCATGGCAAAGCTCGCGAAGCCGCCTTGAATCGGTACCTCAGGTGACGTCGTTAGATCCGCTGATTGGCTGGCTTGGCATAAATAGAAACCGCAGATTAACGGCGATGAAAAGCCTTGAATCATCTTCAATTTATACGTATCCACTGATAGAAGCGTTTTACCCTGACATTTACTCAACCTATCGCTACGTGCTGTCCGAGAAAGCACGAGATATTTTAGAAAGTGAACAACTGATGGATCGTATTCGTGTCTGTACGCATTGCAACAGCGGTCACTTGAATTACGTTGAAGTTTGCCCTCAATGCAGCAGTATTGACATTGAGTCTCAGAGTTCGCTCCACTGCTTTACTTGTGGTCACGTTGGTGAGCAGCAGTCATTTCAACGCCGCGGTAAGTTGGAATGCCCAAAGTGTTTAACGCAACTAAGACACATTGGTGTGGACTACGACCGCCCTCTAGAGAATCACGTTTGCAATCAGTGCTCTAATCTTTTTGTTGAAGCAGCAACGATGAGCCAATGCTTGAGTTGTGATGAGAAGATGAAGGTTGATGATCTCGTTGTGCGCAAGCTGTACCAATACCGTTTAGGTGAAGCAGGAGAATACATATTCCAGCACGGAAAGTCCTCTCAAGCTCCTGAGCTCTCAATCAAAGGTAAGGTTGAGAACAGTTTCTTCCAGAACTTACTCGCGTGGCTAAATAAAGTCGCTATGCGCCACAAAGAGCATCACCTACTTTTGGGGTTACACCTTCCATCTTTAGATGAGTACGGAAAGCAGCACGGTGACGCCAAGCTTTTCTCCTTGATGGATCAACTGACTAAGCGTCTTAGTGAGATATTCAGAGATACGGATATCTGCTGCCAATTTAAGCAAGATGTGTTGCTGGTGCTCATGCCGAATACCGAAACGTCTAGCTTATCGGTATTGCAGAACAAACTCTCGGTACTGGGAAGCCAAATTGAAGATGAAGAGTTTGAACTCAATGTCTTCTCATGGGCACTTCCTCAAGCAAGTATTGAAGACGGCGTAGCGGTATGGTTAGAAACACTGGTTGGTGATATTTATGCTGCAAGATAGTCTTGTTCTGCTTGATTATCTTCGCGGGATGCTGCTTCACAATGAAGAGCTGTGGCTACTGCTATTCCCGGTCATGATTATTATCGAACTGCCCTTGTACCTGTTGGTATTAACGGGCATTTTTCGATGGTCGTATGATCAGGAAGACGTTGAGTTGACGCAGTTTCCATCGATCAGTTTTGTGATCACTTGTTATGGCGAAGGGGATGCGATTGGAATCACCATCGACACTTTAGTTGAACAAGTGTATCCGGGTCACATAGAAATTCTCGCCGTCGTAGATGGTGCGGTTCAGAACCAAGATACTTACCAAGCGGCGTTGAACGGAGAACTACGTCACGCTGGCGTCCGCAATCGCAAAGTACGGGTTATTCCAAAGTGGCAACGTGGCGGTCGAGTGTCGACTCTTAATGCTGGTTTATCTGTTGCTCAGGGCGAGATCGTGATTAACGTCGATGGTGATACCTCCTTTGATAACGACATGGTGTTTACCATGATGAAACAATTTACATCGAAAGATGTGATTGCAAGCGGAGGCGCGTTACGGGTTAGAAATCATGACGCCAATATTCTGACAAAAATGCAGTCCTTAGAATACATGTTGTCCATGCAAGCAGGCAAAACTGGGATGGCAAAATGGGGCGTATTAAATAATATTTCAGGTGCGTTTGGGGCTTTTAGAAAAAACTTACTCAAACAAGTGGGTGGCTGGGATACGCATACTGCAGAAGATTTGGATCTAACCATGCGTTTAAAACAATATAAGCGACGCTATCCAAACAATAAATTAGCTTTTGCCACACATGCGATTGGGCATACCGATGTTCCAGATACCTTAAAAGGGCTAGTTATGCAGCGTTTAAGGTGGGATGGCGATTTGCTTTTCCTATTTTTGCGTAAGCACAATGAAGGATTATCACCATCTCTTTTGGGGTGGGGTAATTTTCTATTTACTCTCGCTTATGGTGTGGTTCAAAACGTCTTATTACCTTTGTTAGTTGTTATTTTTACCGTGTATATGCTTATAGCGTATCCGCTTAAATTTGTTTTAGCGTTAATGCTGTTGCTGTACTTAACGTATTTATTTCTCTCTTTAATTATATTTATTGTTTATATCGGGCTGGTGTCTGAGAGAAGAAAAGAAGACTTAAAATTTACGAAATGGCTATTTCTATACCCCGTTTATCAGTTTTTCATGCGTCTAATAACGGCGTTTTCGATGGTGAATGAGGTAGTAAGACGCAGTCACGAAGAATCTAGCATGGCACCTTGGTGGGTATTGAAACGAGGCAAAAAGTTTTAGTATGAAAGTTAACTTTCACTTAGATAAAAAGAACAAGCCACAATCTGAGAGTGGCATGAAAGTCGCCTACGGTCAGGCGAAGCGTGGTGGTTATCGACTTCGTTGGTATCTGATTTTGGCAATTGTCATTAGCCCGCTGTTATTTATGGCTTATTACTTGTTTAAGACGCAGATTCTAGTGACTGCGCCCGGTATCGTGACCTCTTATCCATTAACGATAACGGCGACTCAAGCCGCAATTGTTGGACCGATTCCGGCGAATGTTGGAGACGAGGTAGGCAAGGGGCAGTCTTTAATTCTATTGGCAGATAGTGCGTTAAACAAAGAAGTCGAGTTTTTACAAAAAGAGTTGGTTTCGTTGTCCAATAACAAGGTTCAAAGTACTGATGAGTTGTATCAGCAAGCGATAGCCAGTACCAAAACAAGCCTCGCTAAGGTGCAACAAATTCAGCAAAAGTACGACCAATTTAGAAAGAAAGGTCAGGTGTCAGAAGTGGATTACGCTGCGGTAGTTAACGTGAGCAATGCCATTGATAGCCAATTGAGCGACCAAGAAATAGCTTACATCAATGCCAAACGTGATAGAGAGCAATTGGCATTGGCGGGGCCGGTTGCACAGCAGTATCGAGCGTTAATGCAAGAGCTTGTCGTAAAGCGTGCCCAACAAGAGAGCTTGACGTTTAGAGCACCGTTTAGTGGTCGAGTTTTGGATATTCATGTTCATGAAGGTCAGCGCGTTACAGAGAATGCACCATTATTGACGGTAGCTCAGAACGTAACACCGGACATTACCGCATTTTTAAATCCTAAGTATCTGGATTACAGCCAAAAAGGAACCAAAGCGAAGGTCATCTTCCCTGACGGTAAAAAGTTATCTGCGACAGTTTCAAGGCCGGTTGAAGTGGTTAACAAGCTACCCCAAGAGCTGCAAAGCCCATTTGAGGGTCAACCAGCGTACCTGAAAGTCACATTATCTTTTGACGAACCCGTAGAGCAAACGAGATGGATTGAGGGCGTTGAAGTGGAAGTTCGTTTTTAACTTAATGAGTTTAATAAATGATAAAAGGGAGCAAATGCTCCCTTTTTTGATGAATATCGCGAATAGACTCAACGCTTCGCGTGATCCAAAAACGCTTGAGTCAGCGTTTGAAACAACGTATCAACACTTAGTTTTTGTTCTATATGGTCGAATAGGGGAGTATGAACGTCGCCACGAATATCATCGTTATGCCCGCAAAGGCGATTACATAGCTTTACTGGTTCAACGATTTTTTCTACGTCAGCATCTATGAGAATACAGGCTTGAGAGAGCACTACTTGTCCTCCGCCTTTTTTCAGTAAGACACGTTGTGCTGTCCCAACCACTTTTTTCCCATCAATATTTAAGTTGTATTCGCCATCACAATAGGAGTTTGGCGTAGCGTGCACATCAACTTTGACACCTAACTGTTTAAAAAACACGGCGAGTACGGAACATAAGTCGAGATACGCTTTTTTAATGTCGTAAGGTTGACCTTCAGACCAGTGGTAGATATGAGAGAGGTTTATGATCCCCGGAACCTGTGGAACTGGTGCACCGCCGGTTTTACGTGAAAACAGCCTCCAACCTGAGTCTGCTAGACCTTGTTCTAGTTGCTCTGAAATTGTCCACTTCTTACCTGCTGGAAGCACTAGCGTAGGGCTTTTGACTTGCCACAACAGTAATACTTGAGAAAGTTGACCAGATTGAACAAGCTTGATTAACTCGTCTTCTTTGCTGAATACGTCAGCTACTTCTTTAGATTGGTAACGGATCAGTTTGTTTTTCGAAGTCAAATTCAGTCCCTCTTGCCGCTTGCTCCTCTGTTTTACTCTAATTTGGTCAAAAAGCAAATCGCCTAGTTATTTATTTTTTCTATTAAATTATTAACTAAAACATAAGCTTAATAAAAATCCATTTAATTAAGCTAAATTTTAATGATTTTATTTCAGTCACAAGTGTTGCGCATGCAATGATTGTTGTGTAATCTTTTTTTGTGCCGTGAGTCCCAACAACATGAAAAGAGAATATCGCTATGAAAAAGACACTCAGCTTTGCTCATCGAATCACCTCTATTAGTGCATACCTGCTCATCATGAGCTTTTTCACCAGTACAGTCGCGGTTGAGTTGTTTGGTGATCATCACACAACTTTGGTGGTTAAAACCTATATCTCGTACGCAATTTGGGCAGTTGTCCCTCTTGTGGCAGCAGCCGGCATAACCGGATCAAAGATGGCTCCGAATGTGAAAAAAGGACCTCTAGCGGCAAAGAAAAAGCGTATGCCTTTCGTTGCGATGAACGGCATCTTGATTTTGGTTCCGGCGGCGATTTATTTGCAGCATTTAGCCGCAAGTAATCAGTTTGATACGACCTTCTATGTTGTTCAGTTGGTTGAGTTGCTTGCTGGTTTCACGAACCTAACATTGATGACGCTGAACATTCGCGATGCGCGTGCATTAAAGAAGCCTAAGAAAGCTCCTAAACGAGCGGTTATGTAAAGCATAAAAATAATTTGTTGGTCATTGTCTAAACGATAAATAGAATCCGCAGACGATTTAATTCTAAGGCGATGAAATTATGAAAAAGTTAATGACTGGTGCAGCATTAGCAGCGTTATTAACTGGCTGTGTGACGTTCCCAACACAAGAATCTGAACAAGTAAAAGTGATTTGGGATGACGCAAACGCAATCGCGAACTGCCAACATTTAGGTACAGTGATCGGTTCAGAAGGTCACTTCTATGACTACTGGTTGCATGCGGACAAAGATATGGTTTGGGGAACGCTGAACCAAATGCGTATCAAAGCTGCTGAACTGGGGGGGGACACTCTTTATTTGTACCAACCGCTTGGTTTTTCGAGCTCAGTGACAATGTTCGCTAACGCGTATAAATGCCAGAACTAATAAAAGCAGACCTGAGGTCTGCTTTTGTTTTTGTGTAATCGTCAATTTTGCTATCTAATTCAAGCCCGCCGTTGCCATGGCGACCGCATCAGTAAATGACACCGAGAATGCTTCGTCGGTATTCAACACCTTCGCAGGAAATTCCAGGCTAAGCTTCATTTCGGATGCGACTTCCGACTCGATACTGGTAATGAAAGTGCGTGTTTCTCCCGGAGCAATCACCAGATCAGCTCCGCTTTCTGGACCGAGTTCAGCGATTCCCACGGTTGTTAGACCATTTCCCTCGCTGTCCACTAAGCTCAACAAGGATTCTGATTTGTAGATAAGTTCACCTTTGTCTGTTTGGTATGCCCTAAACGTATTGAAGTTTGGTTGTAGTTCACCATCAGCGGATAGGTTAGTCACAGAGAAGGTCACATTGGAGCCATCGAACTTTTCAACTTTAACCAAAACATTTGGGTCTTGATAGCGAGCTGCTGCTGCGGCTGCCGCTAACTCTTGCTGTCTTTCTTTCTCACGTTCTACTTCTTCTTGGCGCGCCTTTTCTTCTGCGAGCTTCGCTTCTTCTTCAGCAATACGTTTTTCTGCCATCGAATAAGACTTATCGACCATTGTTAGCAGAGCTGGTATTGAAAATGCAGTTAACCCCTCTAAATGGTCAAAATCGATTTTTGCATGCGTAGTGAGTTGGTTGGTTGAGAACTGGCAGTGCCCGTCAATAAGGCTCACAAACGCTACTTCAAAAGTCCCTTGAAGCTTACTCACTTCTACGCCTGCTTTTTCGATGTTTTCTCGTACTTGCTTGATTTCTTCTAATGACTGCTTGGATAACGGTCCATTTGGTGAAACATTGTTAGAGACAGAGACAAGCTCTTCGGTCACAAACGGATTATTTTTTGCTGGGACAACAGTAGTGATTAGATTTGATTTGGTGATGTCTTCACCCAGCAATATCGTCATTTTCTGAGAAGCGGCGGTCTTGTTACCCGCTAGTACGTCGCTACAGTTTGGTGAATTGCCCGCATGCGCTGTTTGTATGGCTGCGAGAGAAAGCATGGCGGACAAGCCCGTGACGACGAGTCCTTTCGATGGTCGATTATTCATCCTGATAAACCCCTCTGTAATATGATGCGCTAAGCCGACGTGTATAAGACCAATCGCGGATTGGTATAGCGACATTCAGAATGGTTGTAATTGCGTCCTCACCACGTTCATCTTCATCTTCACAAGACGACATTGCTGATGGTGTCAGCTCGCCTTTCGATGGTGATAAGCCATCACGATCAAAAGTGTTTGAATTCGCAGATGATGCTGCAAGGGCGATGTCTTTTTTCTGAAAGATAGACGTAACTTTTCCAAGCTTCAAATACGTGATCGAGATCTATTTTTTGCGATAGTGCGAGGATCAAGCGAAAACAGACACTTAAGCTAGAGAGTTGATTTTGAGAGAAAAAAATAAATTTTTTAGGGAACTTTTTATACTGCTGCCTTTGGGACTTAATTCGCATCCCAAAGGCAGGTGATTGGATTCTAAAGGGGAATTCGGATTACAGCGCCTTCAGTACATCAGCTAAACGGGTTACGGCAACTCTGAGTTCATCAGGTGTTGCGTTGGTGAAGTTCAAGCGAAGCGCTGCTTTTACTTCTGAACCTTCTGGGTAGAACACTGGGCTCGGTACGACAGCTACACCGTTCGCAAGCAATGACTTCGCTAGCTCAAACGTATCGCACTCTGGAATCTCCACCCATACGAACATGCCGCCATCAACCGGTTTCAATACACAACTTGTCGGAAGCTGTTTTTCTAATTCTGCATACATCACGTCGTAGCGCGATTTGTATAGCTCACAAATAGTAGAGATGTGGGTTGCAAAGTTATCGTGTTGCAATAGACCGTGCAACAGAGCTTGCATAGGCACGCTAGAATGCAGGTCTGCACCCTGTTTGATTTTAATCAGTGGCTCTAGGTATCTGGTTTTACCCGTCACAACACCGATTCGTAAACCCGGAGAAGCGATCTTAGAGAAAGAACGCAACACGATAGAGTTTTGTGGGCAGAAGTCAGATACCAAAGGCAGAGCTTCACCAGAGAAGCGTAACTCGCGGTAGGGTGCATCTTCAATGAAAGCCACGTTGTATTGAATACAAAGCTCCGCAACCTTTTGGCGTGTTTCCAGTGCCCAGCAAACACCTGTTGGGTTATGGAAATCTGGTACGGCGTAGAACATCTTCGGTTGTTGCTTAGCGAAGCATTGCTCCAGCTCATCAAGGTTTGGACCAAATTCTGTTTGAGAAACGGTAACGATGTTTGCTTGAACCAAACCAAACACCTGCATGGCACCCAAGTAACTTGGCGCTTCCATCACGACTTTGTCACCTGGATTCACGTAAGCACGTGCGATCAAATCCAAACCTTGTTGGGAGCCAGTAGTGATCATCGCAGTGTGTGTTTCAGGCAGTTTGAAGTAACCGTTTAGGAAGTTTAATAGTGGTCCATAGCCTGCCGTTGAACCGTATTGGAAAACTTCAGGCATGTTTGCCAAGCTCTCTAATGTTGGCTTCATCAGCTCGATAGGAAAGGTTTTTTCATCTGGCAAACCACCAGCAAGTGAGATGACGTTTTTATCGCTAGCGGCAGCGAGGATCTCTCGAATGTACGATGACTTTACTTGTTGCAGTGACTGTGCGATTTCCATGTGTTGTGTTTCTCGTATTTTTTATTTTATGTGAAAGATAGTACATGGTATTTGCTAACTAAGGTGTGTCCATTTATGCTGTTAAACATGTCCATTTATGCTATTTCAGTAAAGCGATAAGCTATGAGCCAGCAACAGGTTTCCAGAATCAATGACGTGCTGTTCTATATTCATCAAGACATCAGTAGAGAATTATCCGCCAAAGAGCTCGCTGATGTAGCGGCGTATTCTGAACAGCACTTCCACCGTATATTTAAAGATGTAGTAGGTGAGTCTATTCATCAATACATACGTCGTACGCGAATGGAATACGCAGCAAATCAGTTGATGTTTGATACTAAATCGTCGGTATTGGAAATCGCTAATAAGTGTGGTTTCAGCTCAGTGTCGTCTTTTAGTCGTGCTTTTAAAGCGACGTTTGAATTGTCTCCAGGAGCATGGCGTAAGCATGACCTTCATGTGGCAGAAAAGCCGTATTTGAAGGATCCGGAAGTGGCAGCAGGGTATCATCGAGTCGCAAAGCGCACCCTACCAGAGCCAAAGATTATTGAAGTTCCACAACGCTTGGCTGCGTACGTTCGCCATGAAGGTTACAACCGTTCGATTCGTAATGCGTGGCTGGTGCTGAAAGCGTGGGCGAACTCTGAGCAGCGTGATTTCTCTACTCAATATGGTTTGCACCATTCCAACCCTGCTTGGGTAGAGCTGGATAAGTGTCGCTATGTCGCGTGCATGGCGATTGATAAACCGCTTAAATATCGTGGTGTGGTGAATCAAATGACCATTCCAGGTGGCTTACACGCGGTGTTCCGATTAACAGGCGTCTATGGTGAGCTTTTGCCGCAAATCAGCATGGTATTGGAAAAGTGGTTACCTAACTCTGGTTTTAAGCAACGTTCGACACCTGCTTATGTGCACTATCATAAAAACCATTTTCTTAATCACGAAGAAGTCTTCGAGTTAGATTTCTATTTACCTATCAGTTTCTTCTAAAAGTCTTTGCTTCAAATTGAATGCTTTACTATTGTGTGGGAAGAAAATAGCCATTAATAACCTCAGACTTTATAGAATAAGTTGAAAATAAAATAAAATGAACATAGAACATCTAAAACTTTTCGTTCGTTTAGCATCGACCCACAATATCAGTATGGCGGGACAAGAGCTGGGATTATCTCCTGCGGTTGCTAGTGCCCATATTAATAAATTGGAAGAAGGTTTGGGTGTGCGCCTCGTACATCGAACCACGCGCAAGGTCTCGTTAACAGAAGAGGGGCAGGCATTCTTACCTCATGCTGAAGAAGTGTTGGCAACGGTTGAAGCGGCACGAGGTGCTGTAGGTGTTGGTCACAAGGCGCCAACAGGGACGTTACGAGTCACCGCATCTGCATCTTTTGGGCGCTTGCATTTAGTGCCAGCACTTAAAGGGTTTATGGCAAAGTACCCAGAGTTGACCATTGATTTTCGCTTCTCCGATTCGATTATCGACATGGTGGAAGGTGGCTTCGATGTTGCTGTTCGCCTTGCCGAGCTGAAAGACTCGTCTCTGGTGGCACGCAAACTTGCTCCAGATCGTCGTATTGTTGTCGCGTCACCGGAGTATTTGGCGCAGCATGGCACACCTCAATCGCCAGAAGAGCTTGTAAATCATGAATGTGTGACTTTGGCTGGTTTGGAGAATTGGGTATTTGAAACCCCAGAAGGGCAGTACTCGATGCGCGCTTCTGGCAGCTTTAGAACCGATAATGGTGATGCAATGCGTGATGCTTGCATTGATGGGCTTGGGGTTTCAATTAACTCGATTTGGAGCGTATACAAACAGCTACAAAAAGGTGAGTTAGTCGAAATATTACAAGACTATCCATTAGTGATGAATGCGAGTATCTGGGCGGTCTACCCGAGCTCTCGCCTGATCGCCCCTAAAGTTCGAGCGTTTATTGACTATTTCGCGGAGTATTACGGTCAACCGCCTTATTGGGAGCTTGAACTGGCAGAACAGCAAAAGTAGCCTGAATAATATTCAATGGAAACGCCACTTAATTCGCATTAAGTGGCGTTTTTTCTTATAAAATTAAGAAGATTAGCTGCGACCAAGCATACGTGAGATGGTGCCATCCTTATCGATCACTTGGTGTTTGATAGCGCCAGCAACGTGCAAAACAAACACTAAGATGAGCACTTCTACCGCAGAGTGATGAATCGTTGAGCCAAGCTCTTGCAGCCAAGGTGTTTCTGCGCCTTCTGCGATGATCACCCACCCGAAAATATCAACAGCTCGACCACCGCCAGCACTCATAGCAATACCAGAGATAGGCATTGCTAAGGTGGCTAACAGTAGAATACCGTGGACTGCCTTGGCTGCTTTGTCTTGCCATGCTGGCATCTCAGAAGCTGGTGGTAGAGCGCCTTCTTTTAAGCGCCACACTAGACGAGCAAGAGCGATAACTAAAAGGATAGCGCCTAGCGATTTATGAATCCCGTACCATTCGAATTTTACTGGGCTGCGTGGTAAATCCACCATGTATAAACCAAGTGCGAACACACCTATAAAAGCGAGTCCAGTTACCCAGTGCAAAGCGATAGTTTGCCAAGTTAAAGGCGTTTTGTTGAGCATAAGATAATCCTCTTTTTCTTTGTGGTTATGCGAACGATTATCCATTAATGTTGTGAATAGAACTACACATGACAGTGTAAAGTTGGGTAAATTTTGTTCACAAAAAACGCTCCGAAAGTTGGAGCGTTTTGAGTCATTTCAATGAGCCAAAATTGCTTAGTCTTGTTTTAACTCAGCGAGAGCGTGGTGCAGTGAAGGAACGATCGCATGACCAAATCCACGCACTTCCTCACAAGGTTCAACGAGGTCTGGGATTTGGAAAGTTACCATGTTGGCAGCAACAGCAGCACGAACGCCATTATTTGAATCTTCAAAGGCGAGACATTTGGTTGGTTCTATGTCTAAACGACTTGCCGCAAGCAAATAAATTTCTGGATCGGGTTTACCGTGTGAAACTTCACAGCCGGTAGTTAAGTTGTCGAAATACTGGCTCAAACCTGCCAATTCCAACTTCTTTTTCGCCACTTCTTTTGCTGTAGAAGTGGCAACAGCAATGGGTAACCCTTGCTCTTTCAACCATTCAAGTAGCTCAATCACTCCTTCTTTGACCGGAATGGCTTGGTGTTTAACTACCGCATCGTATCGGTCGCGCCATTCTTTGTGTAAGCGATCAAGATCATCCCCATAAGCTTTGCGGAAAATCACTTCAATGCCGGCTGCATTGCGACCAATGATTGAAAGGTAAACGTCTTTATAGAATGGGAGGTTTTGTGCTTCACACGCTTCTTGGAAAATGCGCATGCACACACGTTCCGTATCGAGGAGTAAACCATCCATGTCAAAAATAGCAGCTTGAAAATTCATTACGTTATGACTTGTCGATTGAGATGGCGCATTTTGACATAAGCGAAAACGATTTTCTTGTGGAATTCCACCATCTCACACGCTTTTTACTCAATCCTTATTTTATTCCTAAGCGTTTTGCTAAACGGTGCAAATTGCCGTTATCCAGCTCAAGTTGACGTGCCGTTGCTGCCCAGTTACCTTGGTTCTCTTCCAGTGATCGAACAATCATCGCTTTTTGGAATGCGTCTGTGGCTGGTTTTAATCCGCCTTCTGGCAGCTCTAAGCGAGAGTTTTGTTTCGTTTCTTCAACGTTCTTGATGTTCTGATTCGGCGTTCGAATATCAAAATCTTGTTCGACTAACTCAATATCCATGGAATGGGTGCGTGCTTTTGCCAAAACTCCAGCCCGTTTGATGACATGTTCGAGTTCTCGAACGTTGCCTGGCCACGAATAATCCTTAAGCGCGTGAACGAGCGTAGGGGACAAGCGAATGCTGTTCAATCCGAGCTTACTTCTCAAGTGTTCAGCAAAGAAGCCCGCTAGCAACACTACATCATCCTCGCGTTCGCGAAGAGGTGGCACATGAAGTGGGAAGACGCTTAGGCGGTGATATAAGTCGGCTCGAAAACGCCCAGCGGTGACTTCTTCATGCAAAATACGGTTGGTGGCGGCGACAATGCGTGTATTGACTCGGATATGACGGTCGTCACCCACTCGTTGGATGTCGCCGTATTGTAGGGCTCGAAGTAACTTGGCTTGTAGCTCTAATGACAGTTCACCGACTTCATCCAAAAACAGTGTGCCGCCATCTGCTTGTTCGAATTTACCCTTACGATTACTGATTGCGCCCGTAAATGCGCCTTTGATGTGCCCAAACAGTTCGCTCTCTGCTACGGACTCAGGCAGAGCCGCACAGTTGAGGTAAACCAAGGTATTGCTGGAACGATTGGAGCGATGGTGAATAGCACTGGCGACCAACTCTTTACCCACGCCAGTCTCACCCATGATCAGTACAGACAACTCGGTATCGGCGACTGCATCTATTTGTTCTTGAAGATTCTTCATCCCCTGAGAGTTGCCAATGATTTCGTTGCTCAAGGTGCGTTTCTCGGCGTAAGAATCACGTGGCAGGCTCGCTTGAGTTTCTAGTTGCTCTAACAGTAGAGCTGTATGTAAGCCACCTGCGGCTAATGCACTAACAAAACGTAATTCTTGGTTACGCAACCCATCAAATTGGTTGGGGTCGAAGGCGTCAATCGTAATAGCACCAATGAGCTGATCGTCGATCAGCAAAGGTAAACCAATGCAGGAATGGACATGTAGTTTGTCATCGTGGTTTGGAATCAAGCCGTCGTAAGGATCAGGTAAGTCGCTGTCAGAGGGAAAGCGCACGATGTCGCCAGCTCGGGCAATGGCTTCTAACCTTGGGTGCTGCTCAATGGAGAAACGGCGTCCCAGCACTTCTTCTGCCAAACCATTGATCGCTAATGGCTTAAAGTGCTGATCTTCATACAAAAGAAGGGCAGAAGAGTCACACTTTAATACCTCTCGAATCGTGGTTAACAACGTATCAAAACGAGCTTGCTGAGTGAGTGCTGAGTTAAGGTCTTGTGTGATGTGTAGCCACTGCGCGATTAAAGAAGTCATAACCAATACCAATTGTGTCAATATGACTATTGTAGTGTCTTAATGACAATTTTCAACTGTGTCTTAATGACAGTTATTATTGTTGATTTTGTTTTAACTTGTTGAAAATAAAGAAATTAAAAAGTTGGCATACCCGATGCATTATAAAAGTCAGTTCTTCTTATTTATTTCGTCATTCAAGGTAGTAATTATGACAATTCACGTAAAAAACAACATTCATTGGGTAGGTCAGCGCGATTGGGAAGTTCAGGACTTCCATGGTACAGAATACAAAATGACAAAAGGTACCAGCTACAACAGTTATCTAATTCGTGAAGAGAAAACCGTACTGATTGATACGGTCGATCATCGATTCAGTCAACAATTCATCCAAAATTTAGAGATGGAAATCGACCTTAAGTCTATCGACTTTATCGTGGTAAACCATGCAGAAGAAGATCACTCGGGCGCATTGTCTGCATTGATGGAGAAGATTCCGAACACGCCAATTTACTGTACAGAAGCGGCGATTGACTCCATCGTTGGTCATCACCACCATCCCGAGTGGAACTTCAAAACCGTAAAAACGGGCGACAGTATCGATATCGGTAATGGCAAGCAACTGGTGTTTGTGGAAGCGCCAATGCTGCATTGGCCGGACAGCATGATGACATACCTAACGGGCGATGCGGTGCTATTCAGTAACGACGCATTTGGTCAGCATTACTGCGATGAACGTCTGTTCAATGATGAAGTGGACCAAAATGAATTGATGGAGCAGTGTTTGCGTTACTACTCAAACATCCTAACGCCATTTAGCAGCTTGGTAACCGCTAAAATCAAAGAAGTACTGAGCTTCAACTTGCCTGTCGACATGATCGCAACGTCACACGGTATTGTATGGCGCGATAATCCGGTTCAAATCATCGAGCAATACTTGGCGTGGGCAGACAATTATCAAGAAGATCGCATTACGATTTTCTACGATTCTATGTCAAATAACACCCGAATGATGGCAGATGCCATTGCGCATGGCATTCACGATGTCGATCCTGGTGTGGCGGTTAAAGTCTTTAATGTCTCTAAGCACGATAAGAATGAAATTCTCGCCAATGTATTCCGCTCAAAAGGTATCTTAGTTGGTTCATCTACGATGAATAACGTCATGATGCCGAAGATCGCAGGCATGTTAGAAGAAATTACCGGTCTGCGCTTTAAAGCGAAGAAAGCCGCTGCGTTCGGTAGCTACGGGTGGAATGGTGGCGCGGTGGATCGTATCCATGCTCGATTGACCGACGCAGGCTTTGAAACCGCAGTGAGTTTGAAAACCAAATGGCGACCAGATGGTAAAGCGATGCGTGAGTGCCGTGAACATGGTCAGAACATCGCGAAATTGTGGGCGAAGCATGACCTGACGAGCCCTGTTTTTGCACCGACGATTGCTGCGTCTGCACCACAAGTTCAATCACAACCCGCTGCACAAGTAGCAACACAAGCTGTGGTAGATGCTGCTCCTAGTAACCATAGTACCGAGGCGCATCCTGCAGATTGTCAATGCATGGTTTGTACGGTTTGCAATTGGGTTTACGACCCAGCTAAAGGTGAGCCTAATCAAGGTGTTGAGCCAGGTACGGCTTGGACTGAAGTGCCAAATTACTTCTTGTGCCCAGAATGCCACTTGGGTAAAGACGTTTTTGTCGAATACAACGGGTAAGGGGGCGAATATGCAAGCTCCTATTGTGATTATTGGTAGCGGTTTTGCGGCTTACCAATTGGTGAAAACAGTGCGTCGAATGGACGCACATATTCCGCTACAAGTGTTTACTGCCGATGATGGCGCGGAATACAACAAGCCTGATTTGAGTCATGTATTTAGCAATAAGCAAACCGCCCAAGACCTAGTGGTTAAGAGTGGAGAAGCGTTTGCACAGGAACACAACATTGAGTTATTTGCCCATACCATGATTGAGCATGTCGATGTGCAAGCTCAGCAAGTGGTAGTCAATGGTCAAGTCTATCCTTACTCCAAATTGGTATTTTCGACAGGTGCGAGAGCCTTTGTGCCACCGATGTCAGGCAATGCGGCATCTGAGGTGATCACGTTAAATTCACTCCAAGAATACCAATTGGCAGAAGAGAAAATTAGCCGTGCGAAACGTGTTTTAGTGATTGGTGGTGGGTTGATCGGCGTCGAGATTGCCATGGATCTCGCGACCAGTGGTAAAGCGGTTACGGTGGTTGAGCCAAATCCCCGTTTGCTCGCTAACCTGATTCCTGAATTCGTCGCATTACCGCTCGAAAACCAACTTAAGCAGCAAGGTATTCAACTTGCTTTGGAGACTGGGGTTGTCGCGATCAATCACTCAGATGATTCGCTGGTAGCAAGCGTGAGCAAAGGTAATGCAATCGAAGCCGATGTAGTGATTTCAGCGGCGGGTTTACGTGCTAACACTTGGTTAGCGAAGGCTTGTGGGGTGTGCGTCAATAAAGGCATCAAGGTGGATGCTCGATTACAGACATCAGTAGCCAATGTATTTGCATTAGGCGATTGCGCCGAGATCCAAGGTCGAATGATGCCGTATCTCCAACCGATCGTGCTAAGTGCCAATGTGTTAGGCAAACAGCTACTGGGGCAAGAAGCAGAGTTGAAACTACCACCTATGATGGTAAAGGTGAAAACGCCGAGCTACCCAATTCAATTAGCGGGCGATTTTAGTTCGGTGACGAACTGGAGCGTGCAGATTTCTCAAACTGGTATTGCCGCAAAGGCTGAAGATGAAAATAGCCGACTCAAGGGCTTCGTCGTGACGGGCGAACAAGTCAGCCAAGCATTTCCATTACTTCGAGAGTTGTCTCAAGCCAGTCAGACTTAACCGATTTAAACGAAAAGAATTGTAATTAGGGAGGGTATCATTATGTCGCACTTACGAATTCCTAAAGACTGGACTGTTCAACGTTCAACGCCTTTCTTCACTAAAGACAATGTGCCACCAGCGCTACTGACTCATCATAATACCGCTGAGGGTGTGTTTGGGCAGCTGTGTGTCATGGAAGGGCAAGTGACTTACTACGGCTTTGCTGATGAAAATGCCACAGAAGCAGAATTGGTGGTGGTGATTAATGCAGGTCAGTTTGCTACCAGTCCTCCGCAATATTGGCACCGAATTGAGATGAGCGATGATGCTCAGTTCAACATCAATTTTTGGTCGAACAAAGATAAGAGTGGGCAAGCGATGTTCCACGCGAAGAAATAACGCATACAGAAGTGAATACAGCGCTAATTTGTCGGGAAGAAGCGTTGACTATCACACTATGCATTAAGCGTAGGCAAAAGAGCAGAGATTCGTCTCTGCTCTTTTTTGTCTCTTACTTTACGACGATTACAAATGATGTTGAATAATGGTTTGCGTACACAGAACTCCGACGAGAAGAGCGTTAAAACGAAACCGTGCTCTCATTTATGTGATGGATATCAATTATATAGTTGGAATGTAACAAAAAGTTACGATATTTTTGTTATGTTATAACGTAATTAATATTGAAAAGCTCGAGTTATTCGGAAAGAATCAACTTAAGGAAATACTATGACGCTAAAAAAAGTGGCTCTATTTTGCGCACTGGCATTCGCAACTAACGCAATGGCAGATGTGGAGGTCAAAGATACCAACAACTTTAACGATGTTGCGGCTAAAGTAAATCAGCTGAAAGAAGCAGGGAAAAATCCACTGATCGTGGTTGATATCGACAATACTTTGCTGACTTCGACTTCCGATATTGGGGGCGATATTTGGTACCAATGGCAACGCGGTAAATTGGATGTGAAGCCGAAAGATGGCGATAAAGTCGATTGTCTTTTTCAAGACTCCATCGGCATGCTGTACGAGCTAGTACCGATGAAAACCATCGAAAATGGCGTGCCTGCGATGTTGCGTGGCTGGCAAGATGACGGTCTAACGGTGATGGCTCTAACGTCTCGTTCTCCAAATTATCGTTACGCCACAGAGCGTGAAATGATGCGTAATCAATTTGATATGACACGCTCTGCGCTTAAAGAGAAAGGTTCAGATGCACTGCCTATCTATATCGATAATCCCAAGCGCCCGCTGAGCTACATCAATGGCATTATGATGACCACAGGTATGAACAAAGGCACCATGCTTGAGTACATTTTAGATAAGACAGATCAAAGCTTTAGTGACGTTGTGTTTGTTGATGACAGTGAGAAGAACGTCGTCAATATGAAGAATGCCTACAAAGATGACAAAGCAGTAGATATGACAATCTTCCACTATACCAAAGTAGAGCATGACCGTATTGCAGCAAATGGAGCAGTACTAACACAGGAACAAGCAAATAAGATGGCGAGTGATTGGAAAGCGTTAAACAAAGTCCTGGACCAGATTGCGCCTGCACGTATGGGTGACACTTGTTTGGGTCAATAACCAGGTGAAAAAGTGATTTAGGTTTGTTGCTTGTGCCGGGTTATTAATACCCGTTTAGAGAGATGGAGGGGTCCAATCGATTTTTTCGGATTATTTACTGGTCTTGCAACCTTATCCAAAGCGATATCAATGTTGGTATCGCTTTTTTTCTGCCTGTAGAAAGCTAGATTCGATCCTGTTCTGCTTATTCTGAAATCATTCAGGATTTGAATGGGTATAGAGGTCTAACTTGATGATTTTATGGATAATTAAATATCACTAAACTGTCATTTAAATAGGAATCAATAGTCCTGATGTAAGCCTCATCCTACAATTTCTTCATTGCGACGGAGCGACAAGCTTAAGGAAAGTCATCACTCAGTTACGTTTTAGCATTGTTTAGATCGTCTTAAACGTCTAGAGCGTCTTAAACTAGGAGCTTCCACAATGAATTTAATGTTGGACTACGCCTCTCTGGCGATTTTATTTGTGGTGCTGTTAATTCTGATTTTTGGATTGATAGCCTTACATGATATCCCCTACGAAATTGCAAAAAAGCGCAACCATCCCCATGCCGATGCGATTCATATTGCCGGTTGGGTGAGCTTGTTCTTTCTTCATGTGATTTGGCCGTTTCTTTGGATATGGGCAGCCATGTACGACGGAGAGAAGCAAAACTGGTTAGGTGCTAAGCCTTCGGTATCTCAACAAGATTATGAGCAACTATTGGTTCGTATCAATCAACTTGAGCAAGCGAGAGGGAGCGAATAATGGAAACTCTTATCATCCTAAGTTACGTAGCGCTGTGCGTTATCGTATTTCGAGTATTTCGTGTACCTAAAACCAAGTGGACACTCACCACGGCATCCGTTATTGGCATGTTCATCGTGGGATGGATTTTTCTCTATATGGCAATGTATCAACCCGTTTCTCGCATGGCGCGTTTGTACAGTGTGACGACACCAATCACTTCTCAGGTAGAAGGTATAGTTACTCAAGTGTATGTGCAAGGAAACCAACAAGTGAAAGCGGGTGACCCTCTCTATCAAATTGACGATACACCGTTCAAAGATAAAGTGAGCCGTATTCAAGGTGATATCAGTCGTACCGAATCAGCGATTGATTTCTATCAGGCGGAGCTGGAAAGATACCAAAAGTTAGGGCGTAAGGGGTATTCTTCTCAAGAGAAAGTGGACGATATTGAGAACCAATTGCTGGAACAAAAGGCAAATAAGAGCAAATATCAATCAGAGTTAGCTGTTGCTGAGTTTAAACTAGGCAAAACCACTGTCACCGCACCAACGGATGGCTATGTCACGCAAGTGGCGCTGCGTCCGGGGATGAAGAGTCGCATTGTGCCGTTTCAAGGAAACCTGACCTTCGTCCACAAAGAAGACAAACAACTGTTTGCTGCATTTAAACAAGCGCCAGCACGATACGTGAAAGTCGGTTATCCGGCGGAAGTGACCTTCAATACCATTCCCGGTCATGCTTACAAGGCGCATGTGACACAAGTGAATGACATTTTTGCTCAAGGCGCGGTATCACCATCAGGCAATATGAAGTACCCAGAACAAATTCCTGCTGGTGGTCGAATCTTAGTGAAAGTGGAACTGGATAATCCAGACTTGGTAAAAGACATGCCATTGCCATCCGGCACAGATGCACATGTTGCGGTGTACTCACCGAAATGGGAAATGTTCAGTATCGTACGTAAAGTGATTCTGAGAATGCAGAGTTGGCAAAACTGGCTATTCGAAGGCTAATGACATCAAGGGCAAAGCTGCAGGTTTTGCCCTTTTTCTATGGGTGTACTGCTATTGTTCGTCTGTTACTCAATGGATTGAGCGACCGCCTGTTTAATTGCATTCCTCAGCCATTCGTGTCCTTTGTCGTTCTTTTGTGATTGGTGCCAAGTCATGTAAATAGGCACCTTATTGGCTTCAAAGGGCAAAGGGAAAGCGTTCAATCCGAGCTTGCTTGCCAAGTTGTCAGAGAACCAACGCGAGGTAACGCATATCCAGTCGGTTTGAGACACTAACTGTAGCGCTGTCATGGTCGAGCCGGTGGAGTAAGCCACTTGCCTCGGGGGCAGCGTATCTTCGATGATCAAAGAGTCTAAAGCGTTGGTGTTGAGTCGCTGCGTTCGCCAAGTTACATGAGATTCACGTATGAAGTCGTCGTACGTGAGCGTGTTTTGAATACGAGGATGATCTTGGCTCACTGTCACCATAAGTTCTTGTTCAAACAACAATTCATTGTGATAACCATGATCCGTTAAAGGCACGGTAGCAAGAATCACGTCCACGCGTCGGCGTCTCAAGTCGTCTTGGCGGTCTTGTTCGTTCAAGTGTTCCACATCTGCTTCAATAGAAACCAAGGGCGCATGCTGGGATTTGTATTTCGATAAGGCTGGCACGAGCATTAAATCGATATCTTTATGGCTAGAGATTCGAAACGTGCGTTGGCTGGTTTCTGGCGTGAATTCTTGACGAGATTTCGAACCGTTGATCAGTAGGCTCAAAGGCTCTTTGATTTCTGCGTGTAACTCAATCGCGAAATTCGTCGGAACGATGCCTCTACCTTGACGAACAAAGAGGGGATCTTGGTATTGATCTCTTAACTTGTTGAGTGCGTGACTCACGGCGGGCGCAGTGATGTTTAACGCGGTAGCGGCATCGTTGACGCTTTTTGATTTCATGACCGCATCAAACGTTTTTAACAAGTTAAGGTCCATAGGCTATCTCTTTGATTTGCTTTATCTTCAATGTAGGTGGATAGCGTAAAGATTTCGAGGATTATTTCTGTCAGGCGAGATTCAAATCATCACCAACGAAAAGACCAGAGTTTAGGTTCTGTTCTTTTCGCTGGTTGAAAAGGGTTATAAACACTGCAGTAAACGGCGAGGTAGCGCGGTTTGATCCATCCAATGATTTGGAATCGACATTGGTGTGTCGTAGTAACTTGCCCCAAGAATGGCACCGAGCGGAATAGCTCGTCCACTTGAATCGCCGCCACAGTAAATGTTCTCACGCATGGTAGTTTCGTAGCTTTCTGAGTTCATCAACAAATGACAAATCACCACAAACGAAGCGTCTAAACCGCAATGCATCCCAACGGACTCCGCAACGCTGGTGGCGTTTCTGCCGCTCATCGCCTCTGCACGTTGAATATCGCTGGCAATCTTTGGAGAAACCGTCTGAGCTGCCATTACACACGCTTTGGGCGCAGCGCCTTGCAATGCCATCTGAATCATCACTGCGACAGCTTGGGCATACATAACTGCGGTGTCGTTGTTATTGGTAACCCTCACTGCGGAGTCGACCAGTTTAGCGAGTTTGTCATCATCGGAATGAAAAGCCACCAAAGGCGGAAGCTTAGATAATGCAGGGTTTTGTGTGTCGTCAGCCCCGCACAAAGTTACGCGCAGTTCTTTGGCTTCCAACTCATGAATGTTGAGCAGTGTTTGCTTAGTCGGTTTGTCTGTATAGCCCTGCCATTTACCGCCAAAATCAAACCATTCTCGAAAGGAGCGAATATAACGCGCCTCGTCGTAGTGTCCGGTTTGAACCAGAGCATCTAACATGGCAACAAGCTGTGCGCCGTAGTGGGTGAGGTCACCGACTTGTTTGCTACCGTGGGCAAAATAACCTTTGTCATGGTATTCAGTTCGGTTAGGTTGGTGAAATTCCGGATGCGGAGAACCAAACTGCCTGATGAGTTCTTGATCGTAAAGCCAATGAAATCCGAGAGATGCTGCATCACCGACGAGTGCGCCGATAATGGCATGAAGAGATCGAGCGTTTCTGTGAGTCATCTTGCCACCTTTATCAACAGGGCTACTCAATAAGTCTTACACAGTTTCTTGGTTTTGTAGGGAAATTTTTCTGTTTTGGATCAAGACTATAGTGCTCAATTAACCATTGCTTTACTAGGGTTAAAAAGACTAAGGTTAAAAGCAAAACGCCCCGCGAGTGGCGAGGCGTTGGTTTTAGTGGCGTACTATCAATAATAACGATTAGCTGTAAGCGCGTGCGACACGACCTTCACAATCCAAAGTAACCTGTTTTGCGTAAGCCGGAATGAAAACGGATTGTCCTTTTTCAACTACGCATGTTTCGCCGTTTGCGTGAGTTAGCACAAGTTTGGTATCCAGAGGCATAAGGATCTCAGCGGTTTGAACTTCTAGAGTACGCTGATGAGCTTGCTTAACGATAGCGAATTTGAAATCGTTCACAGGAATTGGGTATTCCAACATATCGTCGATTTCGTTTGGTGCGAGCAATAGGCTGTCGAATGGCTTCTCGTTGAAGCGTGTACACGCAAGAAGCTCTTTCACGTCCATGTATTTTGGTGTCAGACCCGCGCGCAGTACGTTGTCTGAGTTCGCCATGATCTCAAGACCTGTACCTTTCAAGTAAGCGTGTGGCGTTTCTGCATCCAAGAACATGGCATCACCCGGTTGTAGGGTAATCACATTAAGCATCAGTGGCGCAAACAAACCAATATCGCCAGGGTATTGCTTCTCTAGCTCAAGAATGAGGTTGAACAGAGGTAAGTCGGTGATGCGAGCTTGAGCCAATAGCACCGTCAACGCCATCCCTTTCTGTTCGCCCTCTAGTGACAGTAGACCCGAGAAGAAGGTCGCCAAGCCAGTTGGCGTTTGGTTTGCGATAAGGTCATCCACCAAGCCTTGTAGCTCAGGAATCGCCAGTTCAGAGAAGAAGCTGATGATTTCATTTGTTGGGCGGAAGCCATTCATCGCTTGGTATTCGGTTAGCGCGTAAACCAACTCAGGTTTGTGGTTTGGATCTTTGTAGTTACGGTTTGCAGCGGTTAGGGGAATGCCTTGTTTTTCTTCCAGTGCAAAGCCTAATTCTGCTTGCTGTTTGTTTGGGTGAACCTGAATCGATAGTGCTTTCTCAGCGGCAAGCACTTTAAACAGGTATGGAAGTTCACCAAAACGGTTTGTGACTTCTTCACTCAGAAAGGCATTCATGTCTTGAGCAATCAGTGAAGAGAGTTTGGTCTCCTCACCGTTTACCATCACCAATGAGCAACCGTTTGGATGCGCGCCCATCCATACTTCTGCTTGTGGTTCACCCGTTGGGTTTTCAATGCCAAACAGTTGGTTAACAGAAGTAGTACTGCCCCAAGCGTAGTTTTGAATCACGTTGTTCATCAGGAAAAACATCGGATGCTTAGCTTGAGTTTGAATCGTTTGTGTATCGGACATCGTTAAATCAGACATAGAGTGTCACCATGAGAGAAAATCATGGCTTGAGCGACATTGCCCAAGCCATAGGAGCCATTTGGGGGTAGGGGTGATTAAGCGGCTGCTTGCATCATTTTTGCTTTACGAACTTTCTTCAGAGTTACACACGTTACTGCGGTAACCACTGCGCCAGCTGCCATACAAATCAGAGCAAGTACTGGGTGGTTCATCGCACCAAGTAGAGCGACAACTGGACCGCCGTGAGCAACACTGTTGGTAATGCCGAATGAGAACGCCATTACTGCTGCTACCATTGAGCCAAGTACGTTTGCAGGAATCACTGACATTGGATCTTGCGCTGCGAACGGAATCGCACCTTCAGAGATACCAACCAGACCCATAGCGCCTGCTGCTTTGCCCGCTTCGGTTTCTGATTCTTCGAACAGGTCGAACTTACGACCAAGCGCCGTTGCCAGTGCCATGCCTAGAGGTGCAACAGGGATTGCACACGCCATCGCACCCATAAATTGAGTTTGACCGCTCGCAATCATGCCCACAGAGAATAGGAACGCGACCTTGTTGAATGGACCACCCATATCGAAGCCAGCCATACCACCAAGTACGATGCCTAGTAGAACGACGTTACCTGTACTCATGCTTGTTAGTAGCGCAGTCAGACCGTCCATTAGGCTTGCGATTGGCGCGCCGATAACGAAGATGAAAAGACCAGCGATGAATAGCGAACCTGTGATTGGCGCAATCATGATTGGCACCAAAGGTTGAATGAATTTGTGGTAGTTAATCGACGTAATCCACTTCACGAAGTAACCCACAAGCAGACCAGCGATGATGGCACCGATAAAGCCTGTACCTGCGTCTGCACCGTAGAAAGAACCGTTGTTTGCAATCCAACCACCGATCAAGCCAGGAGCTAGAGCAGGACGGTCAGCAATCGCGTAAGCAATGTAACCAGCAAGGATTGGGATCATCAGCGTAAAGGCAACCACACCTACGTTGAGGATTTGGTTCCACATGCTGCCTTCAGGAATTGCCATGCCCGCTTCACTTGGCTGACCACCGACTGCAAGAGCAAGTGCAATCAACAGACCACCTGTGACAACGAATGGGATCATGTGTGATACGCCGTTCATCAAGTAGCGGTACAGGTCCGAGCGAGCCTGAGAGGCTTTGTTTGCAACAGACGCTTGTGCATTGCTGCTTGCTTCTGCTTGGTATTCTGGAGCGCTTAACGCTTCGCTAATCAGACCTTGAGCATCGCGGATAGGGGCTTTTACGTTGGTTTTAACCACGCGTTTGCCAGCAAAGCGGTTCATGTCGACTTGCTTGTCACATGCCACGATGATTGCATCTGCACGTTCGATTTCTTCTGAGGTTGGGCTGTTTTTCACACCGATTGAACCGTTCGTTTCAACCTTGATTTCGTAACCCATCGCCGCTGCACCTTTCTCTAGCGCTTCTGCTGCTAGGTAAGTGTGCGCAACGCCCGCAGGACAACCAGTAACACCAATGATGAAACCTTGGTTGGCTGGGGTGTCAGCCACTGGTTGAGGCTCTTCTTTAGCAAGTAGAAGTGCTAGTGCGTCTTGGCTGTTTGCTGCACCTAAAAACGCATCAATGAAACCATCTTCAATCAGTTTTGAAGACAGCTCTGCAAGTACTTCGATATGGTGGTTATCGCCACCGTCTGGAGAAGCGATCATGAAGAACAGTTTTGAAGGCAAACCGTCTTCTGCGCCATATTCGATACCTGATTTGCTTACGCCGATCACAACCGCTGGTTCAAGAACTGCGGCACTTTTTGCGTGTGGGATAGCAACGCCATCTTCAAATCCGGTGTTACCTAATTCTTCACGTGCTTTTATATCTGCAAGAAATTGCTCTTGGTCTGAAATACGACCTTGGGCGTGTAGAACTGCAACCAGTTCTTTAAATACGTCTTCTTTTGAAGTCGCTTGAAGATCAAGCTTAATCAAGTCTTCATTTATTAGTTTGGTGATCATTGTCGAACCCCTATAAATATAATTTTTATTTCAGGGGTATTTTGAAATTAACCAAGCGGAGACAATAGTGAAGAAAAAATGCATTTACTGGACGATTGTAACCGCCCGACTAGAGTGTGATGTAGATCGTCTACTGGATAAACTTACTGCATATCTGTGACATTATGTAGAAGTCGACGAACCATAAGTGAAATGTGTTATTGCTCCCATATATAAGGGTTTAAAGGCTTTTTTGATGATTTGATAGACTGGATAATTGATGCGTTAACTGGATTTTTGTAACCTTAAAATGGAAGTGTGATTTTGCTCAATAGCACAAAAATCCAGTAGGGTGTATATCTATAGGTATAGCATCATGGATGCGTGTTTAAGAGTACGTAAAATGATTTTTCATGATTTGATTTCATCAGTATTAAACGAGCGAGAACCATTCCACAATATATGGTTTGCTGGTGATTTTCATACACCACCTGAATTTAGCTATCAGGTTAACTTCCCTCGATTAGAATTGGTCTTGTCTGGTGAATATATTAATGAAATGGAAAGTCATGATCGCAAAGTGACGCATATCGTGGCGAAAACCGGTGATGCGATATTTATTCCGCCTAACTGTTGGAATAAACCTGACTGGGATACAGATTGCTCGGTATTAAGTATTCTCTTTGGTCGCCGTCAATTGGGTTTGAGTCTCGTGTCCAAACGTAAAGGGGAAGCGAGCTTTTACGATATTCAAAAACACAGTATTCAAACTCGTTCTGGATTCGCCATTGATAATATCTTGGAAGCGCTGAGTTCATTGGCTCGTGAGTGTAATAAGAAGCCAATGGATGAGTTGTTGCTGCAAGCTTTGTTGCAATACGCTAAGTCGATGTTAGATGCACCTATAGAGACGCAGGCGCACAGTCGAGTGCAAGATCTGTATCAGGGCATTTGTATCTACATCCAAGAGAATTTCCACCGCCCAATCACACGTGACAGTATTGCGTCGAGGTTCAGCATCTCTTCTAACCATTTGTCGCGTTTGTTCCGTCAGCAAGGTCACATGACGTTAGCCGATTACATTACGTGGGTGCGGGTAGACCGCGCGAAGTTTATGCTCAAGAAATACAACTTTAAGTTGAATGAGGTATCGGTGCGCTGTGGATTCAAAGATGTGAACTACTTCTGTCGAGTATTTAAGAACCGAACGGGCAGAACGCCGACGGAGTATCGCGGTTCAATTTAAAGCAAGTAAAGATTAAGCAAGCAGCCTCGACATGGCGTACATCAGAAGCGCCTGCAAGTCGACGCTGCTTTTTGTTAGCAGTAAACGTTCAGCCATTTGGTCGGTCAGTAGATTACGAGTTAAGTTGGTTGCTGCAATGATGTGCTCGCGTGTGGGTTTCGCTGGCATTACTAATGCTATAGCAAGATGCACCTCACCCATTTTGGATGCCCAATCCATCGGAATCTCGTTAGCGATAACTGCGACAGAAATGTGGTCCACACCTTCGAACATGACATGGGGTAGAGCAATGCCTGGTGTTACTGCGGTTGAGGACCGCTCTTCACGTTTGATAAAGGCGAGAATGAGTTCGTCTGGGTGAATAGGATGAATAAGCTGCGCTAGCCCTTTCAAGCACTCAAACTTGGTGAGCTCAGTGTGCGCTTTGGCGTAATGCCATTTAATTTCACAAGGCGGGCAAATTTGCGGAAGACGCTCAGCAAGTTGGCTTGAGAATTCGTAGTTGATGTGAGAACCCACAACGGTGAAGTTCTCAGCAATCATATCTTTGATAACGAAACAGGCAAGCTCGGCGTCAATACCAATAGCCGTGATTTGACACAAGTCGCCTTGCTGCAAGCCAACTTGTAAAACCGCGATTGACTTAGTGAGTTCAGCGACGCGATTTTGGGTTATGTTGATGATGTGTAATGTGCTTTTGAACTTTTTGGCGACGCGATTGAGGGGCTGTGCGACATGAGCACTGGCATTAATATCGTCGACAAAAAAGGTGATTTGGTATTCGTTCATCAGCACAGCGTATCATCGACAGTGTACAAGGAATACTTTATCGACATTGAGTAACACGTCTTCAATCGGGATTTGGACTTTGTTGGTGCCTTCAAAGCGAGCTGGTTGTTCAATCTCAATATCGGACACAATTAAGACACGATCCGCTTGTGCAATATCGTGGGGAGTGAGCTGATTCTCAATACCCATCGCGCCTTGCGTCTCAACCTTAATTTGTACGTTATGCTTAGGCGCAGCTTTCATTAGTGCATCTGCCGCCATATAAGTATGAGCGATGCCTGTAGGGCACGCTGTCACCGCTACGATCTTCATGTTCTATCCACTTTATTTTTTTGTGGATTTTAGCATAGTGACCGTCGGAAGGATGGATTTAAAGCAGATAATCGCAAGAGCTCTATCACAGTTTAAATCTCATGTTACATTAATCCAGTTAATGCACTTTTTGTCCTGTATTGGAAAGGACGAGTGTTGGTTACTCTGTACACAGTCATAGATGGAACAAATAACTCATGACTCTCGAGCGTGAACATTGCAAGGTACAAACAATGGACATATTAAACCTTATTGAACCGGAAACCATTTGCTTGGATTTGCAGGCTCAAACCAAAGATGAAGCGCTCAAAGAGCTCGTCGAATTGTTGGACGCGGCGGGCAAGCTCACTAGCAAAAGTCAGTTCTTGGCGGACATTTGGAAACGAGAAGAGATTGGCAATACCGGCTTTGACGAGGGTATTGCCATTCCTCACGCCAAAAGCAATGCGGTCGCAAAACCCGCAGTTGCAGTGGGCATCAGCCGCAAAGGGATTGATTACGGTGCTGATGATGGCGAACTGTCTGACGTATTTTTCATGCTGGCTTCTCCAGATGGGGATGACCATCACCACATCGAAGTTTTGGCACAAATCTCCACTAAAATCATTGAAGATGGTTTCGTCAATAAGCTAAAAGCGGCGAAGTCAGTGGATGAAGCGCACGAACTACTCACTGACATTCAGTCGAACGCAAACGACTCAGGTTTAGATCCTCTGGAATTCGCATCTGAACCCCTTAGCCCTTGGGCACAAAAGCTGAGCAGAATGAAAGAGCACTTGCTGTTCGGCACTTCACATATGATCCCGTTTATTGTCGCGGGCGGTGTATTGCTATCTCTCTCTGTGATGATCTCAGGTCATGGTGGGGTTCCGAAAGAAGGCATTCTGGCTGATATCGCCAAAATGGGTATTGCTGGTCTGACACTATTTACCGCGGTATTAGGTGGTTACATTGCCTATTCGATCGCTGATAAGCCTGGTCTTGCTCCGGGAATGATTGGATCTTGGATTGCGGTTAGTCATTACAACACTGGCTTCTTGGGCGCGATTGTGGTCGGATTTTTCGCAGGCTTTGTGGTTTGGCTACTGAAGAAGATTCAATTGCCGGACAGCATGAGCTCCCTCGGCTCGATTTTTATCTACCCACTGGTTGGTACGTTTGTCACCTGTGGCGCAGTGATGTGGGTGATTGGTTCACCTATCGCCAGCGCAATGACGACCATGAACGATGTGCTCACGGGTATGGCTGGCTCAGGTAAAGTGATGTTGGGCACCGTACTGGGCGCAATGACCGCGTTTGATATGGGCGGTCCTATCAACAAAGTGGCGACCTTGTTTGCTCAGACACAGGTGAATACTCAGCCGTGGTTGATGGGTGGTGTCGGTATCGCGATTTGTACCCCGCCTTTAGGTATGGCGTTAGCAACTTTTCTATCGCCAAGTAAGTTTAAACGTGATGAACGTGAAGCGGGTAAAGCCGCGGGCATCATGGGTATGATTGGCATCAGCGAAGGGGCGATTCCGTTTGCTGCCGGAGACCCAGCTCGCGTATTGCCTGCGATTGTTGCTGGTGGTATCGTCGGTAATGTGATTGGGTTTATGTTCCATGTCATTAACCATGCTCCGTGGGGCGGCTGGATTGTGCTGCCAGTTGTGGACGGCAAGATTGGCTACATAGTTGGCACAATTGCAGGTTCGTTTACCACAGCATTGATTGTTATTGCGCTTAAGAAGACAGTCACAGAAGACGATAGTCCGGTTGGTCAATCTCAAGCTTATACGTCTGTGCAAGGCGAGGGCGAAGCAGATATTCTTGCCGTGACATCTTGTCCATCAGGTGTGGCGCATACCTTCTTAGCTGCGAAGTCACTAGAGAAAGCCGCCTGTGCGTTAGGCATTAAGATTAAGGTCGAAACGCAAGGTGCGAACGGCATCATTAACCGAATCACTGACAAAGATATCGCCAAGGCAAGGTTTGTAATCTTCGCTCACGATGTCGCCATCAAAGAGCCAGAACGATTCAGAAAAATGAAGGTGCTGGATGTCAGTACTAAAGACGCAATGCTCAATGCAGCAGCACTGTTGCAGGCGAAAAGAATCCCTTAAGTACATATCCCCAAGTAACCTCGATATGCATGGTTCAGCGAGAATGATTTGGTTTTCAGACGAGGCAACGATTTGAAGTTCTAGTGGTGCTAAATCAAAAATCGTTAACAAAGTATGCAAACCAAATCAACTCGCCCTTCGGGAGCTTGTCACTGAAGCGATTTCTTTGTCAAACATCTTGGAAATAGCTCACTATTACGCTGCGATGTTTTCCTCGAACTCGAGTCAGTGACCAAGCTCTGAATACTGCATCTTGAAGTCACTTGGGGATAATCCCAACTAAGGCTATCTGCTAGTTAGCTCCATCATTTTTGATGGAGCTTTTTTTATCCCTGAGAAAAGTGCTTAACCAAGAAATCAATAAAAGTGCGAATGCGCTGAGGTTGGTACTCACTATCTTTGTAAACCAAGTACATTGGTAGCTTAACTGATTGATATTGCGTTAATACTTGAATTAGTTCACCATTGTTAAGCTCTTGTTCTACCATCCATTTTGGCATTGCAGCGATGCCTTGCCCAAGCTTTGCCATTTGCACCAACATCTCAGGACTATCACTTCGAACCTGCTCTTTCACTTTGACTTTAATGGTTTCATTTCCATCGCTAAAACGCCACAAGTTAGACGGATTGGAGAGTGAGTAGGTTAAGCAGCAGTGCGTACTCAAATCGTTAGCACTAAGAATAGGGTCGCGCTTGTCGATGTAACTTGGAGAAGCGAAGTAAACCAATTCGTTATCCATCAACCAACGCGCTTTTAACCCCGAGTCTTTTAGGTAGGCGGCACGAATCGCGATATCAACATTGCCTTCAACTAAATCGACAAACTTGTCCGAAACTGACACATCGACGCTAAGCTCCGGATGTTGGTTGAGAAACTCATTCAGTGGCGCAGATAACAAGCGAACGCTAAACGCACTCGGCACTGAAAGCTTGAGCTCGCCAGAGACCGACGCTTGCTCTTGTCTAAGCTGCGACTCGAAGGAATCCATTTGTTCTGTGAGTGTCTGCGCCAGCTCGAGATATTGCTTTCCACCAGAAGTTAAGCTGATGGCACGTGCATGACGGTGAAACAAAGTAATGCCGACTTCTCGTTCAAGCCAAGCGATCTTCTTGCTTACCGCACTCTGAGTGGTATTGAGTTCGTTAGCCGCGGAAGTAAATGAACCTAACTGAGCGACACGAGAAAAGACTTTCAAACAATCAAATTTATCCATGATGCATTCCTGTTTGGAATGATAAGTAGCTAAATACTACTCTCCTTAAGTTTTAAGTGGAATGCTTTAATACTTCCATTATCTGTTCGGGAGTTAAAATTATGGTGTTGATTCAAGGGTTGTTAATCGCGTTTTTCTTGTTTGCCAGTTCGATCAAAATCATCGGTTGGGTGAAGCCGATTTTTGAGCCACAGCTTGCTTTCTTTCATAAATATGGGTTGAATCGTGCCGCTATGTTTTTGGTTGGACTGGTCGAGGTAACGGGTGCAATTTTGATGTTAATTGGCTTGTTATCGACGAACAACTTGTTAAGTGCGATAGGTGCAAGTTTTATTGTTTTCACCTCAGTTGGTGCGATGTTTTTCCATTTTCGTTTTGATACTTGGAAAGATGCGATTCCGTCAATGGTGACGCTTTTATTATCACTTTTGGTGGCTTCGCCTTTAATTGAGTTTGTTGCGCTTATTTAAGACGAAATTATTGCAAGTAATGTTCTGAAATCTTTAGTAACATGTTTCAAATAGTAACTGTTTCAAATAGTAATAGTTTCAAAACGTCACTTATTTCGAATTCAAGGAGGCTTGCAATGGAAAAACTAAGAGTAGCATTTATTGGTCTGGGTGTGATGGGATACCCAATGGCTGGTTACCTAAGTAAAGCGGGCTTTGAAACCAAAGTATACAACCGCACAAAAGCGAAAGCCGACAAATGGGCTGAAGAATACCAAGGCGTGGCTTGTGAAACACCACGTGAAGCGGCAGAAGGCTGTGACATTGTTTTTACCTGTGTGGGTAATGATGATGACGTTCGTAGCGTTGTTTACGGTGAAGAAGGCATTCTGGTTGGCTTGAAAGCGGATGCAGTGTTAGTGGACCACACAACGACTTCTGCAGACCTAGCGGTTGAGCTGGCTGAAGCGTGTGTTAAGTACGGCAATCACTTCATTGATGCGCCAGTTTCTGGTGGTCAAGCGGGCGCAGAAAATGGTGTTCTAACCATCATGTGTGGTGGTGAACAAAGCATTTTTGATCGTGTCTCTCCAGCGATGGATGTGTACGCGAAGCAGATGACACTACTGGGTGAAAACGGTCAGGGTCAGCGCTGTAAGATGGTAAATCAAATCTGTATTGGTGGCGTTTTACAAGGTCTGAGTGAAGCTTTGCTGCTGGCACAAAAATCAGGCTTGGACATCGCTCAAGTTGTAGAAACGTTGAAGCACGGCGCTGCAGGTTCATGGCAGATGGAGAACCGCGCAAATACGATGGCGGAAGATAAGTTCGATTTTGGCTTCGCTATTGATTGGATGCGCAAAGACTTGGGTTTCTGCCTGCAAGAAGCAGAGCGAGTGGGTCTAGAGCTTCCACTGACTAAGAAAGTGGATGAGCAATACGCAGACCTTCAACGAGATGGTTTAGGTCGCATGGATACATCAGTACTGATCAAAGCGGTCGCTAAAAATCAGTAGTTGATGAATCAGTAATAGATAAACAGTTCTTTGGTATCAAAGAGCTTAAAGAAATCTAAGTTAATCATAATGAATCTCCTTGAGTATGGTTGTGATTAGTGACCTGTGATTAAGGATTAGTGATTTGAAATCAGGAGGTGCTGTAGAGCACCTCCTTTTTTATGTCTTTTAATCACACAGTGTGATGATTACAGCGTTCACTTACTTGTTTAAGCCTAGTGCAATCTCAAGACCTTTGCCGTACGCTTCGTCCGCTTGGTATGCGTGTTGAACGTGGCGCTGTTGGATGAACTCTGGCACACCGTCCATTGCGCGAGCTGTGTTGTCGAACAGAGTTTGACGTTGCTCTTCGCTCATCAGACGGAATAGGTCACCCGCTTGGCTGAAGTAGTCTTCGTCTACACGGTGATCGTAGTGATCAGCGTTGCCATTGATGCGTAGAGGTGGCTCAGAGTAATCTGGTTGCTCTGCCCATTCTTGTTTGTAGTTTGGCTCGTAACCCAGTGTTGAACCAAAGTTGCCATCAACGCGCATTGCGCCATCGCGGTGGTAGCTGTGAACAGGGCAACGAGGTGCGTTCACAGGGATTTGATGGTGGTTCACACCTAGGCGGTAACGCTGAGCATCGCCGTAAGCGAACAGACGACCTTGTAGCATCTTATCTGGAGAGAAGCCGATACCAGGGACTACTGCTGCTGGGTTGAACGCTGACTGCTCAACTTCTGCGTAGAAGTTTTCTGGGTTACGGTTCAGTTCAAACTCACCAACTGGGATCAGTGGGTAGTCTTTTTGAGACCACACTTTTGTTAGGTCGAATGGGTTGAAGTTGACTTCATCCGCTTCTAGCTCAGGCATGATCTGTACGTACATCTTCCATTTAGGGAAGTCTTGACGCTCAATCGCTTCGTAAAGGTCACGGTGATGGCTTTCGCGGTCTTTACCGACGATTGATTCTGCTTCTTGGTCAGTTAGGTTTTTGATGCCTTGCTGAGTTTTGAAATGGAATTTCACCCAGTAACGCTCGTTTTCTGCGTTGATAAAGCTGAATGTGTGGCTACCAAAACCATGCATATGACGGTAAGAAGCTGGGATACCACGGTCACTCATTACGATAGTCACTTGGTGGAATGCTTCTGGTAGTGATGTCCAGAAATCCCAGTTGTTGGTAGAGCTACGCATGTTAGTGCGAGGGTCGCGTTTTACTGCGTGGTTTAGGTCTGGGAATTTTAGCGGGTCACGTAGGAAGAATACTGGTGTGTTGTTACCAACCAAGTCCCAGTTACCTTCTTCAGTGTAGAATTTTAGTGCGAAACCACGGATGTCGCGCTCTGCATCTGCTGCACCGCGCTCACCAGCTACGGTTGTGAAGCGAGCGAATAGTTCTGTTTTTTTACCGATGTCAGAGAAGATTTTCGCGCGAGTGTATTTTGTAATGTCGTGCGTTACAGTGAACGTACCGTAAGCACCAGAGCCTTTTGCGTGCATACGACGCTCTGGGATCACTTCGCGGTCAAAGTGCGCTAATTTTTCAAGGAACCAAACGTCTTGTAATAGTTGAGGGCCACGAGGACCAGCAGTCATAACGTTTTGGTTATGGGCGACAGGGCAACCTGCTGCTGTAGTCAGTTTTTTGCTCATTTGATTTTCCTTGCAATATAGTGATTATTTATCGACTTTTCGGCAACTGCTCGAAAGTTATGCAAGGAGAATAGCGCTGCAACTGAGAATAAAAAAACTGTTATTAGCAATCAGTGTGATAGGTATCACCTATGCTTTAAGTGCTTGTTAAATAATGCCTTTGTGTCAATTAACATTATTTGTCGTATGGATTAAAGGTTGTTCTTGAATATGGCTTATATGAATAATTTCTGTCTATTTCAATTAAATCGGAAATAGACAGAAACTTAGGCTACTCAGCGCAGATTGGCAGTCATTAAGTTAGCCATACTTTGCCTCTAGCTCTTCAGCTTTGTGGAATGCTGGATGAGTGGCAAGCTGTGCACCATAGCGTTGAATGTTAGGGAAACGCTCAATAACGCCAAACTTGTTTAGGATGTCGACAATAAACGACATCATGAAATCCGCGCCTGTTAGCCGCTCTTCAATAAAGTAGGTTTTTCCTTTAAGGCTTTGATCAACGTAACCCATGACTTTCATGGTTTCCGCATCTGCATAGTCAGCTAGGAAATTCGTTTGCACGCCATCTTTAGCGACAAACATTTTGAGAAGCAATGGAACCATGGCTGAGCTCTCTGCAAAGTGCATCCATTGAATGTATTGCGTGTAAGCTTTGCTGCCACGTTCTGGTGCAAAACGCCCGTCCGCGTACTTCTCAATTAAGTATTCAGTGATGGCACCAGACTCTGTAACGATCTCGTCGCCATCTTCCAATACGGGTGACTTGCCGAGTGGGTGAATGCTCTTGAGCTCAGGTGGAGCAAGAAAGGTGACACTGTCACGAAGGTAAGGTATGACTTCATAATCTACGCCCAGCTCTTCTAGTAACCAAATGATGCGTTTTGAACGAGACTGGTTTAAGTGATGCAGTTTAATCATAGAAGAATCCTTTTCTTATACAGGTTGATTAGTTTTAATAACAAGTTTGCCGAAGTTTTTGCCTTCCAGCAGACCGATGAATGCTTCTGGCGCATTTTCTAAACCTTCCACTAAATGCTCACGGTAGTGGATTTTGCCTTCCGCTAGCCATTGGCTTACATCTTTCACGAAATTTGTGTAGCTTTGCTCATAGTGATCAAAAATGATGAAACCTTGCATCTTGATGCGTTTGACCAGGATGTTGCCCATCAACATCGACATACGATCGGGACCTTCTGGTAACGCTGTCGCGTTGTATTGAGAAATCAAACCACAAAGTGGCACGCGAGCGCCGACATTTAACAGAGGTAACACGGTATCAAAGACTTTACCGCCTACGTTTTCAAAGTAGACATCGATACCTTTGTCGCATGTTGCTGCTAGTTGCTCTGCAAAGTCATCTGCGGTGTGATCAAGACAATCATCAAATCCTAGGGTCTCTTTTGCGTACTGACACTTCTCTGCGCCGCCTGCGATACCGATTACACGACAACCTTTTAGCTTACCGATTTGACCAACCATAGAACCGACCGCACCGGTTGCAGCAGCGACAACTAAGGTATCACCAGCTTTAGGCTGACCAATTTCCAATAAACCCACATAAGCGGTAAAGCCAGGCATACCAAGTACACCAAGGGCATAAGAAGGATGCGTCGGCTCACAGCCTAATTTAAATAGACCTTCGCCGTTAGATAGCGCGTAATCTTGCCAGCCTGTGTAAGCTACCACCCATTCGCCTGCTTGGAAGTCAGAGTTCTTCGATTCCACGACCTGACAAACGGTCCCGCCAACCATCACGTCGTTTAGTTCAACGGGATCTGCGTAGGATTTGCCTTCATTCATTCGACCGCGCATATATGGGTCGAGAGATAGGTATACGCTGCGCAGAAGCACTTCACCTTCACTTGGAGTAGGGATAGCAGTTTGTTCTAAACGGAAGTTCTCTGGGACTGGCGAACCTTTTGGACGGTTAGCCAATACGATTTGACGGTTAAGCGTTTGGGTCATGGTAAGTTCCTATATTAATTATTAGACCAGTCGTCTAGTTTTTATTCCTAAAAAATCCGCCGTACTTTTTGGGTAAAGATAAGGCGGATTAAGTGTGGTTCGTTATTTGCCTTTTAGCATACTTTGAGTGCTCTCAAAGCTGCGTATTAAGCCGGAACGATCCTGATACAGTTTGTTGAGTAAGCTTGCACCAATCCATTGATGATAAATCAAGTGGGCGGTTTGTTCTGCTGATTCAACTTGGATAGAGCCGTCTTCAATGCCCGCTTGGACACAATCTTCGATGGCTTTCACCACTTGAGTGGCACCCGAAGCCAGTCTTACACGCATTGCTTCTGAAAGATCAGAAACTTCCGCGCTCAATTTCACCACCAAGCATTTGTTGGCATTACATTGACCATTTTCAATCGCCATCCAGCGCTCGAAGTAGCTCAACAGGCGCTCGGAACCAGAGCCTTCACTTTCAGTAAAGTGGGCTGTGATCATTTTAAGGTAGCGAGAGAAGTAATCTTCAATCAATGCCTCACCAAATTGCTCTTTCGACTTGAAGTAGTGGTAGAAAGAGCCTTTCGGCACATCCGCTACCTTTAATAGTTCTGAGAGTCCAACACTGGTAAAACCTTTGGTCACTACCAACTGGTAGCCGACATCAAGAATGTGTTGGCGTGTATCGTTCGTTTTTGCATTCATGACTAATACTATAAAAGCGATTAGACCAGTCGTCTAGTAATTTGTAAATCTTACTTGATCAGTTCGTATTCAATCACATACAGCTCATCGATATTTGGGTAGATCTCACGGATAAGTTCTTTCAGTTTTGGCAGTTCAATCGCTTCTTGCTCTGCGTGGAACTCATTGATGTCATCAAACTTCAGTGGTGCTACTGACAGGATTTTAATGTCGCATACCTTGCGATCTGTTTCTAAGGTAAACACTTCCACTTCGGTATTGGGCACGTAGTGGCTTTCTGATTCATCACGAATCGTGATTGTCTTTTTACCTGCAGTGATAAGTGGTGTTAGGAATTCAAAGAAGGTGATTTTAGTTGGATGTGAAGACATAACCGATGCTCATATTAATGTAATAGGGCGAGAGTATATCTCGCCCTTTAAGAAAAATATCCAAAAAAGTGCTCACCAAAGACGCCTATGTAGAGTCGCTATTTCGAGGTGTGTAGTTTGTCGCTTTAGAGTGTTGAGTGCGCCGAAAATATTATTATTTAACAATGAGTTTTATAAGTTTGGCACAGAAGTAACCTAATATAATACCGATCCAATTAGTGCTTAAGTCATCAAAACTGAAGGAGCGAGTTGCGATAAACAATTGGCTGAACTCCTCCAAAGAGACGATAAACAATAGGACGATCAGTAACCGAATACCAAACATGTCCGCGTTTGTTGCTGTCACCCATTTAGGGAAGTTAAACACGGCTAGAAAACCAATCAAAAGGCTAAAGGTAAAATGTAACGTACTTGAGCCGCCGACATAATTCTCTAGATTTTGGTACGTGGCATGACTGATATCAGAACTCTTCCAAAGCGATAGAGAAATCGTCAGTAGTAACACTCCGATAAAGCTAATTCGTGCAATCGTATTTGTCATATTTACCCCACTGGAAAAAAGCCAAGATAACGTTTCACGAAGTAGAGTGCGGCTAAGTTTTGGATTGCTAAACCTATCGCCATTGCCCAAGCTGCGCCTAATACGCCGTAACATTGAGAGAGCGTGACCAGTAATGTAATGGAGATGACACCAGATACGATAGTGATGTATTTCATGGTCTTTTCATGTCCACTCATAAGCAATAAAAACCCAACTGAACCTGTTGCCACATTCACTAGTTGCCCTAGCGACAATGCAACGAGTAAGGGCGCAGCTGCAGTAAACTCTTTGCCAAACAGTTGCATAACAAATTCAGGAAAGGCGACGCACACAACCACGGGAATCATTGCTGCTCCAATATTTGCACGGCATGCCAAACGACTAAGACTTTGCAGTCGATCTAGTTTTCCTTCCTTATAGAGTGAAGCAAACATCGGAGCGACGACGAAGTTAATTGTGACTAACACAAAGCCAATGAGTAATGAGGTGCGTTGTGCTGCTGCGAGTAAGCCAAGATCGGAAGTTGCGAGAAAGAAACCCGCAATGACCAAGCTGCCCCACTGAACCAAATTGGAAAAGATGCTGCCAAACCAAACTTGTTTTGCTGAATAGGTTAGCTCGGTATTTTTCTCCGTTTTCCCATGACTATATTGATCAGACTTAAGCCATTTGATGCTCGATTGGAGAGCGACAGCCCCTGTTGCTATGACGAGTAAAATCATAAGGAGATCTGCATCAATTGAGTAAGCTCTCTGAGCCACTAATACCAGCGCAACCATAAAGAAGCTCACGCCGAGTTGTAACGCAAATAGCGAGGGGACAACTCGTCTAGAGGCTTGCAATACTCGGCTATTTGTCTGCCCAATAACGAGTAATGGGATCGACAACAAAGCAAGTGCCAGTGCAGCGTCGGAAACGCCAGTTGTGTTTACGTGTTTAGGGAAAAAGTTGAATGCCAAGTAGATAAAAGTACACGCTGCTACACTAAACAACAGACTTCGTGCTAGCGCGATACGGTAGTTGTTGCTCTGTTCCTCACTATTGTTATTCGAGAAACCAATAGCGTTGTACTTAACAAGCGAAACATCAAATCCTAACTGAGAAATAATGGCAGTGAAGTAAGCGAGATTAAACAAAAAGAAAAACTGCCCTGATGTCGATGCATCTGTGACTCGGGAAACGATGAGCGTTAAAAGAAACGCAAAACCAGCACTCAGAACACGGGTAACTGCGGTTTGAAAGCCGAGGGAAAACAGACTTTTTTCCTTGTTCTGAGTGGCTGCGCGCTTTTGTTGTAGTTGTTGAAGCATTTGATCCTCTAGCTGTAAATGCTGATTAGCGCGATTCGTTGTTTTTCTTCACTAAATGTTTCATTGAGCTCCTTTGAGTACTGATTGAAGTCAATATCGTGGTAGTGATTAATGCAATGGGTGATTTGTTTTGCCATCTCTTGTGGACCTTGTGCCAAGAAAGGGTAGTTAAGATCTTTGGTGGCACCGATAGAGCGAATGACCATAGGTAAATGCAGCTTCGCCGCTTCAAGAATGGTCAGCGGCATACCTTCCCAAGCTGCAGTATGTAAGTACAAATCCGAAGTTTTGAGTAGGCTAACGACTTCATCTCGTGGAATCATGCCCGTGACTTTAATACCTTGTGCACGTAACTGATCTTCAAGCTCTCTCTCGCCGCCACCAATCCAAGTGATATCAATATCATGTGCTAACTCAGCCTTTTTGATTTGACCGAGTGTATCAAGCAAGAACTGAGGATCTTTTTGTGGAGCGACTCGTCCTAGAATGACCAATTTCAGTTGAGTTTTGTTAGTATTTGGACTGCGCTCTTCGCTACCATAGGTTACGTAGTTATTGAGTAACTCAGCGCGCTTAGCGCCTATGCTGATGGCTAAATCGCATTCGCGTTGACTGCACCCAGCAACAACATCGATTTTTTTGAGCGCGATTTTTTCTAACGTCTTGTAAATCTGTTTGGCAAAATTGGAAATATCTTCACGTTCAAATGCATAACAGTGGGGCGTGTAGATAAGGCGAGCATGACCGAGCTTTAAGAATCGACCGAGGAAGCCCGCTTTACTTGAGTGTAAGTGAACAAAATCTGGCTTGATCTCCGCAATGAATGCGTTTGCGTCCTTCATGAATTGCAATAAGTTGCCCTCTACCCATTTTGTGTGGCTAAAGACATGGTTGCTTGATTCATTAGTCATATCATTTGAGCGAGCACGAGCAAGCAATGAATGTTCGAATGCTTCGCTACGCGAAGAGTGAACGTAGCTGTAGAGTGCTGTTTGAACCCCACCGCCAAAAGCTTCGGTTATGTGCAGTACTTTTTTCATTATGCTTTGGTCCCTGGAGTTTGCTTCCACTTGTTCTTAAATGCTTCACGATCTTGCTCTGAGTAAAGGTGACGATAAAGAGGAAGATCGTACATGTAGAAAAGCTTGGAGAAGTCGTAACGCTCTTTAAAGTACTGATGGATATTGGAATACCACTTGTTCTTTGCTTCGTTGCTGTTTTTAAGAATAAAATCATCAAGCTGAAGAAACTCACCGATCTCTTTATCAAGGGAGCTCAGCTGTTCGCATTTAATTAGAATGACACTCGCCTTTTCATTACTGAATGTATAAAAAGGTTGAGTGTTATCAATCTCTTGGCGAAGTACATCGATGTTGAAGTTACGTTTAAGCTCGTTATCGAACCAGTTAGCAAAATAATTAAGGTTAAGGTAGTTATCGAAGCAATGCTCTAAATGTTTGTAAGTCACATCCATATCGCGATGGATAGCGTCGTTTTTCTTGCCTTCGATGAATTGAATATGCAGGTCTTGGAAAAAGCGGGAGAAAACCGTTGCAATTGGGTCACGTACCAGAGTCACAATCTTGATGTTGTCGCGCTTTTGTAAGATGCGTTTTCTTTTGTTGAGAACAAGGCGATACATGGTGCGTTTTTTAAAGTCGAAGAATTTACTCACATCTTTTTTATTGTGGTACATCTGGAACTCTTCGTGATCATCAAACGTGTGGATGTGGTAGCTCGGAATTTTACGCTCACCCAAAGTATGCTCAATAGACGACGAACCGACTTTACCCATTTGGTAAACCAGCACGAAATTGTCTGCTTGAAGTTCTCGGTTTTTCTCAAATTGTCGAGAGATTGAATATTTCATTTATCCTATCCTTGATAGCTTTAAATTGTTTGCTCTTCGCCATTTCTATTTGTTGTTTGGTGGCGAAATCAGTTAATTGGGTTTTGAATCATGAGCAGGTTGAGAGTGGAACTCTGCCGAAACGGTTGTCTCTTGCTGGAGGTTATAATGCCTTGCTTTACTGATCATGACGGGTAGTAAAAGTATTAAAATGATGGTGGTATTCACGGCGACAAAAAACACCATGATTAGAGCGTAGATTGCGAGTAGGAAGCTCTTTCTATTCTCTTCCAATGAGTTGAAACAGCCCTTCATAAAGTGCACATAACCACCAAATAACAACAAAATGCCTAATAGCCCGTATTCGATAGAGGTATCTAGAACAAAGTTGTGGGTGTAAATCGCTAACTCATCGTAGTTAAAGTAGTTGATCATGTAGTGAGGTAACATCTTTGCTCCGACACCTAAAATTGGATATTGAAGCAAGATGTCTAACCCGTTTGCCAAGAGCAATTTACGGTGTAAATTGGATACCCAACGCGCTTCACTTTGGTTGGCAAATAGGATGTCTTCCTGAGTAATTTCGAGCTTGTCTGCAAGCTGGTCAAAACCCACGTAAAGCGTTGTTGATACGACGAAGAAGATGACTAAACTTACCCCAATCAGAACAGTCCAAGTGTAGGTCTCACTGATGGTTTGTCGTACTAATCGCTTGATCACCAGTTGATCCATAAAAACCAACAAGCAAAAACCGAGCAACGCTTTTCTCTCTTGAGAAAGAACCAGTAGTACGAATGCAAATAGCATTAATAGGGGAAAAGCGCGGATTTTGTCTCTGTAAAGGTAGAGTAGGGAGCAGAGAACACCGAAGGCGTACTTACTCACGCCCAATAGCTTGAATCCACTCTGATAGCCTTGTGAGAAGTGCCACAGCGCAACAAGAGAGCAAATTACCAGTAAGCTGTATGTAAAATAGACCATGATTCGCTCGTCGTTAAAGACACCGTAGGCGTAAAGTAAACACAGCAAACTTAATATGGCTACCCATTGAACTGTCTCCGTGACCAAAGGCATAAATGGGACACGATTAAGAAGTCCATTGACAAAAACATAGCTGGTAAACAGTAATAAGAAGCCCATTCGAGGATGTAGCAATGCATGGGTCTTACCTTCCAGTATGATAAGAGCGACTAAACCGATCGAGAGCAAGCTTGCAATATCGGAAGGCGCGAGTACGAGGCTACCTGCTCCCACTTTAAATGGTGCGAAAAAGAGGGAGAGCGTAATTGCTGCCAGTAATGAGATGCGACTACTTACTGGTGCAGAGTTGCTGGTAAAGTCCATAGTAACCGTCTCGGAATTTGTCGATGGTGTATAACTTGGCGCGATTAACTGAGTACTCGCTTGCTCTGTTGTACATTTCTTGGGTGGTGCAAAGTTGAGTTAATTTGTGGGCAAGTTGCTTTGAATCTCCCAGATCAAACAGGTATTCGCTGCTGCCCATGACTTCATCTAATCCAGGTACGTCAGAAGACAATACTGGCAAACCTGCTGCCATCGCCTCAACCGCAGCTAAACCGAAGCCTTCCACTTTAGAAGACTGGACGTATACGTCGATGTCGCTCAGGAATGACGGAATATCAGAGATGATGCCGTGAAAATGAACCCTTTCGGCAATATTGAGTTGATGACTAAGAGACTGTAGTTCGGTGCGTTTACTACCATCTCCCGCTAAGTGAAGCTCATAATTGGTCGGCATTAGGGCAGTCGCACGAATCAAGGTTTCATGGTCTTTATGCTCATGCAGTCTTCCGACCATACCGATATTAATAACTGGCTTTTGTAGCACTGAACTGGCGGACTTTGCGACCATTGGAAAACGTTCGAGATCAACGCCATTGTGTACAACACGATATTTGTGTTGGTAGTGAGGCATGAATTTCACGAGCTCTTCTTGCACTTTTTCACTGATGCTAACAGTAAGGTTATGACCTCTGTAAAGCAGGTGTTCCATGAATTTGAATAGGGGGTAGTCACGGCGGCGGTTATAAGAACAATGCTCGGTTTGAATTCGTTTTTTCCCCACAGCTAATAGCGCGAGATAGATGGAAGGATATAGGTGACCATGAACTAAATCAGGCCAACGCGACAGTGACCACTTTTCTTTTAGTGAAAGCGTTTTCCAGTTAAAACATTCGATGCCTTGAGCAGATAACAAGTCCAGATAGTCGTTGTCATCGCACAATACAAGAATCTTTATATCGTATTGAGGTGCGTGTTCCATCACAAGATCCACAAGGAATTTTTGCGCGCCCCCATTTTTGGATAAGTCATTGATGATATGAAGTATTTTTGTTTTCATAATTAGGCAGATAAGTAATCTTTTTTGAACTTTTCGATCTCAGATGCAGAAAAGAAATGCTTAGTGAATTTAGAAGTGAGCATTTCTTCAATGAGCGCTACTTTGGGATGAAAAGTACGTTTAAATTCAACAAGAAGAGGGGAGTACCACTTGTTATCGGCTTGGTTGTCATGCTGCACCTTTACTTCTTGTTGTAAAAAGGTGCTAATTGCTTTTTGTGACTGATCGAGTTTATCGACACGAACAACCATAAGAGAGAAGTTGTCCTTTTGGTAAACTTGATATCCAAGCTCATGATCAAAAGGGTGTGTAAACACGTCGATGCCAGTGAGTGGCTTGATTTCATTATCAAACCATTCCAATGGATATTGATGGTTTACATGCTCCTCAAAAGCTTCATGTAGCAATTGAGAACGTTCAGAGCGTACTGCACTGTCATCGTTTAAGTACTTTGCCGCCATCCAGAATGGTAGGGATTGGAAGAACATGGATATGTTTCGACCAATCGGCTCACGCACTAAAGAAATGATGCGGACTTGTTTCTTACGCTTGAGCATGCGACTCATGATCAAGCGCTTTAATAAGCGCTTGATGTAGTTAGTCGCAGGGTTATGCAGTTGTGCACGAACTGGAGATATCTGTTTTTCTGCATCGATAGACATCAGATCGTGTAGATGAATCGATTTTGGAATCGATTTCTCCAACGCGCTCGACCCCACTTTTCCCATTTGATAAATCAGTACCGGGCTGTCCTGCTCCTTTAACAGTTGGTACCACTGCATGCTAAGGCTAATAGGCGTACTGCTGGACATAATTCGCTTCTCCTTCCTTTGATTTTGCCTGAGTAATCAGAACGCCAAGCGAAGGAACTGAGTGTTGAATTTGTTTAGATAGCGCTGCGTTAACCAATGATGCCTTGGTCGATTCTGATCGGATTACCGTAATTAATCCGTTTGCTTTCTTACCTAGAATGAGTGCATCGCTCACTGATAGCAGTGGAGGCGTATCAATAATGATGCGGTCATATTTCCCCTTGAGGTATTCGATCAATTTGTCGAAACGATCGGATGCCAACAACTCTTGTGGGTTTGGTGGAATAATCCCTGCAGGCAATACATCTAGATTCGCCTCCTCGCTGCGAACAATACACTCACTTAGCGATGTATCCATCGTAAGGATATTGGTGAGTCCAGGGCTCGACTCCGAGATATTAAAACGTTTGGCGATCGATGGTCTGCGTAAGTCGCAATCCATGATCAAGACTTTCTCCATGGTGGAAAAAGACACTGCCATATTGATGCTCGTTGATGTTTTGCCTTCTTCTGGAATAGCTGAAGTGAAAGGGAGCACTCTCTGTTTCGAGTTTGTTAATCTGAGCAGGAGAGAGGTTCTGACCGAGCGGCAGGCTTCGCTGAACAGTTTCTCATCTTTGTCGAGATAAGCGGTATAGCTCACCCCACCTTTGCCTAGATTACGCTTTTTCACTCTTGGTATTGTGCCTAGGCAGGTGACCCCCAGCTTTTCTTGTACATCTGAGGAAGTACGAATCACTTCACGCAATGTTTCTAAAATGATGACAAGCGCACAGGCAATAGCAAAACCAAAGAAGGTTGCAATTAACACCAGCTTCATACGTTGTGGCGCAATCGGGAAAAGCGGAATGATTGCTGGATCAGTAAAACGCGCAGTGACGTTTTTGTAATCGCTAGTGGCGCTGGTCTCTTTCTCGCGGTTCAAAAACGCTTCATACAAATCTTTGTTCGATTCGACCTCTCGCTTCAGTTGCTCATACTTGGCTTTTTGGGAGCCTAACATTTGGAAATCTGACTTTTTGCTGTCTAATTCCGCGCGAAGCATATCTTCTTGCGCTTTCGCTGCGAGTAAGTCTTGTTGTTTGCTGAATGAGATTTCGCGAATCAGCTGTTGAGTTCGGGTGCGAATTGAATCTAGCTGAGCCCTAGCTTGAACCATACGGTCATGCTTTGGTCCATAGCGTTGAGAAAGCTCAGAGACATTTTTCTCAGCTTGAGCTTCAGAAAGTTTAAGATCGCGGATCTGCGCTTGGTTTGCAAATTCGTCGATAGACAGAAGGCTATCTAAGTCTTGTGAAGATTTACGCTTCAAAAGGTCGATCAGAGTCTGCGCTTCAATACGGTTATTAATCGCGGCATTTAACTTGCGGCTTAGCTCTTCGAGTTCACTGGCGTAGATATCATCAATACCATTGATATCAATAAGACCTTCTTGCAATAAGAAGTCTTGTAGCGCTTGCTCAGACGTTCTCAAGCGTTGTTCTAGCTTTTGTGAGTTATTGGTCAACCAAGTCGCTGCGTTTTGAGTAATTACTAACTTGGCTTCGAAGTTGGTATCGATGTATGCCTGACCGACGGCATTCGCAATCTTGGTAGCAAGCTCGGGATCAGTAGAGCGAAAGCGAATTTTCACTAGCTGAGTGTTACGTACAGGTTCGATCTCTAGCTTCTCTTTGAATGCTTGAAGAGCCTGGTAGTATGGTTTTGCATGCTGTTGAGTTTCTTCAGGATTTGGAGACACTCGTAACACATCTTGTACTAGTGGGATGGACTTAATCTCATCGATTTTCTGCTCAAATCTACTTGACCCTGTGAACTCAGGGTGCTGGGTTAAGTTAAGCTGAGTAATCACTTTGTCGGCAATGTGATTTGATTTAAGAATGGCGATTTGAGTTTGAAAGTACTCTTTTTTAGTGGTGTCCACGCCGTACACTTCTTCAATTGAGAGTGCACTTTTTTGCTCTTCTTGAATAAGAAGGGTAGCAGTGGCTTGGTATACCGACTTTTTCGAATAGATATACCAAGTGCAAGTGAGAGAAAAGATGATGGTAAACGCTAAAATGCTTAACCAATTCTTTTTAAGTGTTCGGTAGTGATGCCCAAAACGAATCAACTCGATGCGATTGGAAGAAGGATGAGTAGAATGAATTCCGTTCATTGAATTGCCTGTCATTAGAAGAAGCTCTGATCGATAAATACAATGTCGCCAGGCTCTACCGAGCGCTGCATGTTGACGCTTTCAACAGTTTTACCTGTTGCATGTTGGGTAAGGTTGATACTTTTTCTTGATGCTCGGTCGGTCAAACCACCGGCTAGAGCGATCGCTTTTTCTATGGTGAGCCCTGGTTGATATTCAAACCCACCTGGTTTTCTTACTTCACCGTTCACATAGAAAAGTCGAAAGCTGTTGATTGTGACCATGACTTTAGGGTTAATGAGGTAATCACCTTTTAGCCCGGTTTCTATTTCGTATTTCAGCTGTTTTGGTGTTTTGTTGATCGCCTTGATGCGTCCTAGGTATGGGTAATCGAAGTAGCCATCTGACGTAATTAGGATGTTTTTTATCGTCAGATCTTCTTCGCCATACACTTGTACAGAAATGGTATCGCCTGTATCGAGCAAATAATCTTGCTCACTGGTATTTGCCGAAACAAAGGCGCTAAATAGAACCAGCGTTAAGCCAAGCAGCGTTGTTAAAAGGTTCATTGATATTCCTTGTTATAAAGAGAATCGGGCACTGATAGACCAAACGTTTTGGTCAAAACTATAGCCCTGCAAGTTGGAGTTTTTATCTTGATAGCGCCAATCTGCCTTAAGTAGTACCCAGCGCTTAATTTGATAATCCACACCTGCGGACAAGGCGTAGCGATCCTCGTTACGTGTGACGCCGGTATAGTCATCTTGTTGATAGAGTGCTTCTAAACGTGTGGTTAAGTAGCTGTTCCAATCTTGCTTGAGCGCTAGCGTATAACGAGTTTGCAAGTTGTAATCGCCATCCTGATCTGGGCTAACCGCAGCTTGAGTCGTCTTTAAGGTCAGGAGCGTGTGTTCCTGTGGTTGCCATTCCAATCCGATATCCCAACTAAATCCCTCGAAGGTTTCTCTTTGATGACTATCGAAGTCCTTTATTTGGTAACCCAATCGCGCGATACCTTGTGTTTTCCCCGTGACTTCCCATTGAGCACCGGTGTAATAGAAGCCCGAGTGATTGTCTTTGGAAGGTACATTTGGATTATCTGTTTGATAATCTGTTAAGGTTTGTTTTGTTCCGATTAACCAATAAGTCCTGGGTGTGGCGCGCAAATAAAATTCGAGATGCGCGCTCGGCGCTCGAAAGTCGTTGTATTTGGTTTTAGAGTCAGGCTTTCCTGGCAGTCCATCACGGTAGTTCTGATAGGTTTTATCTTGGTAACCTATACCAAACTCAAACCGTCCTTTTGAACCGTCAGAGCCCAATATGTAATTGGATCTGAAAACATTGCGATGAAACTCCAACGGATCGGTAATTTTGTTTCCTTGCCCCTCAGTAAACTCTTCACCTTTTTCTTCATGCTGAGCGCGAAATTGGTAATCCAAGACCAAGCGGTTACGATGATTAAACTCAAAGAAGTTAGTGAATTGAATAAGATGATCATCGTAATCATTTTGTTCATCAGAGGAGAAGCCCGCGCTTAACTTATAAAGCAAGTCTGCACGGTATTGATTGCGTTCAATCTTTGTTAATAGGCTTGGCTCAACACCCCAAATATTTACTGATTCAACGTTTTCACCTTGGTCAGCTTTCGCAATGTTGTCATTGCCTTCATAAAACACGCCTACGGTAGGAATAAACTCAATGCCTGATTCGGTTCTGTAAGCCATCGGTTCTGCCATTGAAGCAGCAGAGCTTAGTGCTAGAACAACCCCCAAGTACGTCTTTTTTATCATGATCGACTTAGTACGCATTTGAACCTGTAAATCCTTTGAATATCGTCAGGAAGATGATTTTGATGTCCATCCAAACTGACCATTGGTGGATGTAATCCAAATCGAACTCGACACGCTTTTCCATTTTATCGAGTGTATCGGTCTCACCACGGTAGCCATTGATTTGTGCCCAGCCTGTGATGCCTGGTTTTACTTTGTGTCTTAGCATGTAACGGTCGACGATTTGGCGATATTCCTCATTGTGTGAAACCGCATGCGGACGCGGACCGACAATCGACATCGTGCCTTGCAGAACATTGATAAACTGGGGCAGTTCATCAAGAGAAGTGCGACGTAGGAACCCACCAAATGGTGTAATGCGAGGATCGTTTTTGGTGGCTTGTTTTACGTCGTTCCCTTGCTCCATCGTGGTCATTGAACGGAACTTCCAAACTTCAATTTTTCTGCCATCCAATCCGTAGCGGAATTGCTTAAAGATAACCGGACCTTTAGATGTAGCTTTAATGCCGATAGCAATTGCGAGTAGGATTGGTGAAATAAGAAGCAAGATAATGCTTGATAAAACAATATCTTCTAGACGTTTTACCCATGATGAAATACCAGCGAAAGGTGTATCGAAAACGCTGAGTGTTTGAACTTGACCTATTTGATCCCAACGAGAGTGCAGTAAGTTATAGGTAAAGAAATCAGGGATAAGGTAAGTGTTCGCCGTGGTGTCTGAAAACTGAGTCAGGAATGATGCAATACGCTCGTTAGCGTGCATTGGCATAGCGATATAAACGTAATCCACTTCACCGCGTTTAGCTCGTTCTAAGGCTAGACCAACATTGCCTTTTATTGGGTATTCGGATTCTGGCAATCGGTCTTTAGAGCGCTCATCGTAGAAACCATCAAATAAGACACCATGCTCTGTGTGGCTTTCTAGTTCATTTGCAAGTGTTAAACCGTGTGGCGTTTGACCAATAATGATTGCAGTTCTAGTGTTGTAGCCCATCTTTCTCATGTATGCCAAGACCGCACGAAACGCAACGCGCCAAGAAAGAAGTAGTACTGGTGTAATTAAGAACCAAGATGCAAGAATGTAGCGCTCGAACAAGACATGTACTTGAGAAAAGTACAGAACCATAAACAGGAAGGTGCAGGTCACTAACCATGAAATGCACAGGATAAATATTTGTTCTTTAAATGAACTGGTGCGCCAAGAACGATATAGCTTTCCGCTCTCAGCCATGATGAGGAAAGAAACGCTGCCTACGAAAGATAGGATAACGTAATCTTTGTAGAGTGACGTGTTGGCATCTTTGACAACCAAAAACAGCATAAACGAGACGATGACTACGAGATCAGAGATGCGGTATAAAAATGCGAATTCCATCTCATGAGAACGTATGAGTCCTTTGTGTTTCATAACCTAATTTCCCTTAAGACACGCTACCGCCATTGGGTGTCGTTTCCCAATATCCGTGTCGTTAACGCTTTTTAGTGATAAATAAAATGTGTTTGTTGGTGACCGCAGAAAACCGATCTATCAATCACCATAATTCGGAAATTAGTTTAAAAATTCGCTCTGTTTAGGTAAGTGGAAATAAGAATGAAATTTAGACCTTCGGCTAATATTGGCAGTTTAGGAAAAACTTAATACTTGTCTGAGTAGGGCGGGTAAAAGTACTAATCGTAAAGGATTGAAAAGAAACTAAGGTTTTAATTTGCTTATGGTCTATCGAATTAATTCTTAGGACGGAAAATTAATACGTTAGTTTCGGAAATAAAAAATCCCTCTCGAATGAGAGGGATTGGTAGCAAGCAAAGGTGAAAGAAGTTTTACTCGAAATCTACGCCGTTTTCTTTATGTAGTCGGCGGCATGCGCGACCATCGCTGTGGAATAGGTGACAACGATGTGCAGGGATACCGATTTCTAGTTTGTCACCAGACTCTACTGGTAGTGTATCTGGTTGACGGTAGATAACGTCTGCGTCCGCACCTTCTAGGTTTAGGTAAACTTGAGTCTCGTTACCTAGTTTCTCTACGATCATCACTTCACCGTGAATTGTCGCATCAGCGTCAACGGCTTGAACTAAGTGCTCTGGGCGAATACCTAGTGACATACGGTCACCGCGGTTCACCGTCGTACCATCTACTGGGATCCAGAATGATACACCGTTAGAAAGTTGTACTTTTACGCGCTCTGATTCGACTTCGTCAATGAAAACACTCATGAAGTTCATCTTTGGTGAACCAATGAAACCAGCAACAAAACGGTTTTGTGGGTAGTGGTAAAGCTCTAATGGCTTACCAACTTGTGATACATAACCACCATCAAGAACGACAATTTTGTCAGCCATTGTCATCGCTTCAACCTGATCGTGCGTAACGTAGATCATGGTACAACCAAGCTGGCGTTGTAGCTTCGTGATTTGCGCACGCATGTTTACGCGCAGTGCTGCGTCCAAGTTTGATAATGGTTCATCAAGAAGGAATACATCTGGTTGAGACACAAGCGTACGACCGATCGCAACACGTTGACGTTGACCACCAGAAAGTGCTTTTGGTTGACGCTCTAGCAGGTGACCCAACTGTAGAATTTCTGCTGCGTGTTCAACACGCTTATCGATTTCAGCTTTGTCAGCTTTTGCTAGTTTCAGACCAAATGACATGTTGTCATATAGGTTTAGGTGTGGGTAAAGAGCATAAGACTGGAACACCATACCAACACCACGTTTGGATGGTTCTACGTCATTCATGCGCTGGTCACCAATATACAAATCACCTGAAGTAATGTCTTCAAGACCGGCAATACAACGTAGCAGGGTAGATTTACCACAACCTGATGGACCTACGAAAACAACGAATTCACCTTCGTTGATCTCTAGATCTACGTTCTTAGAAATCAGTACGTCGCCATACGCTTTACAAACATTTTTTAACGTGACACTCGCCATGTAGCTCGTCCTCGATCAATTTTTATTATTCACCGCTCATCATTATATGAATTATCTAGCGAGCAGTAACAGTAGGAATCGGTAAGTTATTGGGATTGGTAAGAAAAACAGGGTAGCGCTCCAAATGTCCTGAACTGGAGCACTACCCATCATAGCCAAATACGAGTTTCTCTCCCCCACATTATTCGTGTTGTCTCCCCCGTGAAATAATTACCACAAACAACACCAATAATGACATTCCACTCGTATGGCAATGAAAAACCAGCAAATCTTTTCACCTATAGGGTAGGTACTGCTGGGAAAGGGTTCTTACCATCCACTCTTGGATGACTGCAGTTTCTAAGATTGTGTTCACTGCTACATCCTCCTAATCGAAATAATTGTAGGGGGAGTAGGCGGGGAGGAGTCAAAAAGGAGGAGTAGAGTGGGAGTTGGGCTGAAATCACATTATTGCGTGACCTAAAGTTGAAACCGATCACAGGAAGTATTCATTTTGTGATTTGAGTCTCTAACCCTTGGCGATTCAGATCACGAAAATACGTCATAATTGCAAGGGCGTAGGGATTAGGAGGATGAGACATATAGGATTATTTCAGATGATATATGTCGAAATACGGCTGAACCTCAATGGACTAGCCCTACATCAAAAATATAAAAAGGATACGAACATGAAAAAATTAAGCGCTGTAGCACTAGGTACTCTTGTTGCTTTGGGTTCTTTTGGTGCTAATGCTGCCATCGAAGAAGGACAACTGACTATCTGGATCAACGGCGACAAAGGCTATAACGGTCTTGCTGAAGTTGGTAAGAAGTTTGAAGAAGACACTGGCATCAAGGTAACAGTGGCTCACCCAGACGGTCTACAAGACAAGTTCCCTCAAACTGCAGCGACAGGTGATGGTCCTGATATCGTATTCTGGGCTCACGACCGTTTCGGTGGCTACGCAGAATCTGGTCTACTAGCTGAAATCAAACCATCTAAAGAAATTCAAGACGGCATCGTTGATTTTGCATGGGATGCAGTTCGTTACGACGGCAAACTTATCGGTTACCCAGTAGCAGTTGAGTCTCTATCTCTAATCTACAACAAAGACCTTGTTCCAAACCCACCTAAGACTTGGGAAGAAGTAGCAGCGCTAGATGCGAAGCTTAAGAAAGACGGTAAGTCTGCGATCATGTGGAACCTAAAAGAACCGTACTTCACATGGCCACTAATGGCAGCTGATGGCGGCTACGCGTTTAAATACACATCTGAAGGTTACGACATTAAAGATGCTGGTATCGCGAAGGAAGGCGTGAAAGACGCGATGAACTTCGTTAAAGGTCTAGTAGACAAAGGCGTAATCTCTGCGGATATGGACTACTCAGTATCTGAGTCTGCGTTCAACCAAGGTACTGCAGCAATGACTATCAACGGTCCGTGGTCTTGGGGCAACATCGAGAAGTCTGGCATCAACTACGGTGTAACAACACTGCCTAAATTCCAAGGTCAGTCTTCTAAGCCATTCGTTGGTGTACTAACTGCTGGTATCAGCACTGCATCACCTAACAAAGACCTAGCGGTAGAGTTCATCGAGAACTACCTACTAACTAACGATGGTCTACGTATGGTTAACAACGACAAGCCTCTAGGTGCAGTAGCGCTTAACTCGTTCCAACGTGAGCTAGATTCAGATACTCGTATCGCAGCAACAATGGACAACGCGATGAACGGTGAAATCATGCCAAACATCCCACAAATGAATGCATTCTGGGGTGCAGCTAAGAACGCTATCATCAACGTTGTTGACGGTCGTCAAACTGTAGATGCTGCTCTAGCAGATGCAGAAAAACAAATGACTAAATAATTCAGTAATACCCTTTTTAAGGAGGGGGCAACTCCTCCTTACTTTTCTATATTTATCCTATATTCGCTAGCAGGTTCCCTATGCAGTCAGTTCAAGGTACAGATGCTATGACAGCACCAGAAGCCAGCCTACCAAGCAGCAAGAAAGTGTTCACCAAATGGGCACTATTGGGCACAGTCGGCATTATCAATGGCTACGCAACTATCTTAATGTATTCTCGCGGTGAGATTGCGTTTGCGCTACTTACGATCATTCTAACCGCATTAGCGCTATTCATTTTTGGTAGTAAGAAAACTTACGCTCACCGATACATCTACCCTGGTATTGCCGGGATGATTCTATTCATCCTGTTCCCTTTGGCATATACCGTCGGTCTGGCGTTTACTAACTACAGCGCAAAAAACCAGCTTTCTTTCGATCGTGCACAGACTGTACTGTTAGACAGAACTTATCAGAGTGGTGAAAGTTTCCCATTCACTCTGTACAAGACTGAGCAAGGTCATCAAATTGTTGTGAAGAAAGGCGACGAGCTATTAGCAACGCCAACCTTCCAACTTGACGGCTTCTCTGCAACGGATCTTGATTTAGCGCCTATCACTGAAGCGACTGGTGACAAAGAGCCAATCAAAACTATCGTTAAGAACCGCAGTGCACTAAGCAGCGTTGACTTGCACCTTCCAAGCGGCGATGACATTCGTATGAGCGGTCTACGTAAGTTCGCAGCTGTGGTTCCGCTATACACACTTCAAGATGATGGCGAATCACTGTTCAACAACCGTACTCAAGAACTATTGCGTCCAAACATGGATGTGGGTTACTACCAACCCGTTGATGAGAATGGTCAGTTTGTTGGCAACACAGTTTCTCCTGGTTTTGTCGTAAACATTGGCACAGATAACTTTGAGCGAGTTTGGAAAGACGACGGCATCAAAGAGCCTTTCATCAGTATCTTCATCTGGACGGTCGTATTCTCAATCCTGACGGTTGTGTTCACGCTAGTTATTGGCTTAGTTCTAGCGAGTGTTGTTCAGTGGGAGGAGCTTAAAGGTCGAGCAGTGTACCGAGTACTATTGATTCTGCCTTATGCGGTTCCGGCGTTTATCTCAATCCTAATCTTTAAAGGTCTCTTCAACCAAAGCTTTGGTGAGATCAACATGGTATTGAACGCTATCTTTGGTATTAGCCCATCTTGGTTCTCTGACCCATTCCTAGCGAAAACCATGGTAATGATCGTGAACACTTGGCTTGGTTTCCCTTACATGATGATTCTATGTATGGGTCTACTAAAAGCGATTCCTGATGACCTTTATGAAGCGTCTGCAATCGATGGGGCGAACTTCGTCCAAAACTTCATGAAAGTAACGTTACCTATGATGATTAAACCTCTGACTCCACTACTGATTGCGAGCTTTGCGTTTAACTTCAACAACTTCGTAATGATTCAGCTATTGACTGGCGGTGGTCCAAACATGATTGGTACTTCTGAGCCAGCGGGTTACACCGACCTACTAGTAAGCTACACGTACCGTATCGCGTTTGAAGGTGCAGGTGGTCAAGACTTCGGTCTAGCAAGTGCAATCGCAACGCTTATCTTCCTATTGGTTGGCGCGCTAGCACTATTGAACCTACGTTTCACTAAGCTATCTCAGGACTAAGGAGTAACGACCATGGCTATAGTACAAGGTAAATCTTTAAAGTACCGTGTATGGGCGACCCATATTGCTCTTTGGGCTTTCCTGTCACTGATTATTTTCCCACTGCTGATGATCATTGCGATCTCATTCCGTGAGGGTAACTTTGCAACGGGTAGTCTGATTCCAGACAACCCATCGTTAGAGCACTGGAAGTTAGCACTAGGCTTCTCGGTAACAAATGCAGATGGTTCTGTAACACCGCCTCCATTCCCAGTACTAACTTGGCTTTGGAACTCAGTAAAAGTTGCGGGTATCACGTCAATCCTTATCGTGGCACTGTCAACAACTTCGGCTTACGCGTTTGCACGTCTACGCTTCAAAGGTAAGAACACCATCTTGAAAGCGATGATGATCTTCCAAATGTTCCCGGCGGTACTTGCGCTTGTGGCTCTTTACGCATTGTTTGACAAACTAGGTCAGTACATTCCGTTCCTGGGGTTAAACACGCACGGTGGTTTGATCTTCTCTTACCTAGGTGGTATTGCTCTGCACGTGTGGACCATTAAAGGTTACTTTGAGACGATTGATAACTCGCTAGAAGAGGCCGCGGCATTGGATGGTGCTACGCCATGGCAAGCGTTCCGTTTGGTACTACTACCACTATCTGTGCCAATTCTAGCTGTAGTGTTCATCTTGTCATTTATCGGTGTTGTAGGTGAGGTACCGGTAGCATCTCTACTACTTTCTGATGTAAACTCCTACACACTAGCAGTTGGTATGCAGCAGTACCTATACCCGCAGAACTATCTATGGGGTGATTTCGCAGCTGCAGCAGTATTGTCTGCACTACCAATTACAATCGTATTCTTGCTTGCACAACGCTGGTTAGTCGGTGGTCTGACAGCTGGTGGTGTGAAAGGATAATCTCAGTTGGTCTCTGAGAGAAAAGAATAACTAGAAAAGGGCGACCAAATGGTCGCCCTTATATTTAGCATCGATATTACGCTTTTGGTTTGGCCGCCGATCAGTAATATCAGGCTTTATTGGCGTTACGCATAGCTGGCTGTTAGCTTAGTTCCTTACGCTTTAATCACTAACAGTTTCTTGTAACCATAACCTGAGTCTCGACTCAGGTTTTTTTATACCCGTAGAATCTCTATGCTTTCTTGTTTCCGATACAGACTAACCAGTTTGCAATGGATTACACAGTGACATCAGAATGCCCTGCGTATCACTTCACAGAATTAATTTAAGCGTATTTAGAGGGAAGGGGCTGGATTTTCTGAGAAAGCGTTAAAACTCGCGGCTCGAGGGAGCACAGCCTACATATTGAAGTAAGGTATATAAACTTTCTTGCTGTAGAGCAACACGGCGGAATAGATCGGCAAAAGTTGAGTCACCACCAAAACAAGTTTGTATGTAATGGTTAATTTCTTCTTCGTTATAGCCTTCGACATACATGGTTCTGACCCACTGATATTCGACCGCTTTTAAATTGGTTAATGTATTTTCACTTAACGTGGTCTTTTTTAAGCTCAAGATCCAAACTCTACCCAACACCAAAATTGTGGGTGGATTTAACCAAATCAAAGTGAAAGATTTATGACAATTTGAACCTGGCATGAAGTGAATGACAGAACCATGACATTACTTCACGGGTACACCCAAGTGTCTGGAGGGCACTTGGGTATATAAGTTGATTTATTTGAGATATTTGACGTGAGCTTCCATTTCTTCGCCAATCTGTTTGCGCATATTCATTAGGCGAATAGCCGATTGTTCGAGCGCTTTATCTTCTTCAGACTCCGGTATCCACTTAGGAACATCAGTTGGCTTTCCGTCTTCGTCAACCGCAACCATGATGACGATGCAATGTGTTGTAAGGCGGTTTTTCAATTCTTTTGGATCGCTGGCTTGTACATCAATAGCAATGTGCATTGAACTGCGCCCCGTATAAATGACCTTGGCACTGACCTCGACTAAATTCCCAACATGAATTGGGGCGACAAAGCGAATACCACCTGCGTACGCGGTAATGCAGTATTTTCCACTCCAAGCTGCACTGCATGCGTAAGCTGCTAAATCGATCCACTTCATTACGGCACCGCCGTGTACTTTGCCACCGAAGTTTACGTCTCCAGGTTCTGCAAGAAAACGAAGGGTAATGTCTCTTTGACCACTGCTCATCTGTCATTCCTTTGTGCGTTGTTTAGCTTCAATGTAACAGCAATGCAACGACTCTTAAATACGTCAGCAAAACATTTATCACATCAGTGTCGCTTCGAGTTGGATTAAGCAATCCGAAAGCTGGCTAAAAATCCTTCAAAAATCGAGTTTTATCATTTTATAGATAAAACATAAGTCACACTTATTAAAAAAATACGCTATTGATAAAAAGCGCACTAATTCAATTAATTGAATATCTGTTTTGTTGTTTATCTTATTTTTGAGAATGATGTGTCTTTGTTTGTAAGGGTTGTGTAAGGATCTGTAATTGTGGAATGAATATCACATAATTTTACTTGTGAATAAATATTCATTAGGAATGCTATTTGGTGATTGTTTGCTCAATTGCATACGGTTTAATTATTTCGTATGGTTCTGCCCGTTTTTAAATAACACTTTATGGTTAGTCTCTTGTTCCGTTTTTTAAGTCTTAGTTTAGCTATCTCACTAATTAGTATAAAGATATATGCAGGGGTGGACTCTGGGTATCTGTATGCTTCAGGGTTTGGTGACGCTGAACATGTCGCTCTAAAAGATGCTAAGAAGCAATTGGCACTTAACTTGATTAGTGTTATCGAAGTGAATGAAAAGTCATCTATTGTTAAGACTTCCCATGGTGTCGACTCCTCTTTTTCTCAGGATTCATCCATACATTCACTTCCAATTGAAATCCCTCACTTGGAAGTTTTAAGTCATGAATGTGGCGAGAAAGGTTGTGAGTATCGCTATCGGCTGAGTAAGAAAACCTGGCAGAAACAGATTGAGCATGATTTGACGGTCTCGTACCAAACGGCTGCGATAAAACTTAAAAATCTCAACAACAACTGGCGTGGTGTGAAGGACTACTTTCATGCTGAAGAGCTAATGACGAAAAGTGCCGTTCAGCTCGATGTGCTCGGTATTTTAGATTCCGATGCTGCACAGTCATACCGTGCACAACACCTACAGATTAGCGAAACGATGAACGCGAAGAGAGAAATGCTCTCGATTTCGTTTGTCGCATCGAATGATGCTTTTTCTCATCAAATTCACGAGTTGCTATCACGTCACGCATTTGCGTCGAATCATGGTGGCATCTCCGTTTATATCAAGACGAAATCCCAGCAGGGACGACAAGGGAAAGACTTTGTCGCCAAGCAAAGTATTCAACTTAAAGTCTTCGATTCAAATTCATCTCATATGGTGACCCAAAAAGTGATCACCGTGTTAGGTAAATCCCAAGCTAGCTCTGCGGCGGCAAAACACGCTGCTGAGCAAAAAATAATTAAAAAGCTTACTAATAAATCTATCTATTCAGTATTGATCTAAAGGATACAGAAATGTTTAAAAAAACAGTCATGGCTTCTCTATTTGCTACCGCACTAGCAGGTTGTTCTTCAATGCCAAGTATGGAGTCTGCGACGGTTGACCGCAACGAAATGAGTGCAGCTCTTGTTAAATCTTGTACTGAGCTAGGCTCTGAGTACACACCAGTATCTTACGCTGTAGACAAAGTATCTAAAGTGATGGTGTCGATTCAAGAGCGTCAATGTGCTGTATTCCAAGACTACCGCACACTAGCAGACAAGCATGCAGACGTAGCAGGTTTCCTAAAGATCAATGCTGATAAGAGTGATGAAGAGCTTCTTGTTGCGATGAATGAATTCGATGAAGGCAAAGCTGAAAACAAGAAAATTCGCCCACAAGTTGAAGCGTACAAAGCGGCGTCTGATTCAATCTTTGACAAGAACGTTGAGCTAGCGAAAGACATCGCGCTTGAGGCAGCTGAAATTGCAATTATTGCTTCAGACAACGCGGCAGTAATTGCGCAAGATTCTGCAATGGCGGGTTTAGGCAACGCACTTTCTTTCCTATCGAACGAGTCTGAAGAAGAAGGCGAAGCGGATGCAGAAGCAAAAGAAGAAGTGCCAGTTGTTGAAGCTTACAACGAGATGAAAGCACGTTCTCTTCTTGTTTACGACGCAAACGACATGATTTCTCTAGACCAAAACACAATCGAGCAACTAGAGAACCTAGACAAAGTTTTAGCAGAGAAAGTTAAGTCGTAATGAAATATTCAAAGATCGCAACACTTGTCGCTGCTGGTCTTGTTTTGGCTGGGTGTAATAGCACGCCCAGCCAACAAACTTACGCAGTTGAGAGTAACGCAGGCAACTCGTCTTTAATCATTGGTAAGTCAGCGTTTGAATTCACCAACAGTGACATCGAAGTTCCAGCATACTTCAACACTCAAGGTCTTCAATTCTGTACTTACGAAGCAAACGAGAAAGACAGCCGTTGTCCGTTAGCTAAAAAGACTATTCGCCTTTACTTCGGTGACGTTCAAACTGACGTTAGCGAGAACCTTCAAGGCAAATCTGCCGATGTATTCAATGCAATGCATTCAAGTATTGGTAAGTTCGAAACGAAAGCGCTTGAGAACACGTTAGAAAACCAATTTGCGGGTGTGAACCGTTTCCGTATCTTGACGCGTGACACTAAGTCAGTAAACGCGGCGATGGAAGAGATTCTTGCCGATGAAGGTGCAGCAAAAGTCGCACAAAAAATGAGTGGTCGTGACAAGTTATCGACGGACTACATCATGAAGGTCGACGTGCTTAAAACTGGCGATATGCTCTTTGGTTCTACGCAGTCTTTATTCCAAACATCAATGGAAATGACGACGGGTGTTATTGACCCGTACACTCGTGAAAAGCTGAGCTACCCGAATATCGGTAAGATCCGCGTTTCTAACTTTGATGTTCGTGATAAGGAAAGCTTCACAACCGTAATCGCAAATGGTGACTACTACCGTGGTTTTAACTACACCAGTAGTAAAGACGTTGATTCTGTGATGAACGAAATGGCGTCACGCGGTTTCGATATCATGTTGACTCGTCTGCTAAAAGAGATGCCAGCAACAGCACAAGTTATGGGCATTAAAGGCGACCGAATCTCGCTAGATCGTGGTCAAAATGCTGGTGTATTACCAAATGAAACCATGGTTGTATTTGAGTACAGTGCAGGTTTTGTTGAGCCAATCGGTGTGGCGACGGTTAACCCTAGCCAACAAAGTGCTCAAGGCAAAATTGTCCGCTGGAAAGACAGTAAGCTTGCTGATCAAGTGAAAGACGAAGCTGAGCAGGGTATTTACCGTCCAGATCGTCAGCGTCGAATCTTTGCAGTTAGCGTCGGTGTCCCGATGGAATTCATGAAGGAACGCAGCACATGGGCGCAAAAGGGATAAGTCTTAGTCTTACCCTCGGTGGATTGCTTTCGGCTGCACCTGCAGCTGCGCTTGAACTTGATAAGAGCCAGTCAACACTGGCTCTTGTTGAGCAGGGGTGCGCCTATGGTCGTGGTGCGTTAGCGATAGAGGGCGCGAAAGCGGATGCGATCAATAACCTGCGACTGTTTTTAAATGGGCAGGTTTCACTTTCTTTATCTTCTGAAGATTCAGAATTATTCAACGAACAGTTTAATCAAGCTGCTCGAGAAATGTTAGTAACTGGAATCGAGAGAGGGATGATCACTGCGGATTTTGGGCAACCTGAAATCTACGGCGATGATACCTGTGTGAATGTGCGTCTTATGCCACCAACGCAAACAGAAGAAGACTCAGACGAGGGTATTGTTTGGGGTTCTGACTCGACGGTTTCTGTTGTGGTCATCGGTGAGGGTATCCCGAACGCTAAGCAAGGTTTAAGTGCGCGCCAAGCGGCTGAGCAAGATGCATTTCGTCGTGCTATCAGCCAAGTTTTGGGCGTGATGGTTAAATCTGGCTACCTCCAGCAAACCTATTCAAGCATGTCGGCAAATGCGGTTAGTGATGACTTTAACTTGCATGATGTGGCTGTCCAATCCTTATCAATGCAATCGCAAGGTATGATTACTGGTTGGAGCGAAATTTCTAGCCAAACTAAACCAAATGGTGTGCTTGTCGTGACGCTCGATGTGTCTGTTGAACGCCAAAAGGTTGAGGCTAAGATCGCTCAACTTATCAATAGCTTAGGGAAACCTGCCGTTTACGTGGATGCGCACCTTCCGGTTGTTCAAACCACGTTCAGTAGTTCTCTTGCTCAGATGGGCTTCGATCTCTCTGGTACTCCAGAGCAGGCAACTATCATTCTTCAAGTTCAAGAAAAAGAGAAAGTGACGCCTTCCGGCTTGCAGTTGGAATTGGCGGCTAAGCTATTAGACCGAGCGGGTAATGAATACGGTAATTGGCACAACGATCCAACACTGATGACCCTTCCTAACAAAGAGGGGATGCTGAATGAACTAGCGTCAGTGCACTTGGCTGTCGATCAAAACCAGAAAATGTTGACTCAAGCGTTACATAGCGCCGTCCAAAAAATGGCAATGCGTGGTGGCCCGGTTAGAGAATTGATCTTTACGCCGAAAGCGGCGGGTCAACAAGGTCAACTTTATACCTTGCTTAGTGCGATTAACGGCGTTTCTGATATCAAGATTGAAAGTCGTTCTGGCAAGGTGATTGTCCGACTTCGCTCATTAAACAACGCCAATGACCTTGCTCAGTTTATCCAGCCAACGTTGCGCATTCATCAGCCAAATTATCAGTCCAAGCTACGTGTTTTGAACGATTACCAAATCAACGTGCTTTAAGACCTCTACAGGATATTTATGTTTAAAAAAACACTTCTTTCATTGGTACTAGCAAGTGCCTTTGGTTCTGCACATGCAAATGTAGATTTTGACCTTAATGATCTCGTTCCTGCAACCGATGCACCTTCTGAAACACAAGCTGTAAATACAGATGACGTAAAAGAGGTGGGTGATCTAGTTGTGGCGGCAGACCCGAAAGCCGCGGTACTTGTTGCCCACCAAAGCCTGATCGAAGACGAAGGTGATGGCGTTAAGATGATCGCAGTTGGCTCGGGTATCGGTATTCTATCTACGGGTTCTGGTAGCTACGAAACTTACGAAAACCGTAACGCGACGTTGTTATCTAAGCGTGGTGCATACATGAAAGCTTTCCAAATTGCGAAAAAGCAATTAGTGGAAAACATGGAAGGCATGAGCAACATGTGTGCGACAGCGATCAACGAAACCATGGATGTGATTGATACTGCGACAGAAGGCGCGGCAAACACCACAAGCATGATGAGCGATAACTGTGCTGAGTCAGTAAAAGGCGCGTTGGCAGGTTACGTGACGTTCGATGTGTATGATGATCCAAGTGAAAACCTAGTTCGTGTTAGTTTGATTTCAACGCCGAAAACACGTGAGCAAACGAAGCGTAAAGTGGGCGCTCTGACTCAGACTACAGAACCAAACGTGATTTTCAAACAAATCATCGCTGATCTGCAGGCGGGTGTGATGCCTCCTGTTGGTGCGAAAGTGATTACCAACGCTGAAACGGGCGAGTCGTTTGTACTTGGTTTCGGTTCTTCGATCATTCGTGACAACAAGAATAAGAGCGTGAAACGCAAGCTGCTTGGTATGTCTAAATCTCAAGCGCAAGCGAAAGCGAGAAACGGTCTGATTGCAGTAATGCAAGGTGAACAAGTTTACTGGGAAGGTGGTTTCACAGAGAACCAGTTAGAGAAGAATGAACAGTTCGAGTACCCACCTGAGAGCGTTAACCCAGCAGATGCGAAAGTATTGGCAGAAGACAAACACACGTTCATGAACAACATCAAGAGCTTTGATTCGTACAAGTCATTTGCAGCGGGTCAAGTTCCTCCAGGTGTTTCTGTTAAAACCTTTAAGAGCAGCGATGGTGACTGGATGTTAGCCGTTGCGGTTTATGCCCCTTCTCTAGAGGCGACGGCAAAGCAAGCAGCTGCAGAAAACAAAAAGCGCGTTCGTGAAGGTCAAAACGCAAGCTCAGACCACAAAATTTCAACAACTGGCGGTTTGACTGACGGAAGCAACAATACTCAAGGACCATCTGGTCAAGTGAGTAACGCAAATGATCTGTAACCACAGATACTTGCTTGTTCTGGTAGGCCTTTTAGGTCTACCAGTTTTTGCTTCCGACTCTCATTCTTGGTCGTTCAACGGCACGGATTATGAGCTTAAAACCAGTGACTCAGAAGTGTCAGTTGAAGTGAAAAGACAGCATGAACTGACCACGAAACAAATGAAGTCATTGTGTCGTAAAGGGCTCGGTTTAGAGCTTCGCAAAAAATACGAAGACAAGTTGCTTGAAGGTGGTTTCATTCGTGAAACTTTAGATTCGTGGACTTTTGCGAGTCTAACTTACGAACTGACCAATATTCAGTTTTCTTCAGTGAGTAAGAGTCAAGCTCAGTGCCGTGCGAATGTGAATGATACTGGCTACAAAACCAATCTCCAAACCACAGCGCTGAACTATGCCATTGCGTATTACTCAACCAAGCAGTACCAGCACATCAAGCCGATATTACCGTTGATCATCAAAGAACCTAGCGTTGCAATGGATGCCGCAGGTTTAGTCACCTTGCTCTTATCTCAATCAGACGTGACCAAAGCTGAAAATTACTATCAGCAGTATGTCGATGTTTCCGCAATTTCCAACAGTGAAATCAAGCACTGGCTAGCTCAATGGCAGTTTGAGCAAGGAGAACTTGAGGAAAGCTTGTTCATCGCAAAGCAGTGCTCAAGCAAAGAATGTGAGCGTTTGGTGATAGACATTGAAGATCAAATGTTTGAGCAACAAGCTGAGAGTGTCGGAGATCTGTCTTCTTATTTCTGATTTAACAAATTACGGTAACTCAATTTATGAAATTGAAATATTGCGCACTGGCTGCGTTGTTAAACCTAATTGTGATGCAACCAAGTTTTGCAAATGATCCTTTTGCTGAACTGGACCAAGAAATCGAACAATTAACTGCTGATGATACGGATGGGTTTGAGCAATGGTATGCCGCCCAAATTCAAGAGTTCAATCAATGGCAGCAAGCTTACTTAGCGGATTGGGACAAAAAACAGAAAGCCTCTATTCAAAAATGGGGTGACACCAAAATACCTTCTCCGGATGTGGTAGTGGTTTATGACGAACAACATAACGCACGAACCGTTGTTGATTTGGAGAAAGGTGAGATTACGGTTAGCTACTTACCGCCTGCGGAAGAAGAAAAAGCCGAAGCTCCAGTTGTTGAAGCTGAAGTCGTCAATGCCGTTATCGAGAAAAACGCCAAGGTGTTTGAAGAAGTTGGTGTAACTCAACCTAAAAAAGCCGAGCCAACAATGGTTTTCGTTGAGGAAATTAAAGTAGAACCCAAGACTTTCGAAGAGGTTAAGAAAGAGATTGAGGCGCAAACTGAGCGCCAAATGAGTCAACTTGACATCTTTGCTGCTGAGAAAAGTGCGGTGTTAAGTGAACAAAAGCAAGAGCAAGTGATTGTTCAGCAAAAACAACAAATGGTGAAGCTGGAAGAAAAACGCATTGCTGCTGTGAAGCAAGAATTAGCTCAGCAAGAAAAGCAGCTAAAGCAACAGCCTAAAAAGATTGTTGAGTATAAGGTCAAGATTCCAAAATCATCACTGGCGAACCGCGCCAATCAGTACCTTCCTGCGATTCAACAAGAAAGTGCAAAGCGAGAACTACCGCCTGCACTTGTTTTGGCAATCATGCACGAAGAGTCGCATTTCAACCCGAAAGCAAAATCTCATGTGCCAGCATACGGGCTGATGCAAATCGTGCCGACAACCGCTGGTCATGATGTGAATAAGCTATATCGCGGTAAAGATAAGCCGATGAGAGCGAATGACTTATACGATCCCAATTTGAATATCGAAACTGGCACGGCGTATCTAAAAATTCTTCAGAGTCGATACCTAAAAGGCATTAAAGACCCACAAAGTGCGACTTACAGTGTGATAGCGGCTTACAACACCGGGTCAGGTAACGTGGCCAAAGCATTCGGTGAGCGACGTGTTTCTAGTGCGATTAAGAAAATCAATACCATGAGTTCTGATGAAGTATATGAGCACCTTATCAAGAACTTACCTTATAACGAGACTCGCAAATATCTCAAAAAGGTCAACGATAGAATGAAAACCTATCATGCGCAGTCCAACTCAATTATCTAAAAGGAATTGAAGATGAAATATCAAATTCTTACCGCTGCAATCAGCGCAGTGATCTTATCTGGTTGTGCGAGTCAAAGTGGTTCTGAAAACACGGCGAAAGTGGAAACCAACAAAGGCAGCAATGTGCCTAACTGGGTACTAAACCCAACTTCAGCGAATGGCTTTGCAGCGTCAAACTGTGTTACGGCGTCAGGTAACTTTTCTGTTGATCGTAACCACGCTATCTCTCTAGCACGTAACACGCTTGCGCAAAACCTTGATATTAAAGTCAGTGTGTTAGAGAAGAACTATCAAAAAATTGATAGCTCAGTTGACGGTCAAACCTCTGGCACATCTTTTGAGCAAATCGCTAAGCAAATAACTAATACTTCAATTCAAAAGAGCCAAGTTGAGCAAGTATCACTGGTTGAAATTGGTGGTGTAGAGCAAATTTGTGCGCTAGTAGTCATGCCAAAGATTGAATCAGAAAAGATGTTTAACTCTGCTGTAACGGCAGGAACGGATATTGATCCAACGGATAAAGCGGCGCTATACAAAGAGTTTGTGAGCCAAAAGACAAGCAAAGAATTGGAAAAGCAGGCTGAAGCCCTTTAATCCAAATGAAAGCAAAAAGAAAAGAGCCATCATGGCTCTTTTCTTTTTAGTTGCTATGAGCTCGTTGCAGTTTGAGCTTCTGGGTCGATGACTTTGCCTTTTCTGCGTACTTTAATTTGCGACAAGATAACGCCAGAGATAACCAACATACCGCCAATGATGTGGTAAACATGAACTTCTTCGCCGAGCATGGTTGAAGCGAGAGCTACCGAAACCACAGGCATCAGGTTCATGAACATGGCACTTGAGTCAGCACCAATCAAGTCAATCGCTTTTACCCACATCAATGGAGCAAAGATAGACGCGGCAATACCAGCGTAAGCAATTAAAGGTAATGCGCTTTGGCTTGGTAGAAGTTGATCGCTGCTTAGCCACAATGGCGCAAGCATAACCAATGAGAAAAAGCCTTGCATGTAAACCAAAGTCATACTGTTGAAAGGCATCTTCCAGCGTTTTAGTAACACACAATAAATTGCGTAGCAAAGCGCAGCCAGCAGCATCAAGCTGTCACCTTGCGTCATATCTTGATGCAGGAAGTAGGTGATATCGCCGTGCCCTAACATAAACGCCAAGCCGCCTAATGAAATCACACCACCAGCCACGCTCAGCATGGAAATCGACTTGCCAAGTAAAGGTACACTCAAGAAAACACTGATCAAAGGAACGAGAGACGTAATCAGTGCCATATTAGAAGCGGTCGTTGTTAGCCCTGCGTAATAACCTAGGGATTGGTTTAGCACCATGCCTAATAGTGCGAGGAAAGCCAATTTAGCCAAGTATGGGCGAATCACATGACGTTGTTTGATCACTGCTGGTAAGCAAAATGGCGTTAAAAGTACCATAGCAACAAACCAACGGTAGAAACTCATTGCGCTAGGTTCGATGGCACTTGCTGCCATTTTATTTACGATGGAATTCCCACCCCAAATCATGACAGTAAAAAACGGAAGCAAATAAACCATGAGAACCTCATCGCAGAATAATTAATGGCGCTAGTCTGACAGGTCTTTATAATGAAAAGTATCTCTGGAAAGACATCGTAAGCGATAGGAAGACAAATTTGAAAAAGAGCACAAGGAATCTTCATCCGTCATTATCAATCGACAGAGCACCATCAGATGTGTTTATGAATTTTGAAGCCTTTTTGTCGAATACAGAAACTCGCATTCACAGCCACCCGTGGGGACAAGTTCAACTGATCAGTGGCGGTATTCTAGAAATGGATGCGGAAGACACACGTTTCTTAGCGCCTCCGCATCTTGCGATTTGGGTACCGGCTGGGATCCGTCACACCAGTTATAATCGTAAGCCTTTGGAATACTGCTCGTTAAATATCGACCCAGAGTTGACTCAGCACTTTCCATCCAAAACGAGCTTGATCAAAGTGACGCCCATTGTTTCGGCGATTGTGGAAGACTTTCGCCAGCGTGATATTAATGTTGCTAAGAGCGAAGAAGATAAACGCCTCGTTCAGGTCTTGTTGGATCAGCTAGCCAAACAAGAAGTCGAACATCACTTTTTGCCAACCACAGACAACAAATATCTGGAGCCAATTCTTAAAGCCGTCGAAGAAGCGCCAACTGATGAAATTAGCTTGGGGGAATGGGCGGAAAAGGTTCATACCACGGAGCGCACTTTAGCTCGCCATTGCCAAAGTGAGTTAGGGATGAGTTTTACCGAGTGGCGATTGCGAGTGCGTTACTTGCATTCGATGGAGTTGTTAAGGAAGGGGCAAACCGTAAAAGAGGTGGCGTTGACATTGGGTTACAACCAGGCCAGTCCTTTTATCGCCATGTTTAAGAAATACTCCGGCATTACACCGGAGCAATATAAGAACCGCTTGTTATAGCTGAGTAAGCACGTAATCTAAACCACCTACAACTGCTGCAACTTGAGCGTCGTTACACTCTTCATCAGTGACTTTCGGGCTGTCTGGGTAAACTTCTGTTGTAGTGCCGTAAGTGCAGTTGGTGACGCCGCCACACAGACCCAGTTTCACCATTGGGTAATTAATCACACCAAATTGCACCACTGGCGAACCAATGATTTCGCCTTTATCGTCAGCAGGTGCAATGTGCGTTACTTTCGCTACTGACTCGATGACGGCTTTTTGGAACTCAGGTTGCGGGTTTTCTGTATCGCCCACCGTGTAGAAACCATCTGGGATCATGCCTTCGATGTATTCAAGACCATCACGTGCTGCAAGTGCAGGGCGGAATTCGGTCTCGTCAGAATCGGTGGTTTCGTGCAGGTCGATGTGCATTAGAACATCACCTAAGGTCGCAACAAGCTTAATCAAGTTAGCTGACTCTTCCGCAGGGCTATTTGCGTAGAAAGAGCGGTTTGGGTCAATCGCATTTGGATTCCAGCGGTTGATCACCTCGTACCCCCAAGGGCTGACACATGGTGCAACGACAATATTGAAGTGTTCTGCATAACGCTCTGCCTGCGTATCAACAAACTTCAGCGCACCATGTACGCCACTTGTCTCGTAGCCATGTACGCCGCCAGTTACTAAAACAACCGGTTTTGCAGCATCCCAGTTACGAGTCTTGATACAAAACAGAGGGAAGCGCGCCTCGTCGTAAGAGAGCGCGCCGTATTGCTCAACATCAAAACGTTCGCGAAGAGCATTAATTTTGGTCACGACTTCTTCTTGGTAGCTACGTTTTACGTCACGTTGCTCACGCCAAGCTTTACGTTCTGCTTCACCCCATGACTGACCTGGGGTACCAATTGGGTAAGTGTATCCGCTTTTCATCTATACTTTTTCTTTTGTGTGCGTGAAAGGTAAGACAAGACTAGTCCTGTCTCAAAGCCACGGCAATAGAAAACACAATTTGTGACCTTATTCTTTGCGAAATCATAACTTTGCTGAGTAGTTTATTGGTGTTACATTTTGTTACTTATTCAATTCCATAAAAGAGATAAATAAATGGCTGGAGCAAGTTTACTAACACTGTTGGATGACATTGCAGCTGTATTGGATGATGTCGCGTTGATGTCGAAGATGGCGGCGAAAAAGACCGCTGGTGTACTGGGCGACGATTTAGCGCTAAATGCGCAACAGGTGTCTGGCGTAGCGTCAGAACGAGAAATCCCGGTGGTTTGGGCGGTGGCAAAAGGGTCGTTTAAAAACAAACTGATTCTAGTGCCATCGGCGTTGTTGATCAGTGCCTTCATTCCTTGGCTGATCATGCCATTACTTCTCATTGGTGGTTTGTTTCTTTGCTTTGAAGGGGCTGAGAAGATCTTAGAAAAGCTTTTTCCTCATGCGCACCAACATGAAGAGAAGAAAGAAGAGCTTAATACCGGAGAATCGGTTGAAGAGTACGAGAAGAGAAAGGTCGCCGGTGCGATTCGTACTGACTTTATCCTCTCTGCAGAAATCATCGTGATTGCTTTGGGTACGGTGACAGGCTCAAGCATCGTAACGCAAATCCTTGTGGTCAGCTTAATCGCGGTATTGATGACCATTGGTGTTTACGGCTTAGTCGCTGGCATCGTTAAGCTTGATGACTTAGGTTTTTACCTAGAACGCACATCAAATGGTGAAGGACTGAAAGCCAAGCTAGGTGGAGCGTTAGTGGCGTTTGCGCCTAAGTTGATGAAGATGCTTGCTGTGGTGGGTACTGCGGCAATGTTCCTTGTTGGGGGCGGTATTGTTGTCCATAACGTGCCTGCAATTCATCATCTGATTGAACCGATCATCATGGATTTCCGTGGTCATACGATTGCGACGGCGATTGTGCCGACATTGCTTAATGGTGTGATTGGTGTCATCGCTGGCTTGGTTGTGGTTGCAGCTTGGACTTTAGTAGAGAAAGTTCGTGGTAAATAATTACTCAGTAGACAGTAGACAGTAGACAGTAGACAGTAGACAGTAGACATAAGGCTTTATAGGAGCCAAAAGAAAAGGGTCATGCGTTTCCATATCGAATATGGTGGCATGACCCATTTTTATTTCGTGGAGATGATTACTTCACTTCCCACTCAATCTTTTCATTTGCACGAATTGGCACAACGATGTCGCTACCAAACGGCATCGTTTCTGGTACATCCCAAGCTGCTTTTTCTAGCGTTACTGTGTCTGAGTTGCGAGCGATGCCGTAAAAATCAGGACCATTTAAGCTTGCGAATGCTTCTAGGTTTTCTAGTTTGCCTTCATTCTCAAACACTTCTGCATAAAGTTCTAGTGCTGCGTGTGCGGTATAAGAACCTGCACAACCACAAGCTGATTCTTTTGCGCCTTTTGCGTGCGGCGCTGAATCTGTACCTAGGAAGAATTTCTTGCTACCGCCTGTTGCTGCTTCGATAAGCGCTTGTTGGTGGGTATTGCGCTTAAGGATTGGCAGGCAGTAGAAGTGAGGCTTAATGCCACCGACTAGCATGTGGTTGCGGTTGAACAGCAGGTGGTGAGCAGTGATGGTTGCTGCGACGTTATCAGAAGCGTTCTTAACGAAGTTTGCGGCATCCGCCGTCGTGATGTGTTCAAGAACGATTTTTAGGTTAGGGAAGTCGTTAACGATAGGAGCAAGAACCGTGTCTAGGAATTCCTTCTCACGGTCAAAAATATCAACGTGGTTGTGAGTCACTTCTCCATGAACCAAAAGCAGCATGCCAACTTCTTCCATCGCTTCAAAAACGTGGTAGATGTTCTTTGCATCGGTTACACCAGAATCAGAGTTGGTGGTTGCTCCTGCTGGGTAAAGCTTTGCTGCGACAATTTTGCCTGTTGCTTTGGCTTTGCGGATTTCATCTGGCGTGGTGTTGTCTGTCAGGTATAGCGCCATAAGAGGTTCGAATTGCTCGCCGTGTTGCTCAGCAAGGATTCGATCACGGTAGGCTAATGCCATTTCAGTATTGGTCACTGGTGGGACGGTGTTTGGCATGATCAGCGCACGGCCGTTATAACGGCTAATATCGCGAACGGTATCTTTTAGAACTTCACCATCGCGTAAGTGAACGTGCCAATCGTCAGGACGAGTAATAGTCAGTGTTGTCATTAATTGCTCCCACCATTAAAAAGTTATGTTTGGAGCCTAAACGCTGCATTTACCTCAAGAGCAAACGCTTGCGCTTAGGCGACAGGATGATAGAGGAATTGCAGTTCTATTTCACCCCATTTTTCACATTTCTTTACGGTAGGAGCTCAGTTGGTTACTTCATCGTCAACCAAAGCGCGTGAATTGTGCCGGGTAGGAAGAAGAAGAAAGTCAGGATCAGGTTGATGAAGAAGTCTTTCTCTAGACCTTTTTCCATATAAACCGCCACTGGTGGAAGGAAGATACAAAGTAGAATTAGAATCAGTTTATTAGTATCCATGGTCTATGCTCCGGATAGATTATCTATAGTGTCAAAAAGTTGGCGAGTTATGTGCTCAATATCACATCTTGGCAATCCTAGTTTCGTCAATACTATGCAAATTTATGGGACTCTATTCATAAGAAGAAGTTCTTCCACCTGCAAAGCAAGCGTCATATCGGGTGACTGACGAAGGTGCGGTTATAAATCGATATTTTATAGAGGCTTGGGTCATAACTGTTATAAGGATATGATAGTCCAATAATGAGAAAGTACCTGTAGGAAGAAGGCTATGTCGCAATCAGTTTTGTCCCAAATTAATGTTTTTCCAGTCAAATCCGTCGGAGGCGTTGCGTTATCTTCCGCTTGGGTAGAAAAACAAGGATTGAGTTTTGATCGTCGATTTATGATTGCGACGTCAGATGGCTCAATGGTGACAGCTCGAAAGTTCCCTCAAATGGTGACCATCAAGTCCGCGCTGTTGCCAGACGGAGTGGTGTTTACCAGTCTTGGCGAAGAGCCACTTAAGATTCGCTATCAAGATTTCAAAATGCAGGAAGCACCTGCAACGGTTTGGAAAGACAGTTTTACGGCATATACCACCACGGATGAAGCGGATGATTGGTTTAGCAAAGTATTAGGTCTTCGCGTCGAGTTACTTTTTACTGGTGAGCAATCAAATCGCATAAGAGAGAAACTGGGTCACAACGTCAGCTTTGCCGATGGCTACCCAGTACTTGTCATCAGTGAGGCATCACTGGAAGAATTAAACCGCAGAAGCTCTGAGCTGCACTCAATGGATCAATTCCGAACCAACCTTGTGGTATCTGATACCAAGCCATTTGAAGAAGACTCATGGAAGCGTATTCGCATTGGCGAAGTGGAATTTGAATCAGTAAAACCATGTGAGCGATGTATTCTAACTACCGTTAATACTCAGCGAGGCACATTTCGAGAAAGCAAAGAACCACTGAAGACATTGCAAGAGTTTCGTGCAAACGAGCGTGGGGGCGTGTTCTTCGGTCAAAACCTTGTTGCCCTGAACGAAGGCATTATTCGTTCTGGTGACAAAGTTGAAGTGCTGGAATACAAAGAGCCAGAGTTCTATCCAGACAACTCTCCTCAGCGAATGACGCTAACTTGTGTCGAACGAGAAGAAATCGCACGCGACTTTGTCACCTTGTGGCTTGAGCCAAGCAAAGGTCAATTACCAACGTACTTACCGGGACAGCATTTACCTATTGAAGTGGATATAGACGGTAAGAAAGTAGGGCGTCGTTATACGCTGTCATCTAGCCCGTCTCGCCCGGGACGCTACGCAATTTCGGTGAAACGTGTTTCTGGTGGGCGCGTATCCAATGCTTTGCTTGACAACCTACAAGTGGGGGATGTTCTGGAAGCGGAAACGCCAGATGGCCAATTTCATCTAAAAGAGCATTCTGTTCAGCCTCTATTGCTGTTGTCTGCTGGTAGCGGCGTAACACCAATGCTGTCGATGGTTCGTTACTTGGCTGATCACAACCAACTCGATGATGTGGTGTTCTACCATCAGTGCAGCAGCGAGATTGATATTCCATGCAAAGATGAGTTAAACGAGTTAAAGCGCCAACACCCGGGGTTGGATGTAAAGATCTGCTTAACGCAACCTGCGATAGATTGGTTTGGTCTTAAGGGGCGAATCAGTCTATCTCACATAAAACAGATCAAAGATGTTGAACAGCGCCAAGTGTTTGTTTGTGGTCCTGACGGCTTTATGCAAAAGGCGAAAAACCTATTGCTTAAGAAGGGGCTCCCAGAAGGCAATTATCATCAAGAAGCATTTGGTGTTGCAGCGACAAAAGCTAAGCCAGAGAAAAGTGTTGAGATTGAATTCAACGGCTTTAAGTTGATGGGTAACAACCAACAAACGTTACTTGAACAAGTTGAGAATGCCGGTCAAAGTATTACCAATAGTTGTCGTGCGGGCTTGTGTGGTGCTTGTAAGGTTCAATTAGAATCAGGACAGGTAGAGCATCCTGACGTGCCTGCACTGAGCGCAGAAGAGCGCGCGATGGGGAAAGTGCTCGCGTGTTGTGCTATTCCGGAAACGGATGTGACGCTAACAGACTAACGTTGCTGAGCATAAACACTGCTTGTAACAAGCAAACAAAAACGCCGCTAAATTAGCGGCGTTTTTATCTATAGCAGAACGATTTAAAAACGAATCGTTGATGTGCACAATCGTGATTTAGTCGTAGATCGTTGGGATCGGCTGACGCTTGTGCTGAGTCATTTTGTAGATAGCCACAAGGCGATCGCTGACTTCTTGAGATACTGGCTTGCCTTCTAGGAAGTCATCGATTTGTTCGTAAGTTAAACTCAGTGCATCTTCATCAGCTTTTTGAGGATCAAGCTCTTCTAAGTCTGCCGTTGGTACTTTCTTCACGAGTTGCTCAGGCGCACCCAATGTTGCTGCAACTTCGCGAACTTGACGTTTGCTCAAGCCGAATAGTGGGGCCATATCGCACGCGCCATCACCGAACTTAGTGTAAAAACCAGTGATGTTTTCTGCTGAGTGATCAGTACCAAGAACCAAGCCACCAACGTAACCAGCGATTTCGTATTGAGCGACCATGCGTGCACGCGCTTTTACGTTACCCTTCACGAAGTCCACTTTTGCAGCATCCGTTGGAAGAAGGTCTGTTCCTTCAAGTGCGATGTGAGAAGCAGCATGGAGACCATCGACACCAGCTTTAATGTTTACCGATACAGAGTGCGTTGGTTGGATGAAAGAAAGTGCGAGCTGTGCTTCATCTTCGTCTTTTTGTTCGCCATAAGGCAAACGAACAGCGATAAACTGGTAGTTGTTGTCACCAGCTTCTTCGTTTAGTTGGTCTACAGCCAGTTGAGCCAAGCGACCACATGTCGTTGAGTCAACGCCACCGCTAATGCCAAGAACAAGAGACTTACAGCCTGCTTCTTGCAATTTACGCTTAATAAAAGCGACACGGCGTTCAATTTCGAAATGCGGATCGATAGAAGGGAGTACTCGCATTTCATCGCGGATGGATTGTTCCATTTAGGGTTCCTTTTCCTGCAAATATGTACGACACCAAGTGAGTGTGAATAAATTCATACTGTCGCAGGCGTTTATAGTTCACAAATGGCGATAAACCATGCAGTTGATGTCTATAAACGTCGCTTTAGTGTCAAAAAGCTCTAAAGATTAGTAGTATCATACCGAATTCATCGGATTAGAAAACTCTCTTCAACCAGGTAATCACCGGATATGAAAAAAATCGCCGTTTTTGGCAGCGCATTTAACCCACCAAGCTTAGGTCACAAGAGCGTGATCGAGTCACTGAGCCACTTTGATCTTGTGCTATTAGAACCAAGCATTGCACACGCTTGGGGCAAAAATATGTTGGATTACCCAATTCGGTGCAAACTGGTTGATGCCTTTATTAAAGACATGGGGCTTTCTAATGTTCAACGCTCAGACCTTGAGCAAACTTTGTACCAACCAGGACAAAGTGTGACGACTTTTGCGTTATTAGAAAAAATTCAAGAAATCCACACGCAAGCCGATATAACTTTTGTCATTGGTCCTGATAATTTCTTCAAATTTGCTAAATTTTACAAAGCAGAAGAAATTACGGAACGTTGGACTGTGATGGCATGCCCTGAGAGAGTGAAAATCAGGAGCACCGATATTCGCAATGCATTGCTCGAAGGTAACGATATTAGCGGGTATACAACATCAACGGTCAGTGAATTATTGCTAAGCGAAGGCTTATATAAACAATCGTAATCTGAGAACTGAGAGGTCAGGTTTTCATGGTCAGAATCGTCGTACTTAGTGCATGCGCAATGCTTGTGGCAACACAGGCGAGTTCCGCATGTAACTATTTATCTGATCGTTCCGTTGTATTTGCTGATAACACCATGCCAGTTTGTGAAGACATCTTTGACAGTGTTGGCGTTCTTAGCATCGATACGCTCAATTGGTATACCGCAGAAAAACAGATAGAAGGTCCGATAGAAAGTTACTGGGATCAATGGGCGTTCAAGTCTGAAGACTCTCCAATACTTACTCAAAATTTAGATAGTAACTATTTTGGGCTCGGGTTATGGATGCCAGAAGAATTGCGTGATGATGAAGCCAAAATGAGTACAGAAGAGTGGCTGAGAAGTCATGGCTTAATGTTCAGCATCGGCTTTGGTGACAAGAACGGCAGTGAACCACGAATGCGTGTTGATTACCGCTGGCATGAATACTATGACGCTGATTGGATGATGCAGATCGAAGTACCGTTTTAATATTCGAATCAAAATAAAAAGGACGCACATTGATGCGTCCTTTTTGTATTCTATTGCGACTTACCCTTTATAGCGCTTCCCCAAACACCAAAAAGCAAAGCTGTTCGTATTCTTCTTCATTGTCGTTAAATAGCTTCGCAACGATATCCGCTTGTTTTTTGCCGGATAACTTCATCTTGCGTGCTTCTCGAAGCGTTAATACTAGACAAAGCTCAATGGAAATCTGAGATTCACAGCCTGGTTTCCACTTATTGATAGAATCCGTTAATGCTGAACTGGTAAGCATTGGTTTGAGTGTTAGCACTTCGTGTTTCACAACCGCTAGCAAGTCGAGTTGATGTTCACTGCGTGCTTTTGTCATCACCAACTTTTCAATCAGCGCTGACAATAACACTGGTAGTTTCACGTAGCCTGCTTGTTGAGCAAATGCATCAGTTAAGCGCACAGAGAAGTCACAGCGAGTTACTCGTGTGTTAGGTAAAAAGGTGAGGGAGCTCAAACATCCCTGAGGAATCCAGAAGTGTTGACCCGGTTCAATGGCATACTCATGTTTACCCAATTTAATGATCGCCAAACCTTCCACTACTGATAGCAAGCTGTGTTTTAGCGCTTTTTTACGCGCAGCAACATTAAGAAAAGGGTAATTAGCGTCGTGAAATTCAATTGCGTAGTTCATTGTGAATACCAGAGTTTTTGGGGCGCTAAGGGTAACGCTAAACCCCTAAATTGCCAACCGGATAACAGATTTTTTTGCGAATAGAAATTGTAATGCTACTGGTATGACCATGTTAAAAGTATGGTCTGAAATGCTGCGGGTTGGCAAAACAATGCGTAAAATGTGCCAGCTTTTTTTGAAATGAATTGAATAATGACAGCCAATAACGATCCTTATATTGAAATTCGTCCATACAACGACGAAGAAATTCCAGCTGCGCTGGACCGCCTGATCAAAGACGATGAGTTTATCAGTGCGATTTTAAACCACCGTTTTGCAAACAAAGCGGCGTGGTTCAAAACACTCATGAGTCCGATTATCCGTGTCTACTTAAAAGCGAAGTGGAGTAAACTGGATTCTGTGGAAGCCATTCAGCTAGAAGTGAAGAAGTACCTTAAAGACACACTAGATACGACTACTGACGGAGTTACTTTTTCTGGTTTGGACAAACTCGACAAGAACACATCGTACTTGTTTGTCTCTAATCACCGCGATATCGCAATGGACCCCGCGCTTGTTAACTTTGGTTTACACCAAACAGACCACCGTACAGTGCGTATTGCGATTGGTGATAACCTGCTTAAGAAACCTTGTGCGACGGAGCTAATGAGGCTCAACAAGAGCTTCATCGTAAAACGTTCTGCGAAAGCACCACGTGAAATGATGAAAGCGCTTGGTCTACTGTCGGGCTATATCAAGCACTCTTTAGATACCGGTAACTCAATCTGGATTGCGCAAAAAGAAGGTCGTGCGAAAGACGGTAATGATTTCACTGACCCAGCAATCTTGAAGATGTTCCATGTTGAGGGTCGTAAGCAAAAAATCAGCTTTGGTGAATACACTCGTTCACTGAAGATTGTGCCTGTTTCTATCTCTTACCAAAATGACCCTTGTGATATTGCAAAAGCTAAAGAACTGTATGAAAAAGCAGAGAACGGCAGCTATGAAAAAGGTGAGTTTGAAGATATTGAAAGCATCATCCAAGGTATCGTGGGTTACAAAGGTAAAGTGCATGTCGCATTTGGTGATGTGATCGATCAAGAGTTCGAGACGCCGGATGAGTTGGCAAACGAAATCGATCGCCAAATCCACAATAACTACCGCGTATTCCCTATCAACTTGCTCGCTGCGGGTCGTGAAGACGAATCGATCACTGAGTCAGTAAAATCTCAGTTGCAAGAGAAACTTGAACAGCTACCGACAGGTGCACACAGTTACTTGGTTGCAAGTTACGCTAACCCAGTAAATAACCAAGAATAACCTTGCTATTGTCCATTGCGCGAAGTAGCAATGGACATTCAATTGCGAGGAACGGGACCTAATCGGAATCTATCTCAGGCGTGTTATTTGTTAGATTCTGAGCTCGTTCCTCACTTCAATTACTTTTATGGTGCAACCGCACCGCCTAAGGTCAAATTCGTTGGCCACTTTGTCACTCGATTTCCTCCCAAGAAGATGTTGCCTTTGACTGTCATGGTGTCAGGAAATGTTGTGACCTTTGAACCTCCTATATAGAGGTTACCATCCACCACCAATCCTTCTGGTAGTTCGGTCAATGGTGTCCGAATGACGCTCAAGTCGCCTTTTACTCTTAGTCTTGCTGGTAGGTTAGCTAACGGGGTATCGGTTAAATTCAAATAACCACCCAGTTTTACACCGCGAGGCCAGCGTTCAACTTTACTACCAAGTAAATTTGCATAGCCTTTAATTTTAACTCCAGGTCTTATCGTTTTGAGGGCGCTATTCGTTGCTTCAAGGCTGCCTTGAACATCGAGTCCTTTAGGAAGTTTAGTAATCGGTGTCTGGGAAATATTGAGGTTTCCTTTTACGACAAGACCATCAGGTAGGGTCGTATAGGGCTTGTTGCGGAGATCGATATTACCGTAGTTGTCGGTATGACCGAATTTAGCATAGTAATCAAGCTCGTAAGCGATAGAAGAGCTCGAGAAAAACACCAGAGCTAATAAAAGAGGAAAAATGCGCATAGCAGCCACAGTATTGGTAAAAGCGAGAAAAGGATAACGTAAAGCTTGGGGGGCTGCTACCTATCCATGTCTCAAGAATATGAGATGCTGCCAAGAACTGAAAGCGCTTCTTTGTTAGTTTTATGGCTCTTCATTAAGGGGATATTCATGAACGTAAGATCGATTTCTGTTTTGCTTGCAAGCGTTGCTGCTGTTTTATCAAGTTTTGCGATGGCGAAATCCTATAATACGCCAGATTCAAAAGCGTTAGTGGTGGCAGACGGTAAGCTAGGGCAGCGTGTTTGTTACTATGACGACAAAGCCTACACTACTGGGGCAGTGCTAAACGTAGATGGGGTGCTACTGATGTGTACCGATGAAAATGATTTTGAAACTAATGGCTCGTTGAAGTGGGTTGTGTTTCAGAAAGACAAGAAATAGATAGGTTCATCAGAGATCAAAAAAGCGAGCTAGATGCTCGCTTTTACCTATCTAACGATGAAATATCGACGATTAACGCGCTAGAGAGCGAGTCTTAAGTTCGAAGATTAGCTTTTCAGCGCTTACTTCAAACTTGAATCGAGCAGTAAGCTCTTTCGAATCTTCCGTTAGTTCAGAAACGTTGTATTCAACGCCTGCACAAACTTGTTTTGCTAGTTCGATGTATTTCGCCAACTCAGCTTCAAGTGCTGCTTTAGTCTCTGCGAAAATCGTTACGTCAGCGACATCGTCGCCTTCTTTGATGATAAAACCCATTTCACCAGCGCAACCGCAAGCTTCACATACTTGGTTTTCTTCTAATTCGACACTCATAACGAATCCTCTTGTAAATACTGTCAGTATTCTATCAGGTATTTGATCTCTATCTACAAAAATGAATGATTTTGGATAAAAAAAGGACAGTATGTTATGTTGTTAATGGAGGGTTAACTAATTTTATTAGAACTTCCTTAAGGAAATTAGTGTGATATGTATCAATATTTAAAATCAATTAACCTAGATATTCGTGAGATTTCTGTCAGGTGAGTTGAACTGGGGTTCAATTTATAAGACTATTTCCGGATTAATTATTTTTACATAATTATCATTCTTAGCCTGAGAATAGTTTCGATGAATGATTTGGTGCAAGGTTTTGATGGAGTGGACTTTTCGCCATATTTTGAGTCACATGTATTGACAGAAATATCACTGTAAATTGCACGTTACGCAGTGCAGTTTAGTTATGATTGGTCCTCTAACTTTGATGTTTGAGGTATACAGTACATAATGCTGAGGATGATTTTCATTCTGGCCTCATTTAATTGTGAGTTAGATGGATTTACAAAGAGAAGAGCTTAAAATATGCCAAAGCGTAGTAAAGAAGATACCGAAATCACTATCCAGAAGATCATGGATGCCGTTGTTGATCAGCTTCTGAGACTTGGTTATGACAAAATGTCTTACACCACGTTAAGCCAGCAGACAGGTGTATCGCGTACAGGTATTAGCCACCATTTCCCTAAGAAAACGGACTTTACCGCCGCTTTAGACGGTCGTATTTTCAAAATGTTCGTTGAACATCTAGAATTCGATAAAGGTCTAGAAGCGTTTTCAAAGAGCTGGATCACGGCTCTAGAAGACTCTGAATTCTTAGCGATTTTGCGTCTATTATTCCACCATATTGTTACTTCTGAGAGCGCGCACGAGTTTGCGGCAAACGGCATTGATCGTTTGTACAAAATGGCTGAGAGCCAGTTTGGCGCAGGCAGTGACAAAGAGCTAGAGTGGTTGATTGGTCGCTCATTGATCCAAATGAGCAAGTAACACCACAGTAAATAGCTAAAACCAAGAGGCTGTTTGGCTCTTGAGTGTGTTTAGACCTGATTTCAAAGTGTTTGAAGTCAGGTCTTTTAATTTCTTTATGTTGGTGTTTAGCCAACGTTTTTGCTTTCTATCTTTCTCATTAAACGCACCATGTTTGATGGCATTAACCTTTCCTATCTCCTCTAGACTTCACCCCATCATCTCTTTTCTTTTCTGCCTATTGAGTCGACGATCTTCATACATTGACAGCAGGAATGTAATGTATGTATGGCGTCAGACAATGAGTTCGTTTACAAATTTGCGTCGTCATTTATTCCTTTTTTCAAAATAATCTTACTGTCTGTTTTGTTATTTTTGTGTCATAGAGAGTTATCGAGCGCAAAGAATTCATGCACTTCGGTTGGAAACTACGCCAATCTGTTCTTATGCTGAATAATAACCTCAAGTTATTAACGAAGTGGAACATGGCTAAAGATCTATTCTCAACTCTTGACTTAAACCTACTGAGGACATTCATCATTCTTCATCAAGAGCGCAATATGCGGCGCGCTGCTGAACGTTTGTTTGTTTCCCAACCCGCCGTGAGCAAAGCGCTACAAAGATTGCGTGATCATTTTGAAGATGAGCTTTTTGTGAAAACTCACCATGGTTTGCGAGCAACCGAATATGCCAATGATCTTGCAGAGAGCTTAGCGCCTTTGTTGGACGAAATTTCCATAACGATAAATGGTTCCAAGGCATTTAACCCACTGGAAATGAACGGCACGGTAAAGATCGCTCTGGCACCATTTATTCTTAGTTCTTACGCGAGTGAGATCTTTCAAGCCATCAGGCAAGCTGCCCCTCATGTCCAAATTCATTTGCTGAATTGGTCTCGCTCAACCATGGAAGAGATCATCAAGGACGAAGTTGTGTTGGGAGTTAATTACGAAATAAACCATGCACCCAAAGAGCTTCTGACTAAAATGATCGTTAAAGATGAATTCTGTGCTTATGTGCGAAAAGATCATCCTCTGCAAGGTCACCGACTGCAGATATCTGATTGCAATGATCTAGAATTTGCAACTGTCATCGCTGCTGACTGGAACTCGAACATTTCTTTTTCAGAAAAGATCATGAAAATTAAAGGGGTAGAGCCAAAAATTGCGTTTAGATCAGAGCTTCCATCAGCCATCATCGACGTAGTCGCAAACTCAGATATGGTGTTTCCTGCATCAAAAACCGTCAATGTCGATAAACTTTATAAGCTACGTAGGTTGGATATTGAGTTGGATGGCATGGTGATAGAACCGTGTTTGCACGCTTACTTCCATCATAAGAATCGTCGCAACGAAACCGTGCACTGGTTACGTAATATCGTGACCGAAGTGATCATTAGTCACCTCGAACGCCCTCAAGAACAATAATAACCATCGGTTATCAAGCTCTCTACCTTGGTTTATTAATAACCCGCTGTTAATGGCGGGTTTCTTATAAGCGATTAGAGCAATAAAACACCGCTCAATATACTTCTCTTCATGGGCAGGGAGTCCACTGAATCTGCAAGAGGCAGCCCTGAATTTCGACAAATTAAGAGAGTAAATCATGAAAGTTAAATTACTAAGTGCAGTTATCGCAGCGTCTTTTCTAGCCGGTTGTTCATCATCTGGTTCTTCGGACTCCCCAAGTGAGCCTGCAGGAGTTGCATCGGTACAAACCTTCGAAGGTGAGCACTTTGATGGCATGGCAATTCAAGGTGACAACGGCGAATACAACACAGTAGCTATTCGCGGCGTAGAAGGTAACACCGTATTCAACGTTGGCGGTGAGCTGTACTTCACTGACGGCGATGTGGTGAAAGACGCTTCTGGTAACGTAGTTGGTAACATTGAAGTTCGCAATAATGAATTGGTGTTTGTGAATGACAAAGGCTTTATTCACTTATCTGTTGACGATGGTCGTCTAGTAGTCGAAGAGGTAAAACCTAAGATCGAGCATCCTATTGAAGAAGATGTAGATCCTGGTTACGGAGGCGGCGTTGTTCCTACATATGGTGACATCATCGAGCTTGAAGGCGCTACGGTTATCGTTGGTGATAATGGCAACCATGTGTTTATCAGTAAAGACGAAACAGACACGATAAACATTGCCGTCGGTGATTCGGGTGCCTCTTACACCGTTAATGGTAGTGAGATTCGAAATGAAGACGGTGAGATTGTCGGACACACTTCAAAAGAGGGTGATAACTACATCGTACGCTTAGAAGATGGTACAGAAGTCGTATTCCGTAATGAAGATGGTCGTTTATTCGCAGGTGTTACGAACCGCCCGGATATTAGCCATCCAATTGAAGGTGTGCCAATGCATCCAATTGAACTGCCGTCGCCAGTTAACCCAATCGAGCCGGAAATTGGTCACCCGATCGAAGGTCCAGTAAATCTTCCTGCAAATGAGTTAACCAAAGAACAGCGTGCAGAGCTGAAACAAAAGGTTCAATCTCTGTCACAAGAGCAACGTCAGCAAATAAAAAGAGCGATTCGCGACCGCGTTGAGCGTTCGTAAGCTAATCGCATAAGGGTAAGTAGCAAGGAGCCGCTTGAATAAAGTGGCTCCTTTTTTGTTTTAACTCTTCTTCACAGGTCTCCCCAATGAATAAATCTTTGACACTGCTTTGCGCGCTCTTTGCTGTCCCGTGTTTTTCTGCTGACTATAAAATGCCAGAGTTTGGATTGGACGTATCCAATACAGATGATGAATGGATTGTCACTGCCAGCGGCTACTTACAAGCAACGGAAGAGTGGAATATTTCAGCGGAAATTGACTCGACTGGTTACCTAGAACTTGGGACTGGATATGGTGTCATGCTGGGACAGTTTTATACCGAAGCTTTTGTGAGTTACGGACGTGCTGATTTGTTTGATGTGTATGACGCCGGCGTATTTACTGGAACAGCGTTGGGTGAAGATTGGATGGTTTATGCCAATAGCTCTCACGAATGGAGAAAAAGCGCTATTGGTAAGTCATTTCCGGCATTCGAAAATACAACAAGAGAATGGAAAAACACCATCGGGGCAAGTTATACACCAATTGAAATTGTCAGCCTCGGCTATGCTTATAACTACGATAAAAAGCTCACGGAGGGCGGTCATCGTACAAACCATGAAGTGCGAATTACATTAAAACCAAAGTGGGTTGAACCTTACGTGAAATACACATTTGGTGAACATAGAGTCTCTCCAGGTTCCACGAAGGTAAGTGAAGAAAATAGTGTGGAGCTAGGCGTTAACTTCAACTTTTAAGGAGTCGATATGAACATACAATCAACGATGATTGAATACGCAGTGGCGATTATGGGGTTGCTCTTGACGGGAATCACCCTCTAAGCCGGAAGCTTAGAGGGTTTAGTATATTAACGATTGATATTGTAGCGAGCCATTGCTGCTTCTTCTGTTGTCACGACTGTTTTACCGATCGGAGCTAGAGAGATAACCGCAAGTTTCAGGTGTTGAAGGGCAAACGGGATGCCGATGATGGTGACAAAGCACGCTACGGCAGAAAGTACGTGACCGATTGCCAACCAGATACCTGCAAACACAAACCAAATTACGTTACCAATGACACCAAGTGGGCTCGTGCCTATGTCCATTTCATTGGTTAATTCATCTCGTGAGACTGCTTCTTTACCGAATGGGAAGAACGAGAAGTTCCCCATTACAAAACAAGCGCGTCCCCATGGAATGCCGATGATGCTGATGAATGCTAGAAGTCCAAAGAACCACCATAGCAAACCCATGAATACGCCACCGAATACAAACCAGATGATGTTGCCGAGTGTTCTCATTTAAAACCCTTTTTGATTTATAGCGTTGTGTTAAGTATGTCACACGAATCTTAACAGAGGATGAATGGACACACTTTATCTTAAATAAGCAATCATTGATGAGAACACAGATTTAATACAGGTACTAGACCGCATGAGATGGAGTAAAGAAAAGGCTCTCAACGAGAAATGTCGAGAGCCTTTCAGGTCAGGCAGTAGCTAAGTTCAAGCGAAGGACTGGCTTGTCATTGATTGGTAGGTGAATCAGTGCTGCAATAAATGCTAGTACAACGGTTGACCACCAGATTGGGTCGTACGAACCGTAGTAATCGTAAATACGACCACCAACCCAAGCTCCTAAGAAGCTACCTACTTGGTGCGTAAAGAACACCAAGCCATACAAGGTGGAAAGGTAACGAGCTCCAAAGATTTGACGAACTAAGCCGGAAGTCAGTGGCACTGTGCCTAACCAGCAAAAGCCAATTGCACCACCAAAGATAGCAGCGGTGTGTTCGGTGACAGGTAGCGTCACAAAAGCACCGATTACGACTGTGCGCATCAAATAAAGTGCAGACATAACATGACGCTTGTTAAAGCGGTCTGCCATTACACCCCAGAAGTACGAGCCAAAGATGTTGAAAATACCGACGTACGCTAGCGCCATTGCCGCCGTTGATGCCGGTAAATCTTTATCGGCTAAGTAACTCGGCAGGTGAGTCGCGATGAACATTACGTGGAAACCACAAACAAAGAAGCCAGCATGGATTAGCCAATAGCCTTTATGTGAAAAGGCTTCTTTCAATGCTTCTTTTAGAGTTTGTGTGTCTTCTTGAGCATTAGTTGCATTGCTCGCTTGTGGTTTCGCCGTTCTCATGAACAGTGCAAACATGATCATAAAGCTACACAGTACAGCGAATGCTTGAAGCGCGCCTTGCCAGCCAAAATCACTCAACAGCGCTTGGGCACCTGGGATCATGGCGAACATACCGAATGAACCTGCGGCTGTTGTCAAACCAAATGCTTTCGCAGCATGTTGCGCAGGGACGACCTTTGCAACGGCACCTAGCACGATCACGTAACTGGTCGCGCTCAGACCAAAACCGACCAAAACACCAAGTGACAGGTACATCATGGTTGGTTCAACTGCGATAGAAGTCAGGTAGAGACCCAAAGCGTAAGAAATGGCACCTAAAATGATAATACGCTTCGCGCCCCAACGATCTGAAGCCATACCAACAAACGGTTGGAACACACCAAACAACAAGTTTTGCAATGCAATAGCAAAGCTAAAGAACTCACGACCAGTGTGAAAGTAGTCTGAAATTGGCATCATGAAAATGCCGAAAGATTGTCTGATCCCTAGACAAATAATCAAAATCCCTATTCCAAGCCAAACAAGAATTGGAAATCGGAAAATACTCATAATTTGCTCTTATTAATGATGATGGTGATGAGAATGATCATGATGCTCGCCGTCGCCTGTGGTTTGGTGACAGCCGCTGTTGATGGCTTGCTCTGCTAATATTTCCAGCAACCTAGGAGAGTGATGGACGATAACTAAAGATAGCCCCAACATGACGGACATTCTCAGCACCTGAGCGAAAATGGATTGAGAAAAAAGCATGCATTGTGCGCTCAAGTAGAAAAATGAGCGCGAAGTGTAGAGATAATTGTCTAGCGAGACAAATTACAAAAAGTGAATAGAGGTATGCGTTCTATGCATACCTCTATAATATTTCGTTTATAGTTTTTGTTCTGCAGTTATTAGGGGAACGCGGGTAGAGACTGCGTGTAAGGCAATGTTGTGGATCATTTCGTCAACCGTTGTGCAGCAGTCCATAAGAATTGAGACATCATACTTTTCTGCCACTTTAGAAATCGCAGTATGAGTGACACAGTTTTGCGTCATCATACCGCATACCAATAGTTCTGTTACCCCATGTTTTTGCAGCACTTCTTCAAGGTTTGTTTGCTCAAAGCTGTCTGCAAAGTGCTTGATAACAACATCTGCACTCGGCGCAAGCGCTAAGATCTCAGGGTGAATATCAGCACCTTCGGACCCCTCATTAAAGAAAGGTGCAATACCCATTGCCGGATCCGCAATGTGCTGAATATGAATGATAGGAATATTTTTCTCATTCGCTTTAGCAATTGCGCTCTTGATGTTGTTTAGTGTTGCTTCTGTATTCCATAGAGGAAATTTACCGTTTGGGAAGTAGTCGTTTTGTAGATCGATAACAAGAAGTGCTGCTTGGCTCATGGTGTTTTCCTTTTGTTTTCAGTGAATGTATTGCTTTGGTATGGGAGCTATTATGCGTGCTTTCTTTTATCTTGCTCAGTGTCTAAAATGACAAAAAATAGGTTAAAAACGACAATTGGAATGAACAAGATAAACATTGCTATTGTGAACTATCCGGGGGCTTCAAAAGCGTCAGTCTATGGTTTGCAGGAGCTGTTTGAGATGGCAAGCCGCGCTGCGATTGAGTTGGGTGCTGAATGTCGCTTTGATGCAGACATCATTGATTGGCAAGAAGACGTTATTCGAGATGGTGATTTCACGGTCGTCATATTGCCGCCAAGCGGCGCGGAGCAATATTATCTTTCGCCAAGTGAGGCGTTAACGTCTTGGCTGTTTGAGCAACACAAAGCAGGAGCGGTTGTTACGTCTGCATGTGCCGGGGCTTTTGTTCTCGCTCAAGCTGGTTTGTTGAACAACAAAGCGTGCACGACACACTGGGGGCTGGCAGGGTTATTCCGAGATAGGTTTCCTAACGTGATGCTTAAGCCTGAATCCATCCTTATCAACGAGGGCAGTGTCATCACAGCTGGTGGCATGATGTCTTGGCTCGATTTAGGGTTGGAGCTGGTATCTCAGCTAAGCACACCTGCAGTGATGCGGTTATTGGGAAAGATGCTGGTGGTTGATACTGGTGCCAGAGAGCAACGTTTTTATCAGCAATTCATGCCTAATTTTCAACACGGTGATAGTGCCGTTCTTAGTGCTCAGCACTACATGGCCGATCATTTCTCCCATGTGATTTCAAACCAAGCTCTATCGGAGATCAGTTGTTTAACTGAGCGCACGCTTCAGAGACGTTTTCAAAAAGCGACAGGTTTGAACTTGAATCAGTATCTGCAGCATCTTCGTGTGCAAAAGGCGTGTGATTTATTAGAGTCGAGTAACTTAGCTTTTGAAGTTATCGCTTACCAAGTTGGGTATCAAGACGCGAGCGCGTTTCGCAAAGTGTTCATTAAAACCATGGGATTAGCTCCCAAAGCGTTCCGCGCTCGTTTTACTGCTTAATTATCGACGCACTGACTGTTCAATGTGCTGACAAATCGCTTCGGCAAGTTGGTGGCTAGCGATATTGCGCGCTACGATTTCAGAAGCGATTTTGCCGGACTGGATAACTTCAAACCAATCCAACAGCATAGAGTGGAAGCCTTTACTGGTCAGCATTGGCGTCCAATCTTTTAAGCTCAACTTCTGCTCCTGATTGTCTTGCCACAGTTTCCCTTCAACAAACGAATCAAACTCCATTGCTTTGTTTGAATAGCACGCTTGGACTCGCTCCGTTGTGATACCAAAATGGCGGTTCATTGATGCATGAAGCAGTGTCTCACCATGCTGCCATTGGATATCTAAACGAGCCAGTTGGTCGCCTTCCATTTGGTGCGTAATGTAAGCGTCTTGTAGATCTGCTTTGGTCGTAATGTTCACGCTATCGAGAGGGTGGATAAAATCATCGAAAATGAAGGTACGAATATCCCCTGGTAATTGATGACGATTCTTCTCCCAACGTATTGATTTCAAGCCTGAAAGTTCGCCTTGCTGTACGCCCGGCATATGCTGATTGTAGAGCGGAATGTGACGGCGATTGAAACCGACATACAAAGGCTGATTCACGCGTTCTGCTAGTTCGTATAGCTTTTCCACCTCAGCAGCGCTGTCTGCCAAAGGTTTGTCAACAAATGTCGGGATGCCTTGTTCTAAAAAGAAAGATGCGATTTGAGGGTGAATGCTCGTCGCTGCATGAATCATTACTGCATCCACACCCATGCCAACCAACTGTTGGTAGTCCTGACAGGTTTCTGTGATGCGATATTGTTGAGCCAGTGTGTTAAGTGTATTTGCGTTACGGGTACAAAATACCAGTTCAACATTTGGAATCTGGGTGATAACAGGAAGGTAGGCTTTTTGAGCAATGTCGCCCAAGCCAATGATGCCAATTTTCATTTGGTTCTACTTTGTTCGTTGACGGGATAAACATTATAACGAGAACCTGTTGGATTTCTGAGAGCAAAAGGTCATAAAAAAGCCTGATTCATATGAATCAGGCTTTATCGTGCTGTTTGATACTAAGATGTTCTGCAGGTATTAAAGATATCCAAATCTCCATCATAAGCATCGGTTTCTACGTCCATGATGCCGAGTAAAGAGTGGAATACATTATCGTGAGAGTGCGTCGCGGTTTGTTGCGCCTCTTGTTTCAAACAATCAGTATTGATGTGTTTAGCTTGCTTAAAGCCCGGAGACATCCAAAGTATCATAGGAACACGCTTTTGGAAATCAGGCGCCAATCCGTAAGGCATGCCGTGTAAGAACAAGCCATTTTCACCTAAAGACTCACCGTGATCAGAAACATAAATCATGGCCGTATTGTATTTGTCTTCTAGCGCTTTCAATTTCGCTATAGTTTGATCCAAAACGAAGTCCGTGTAGCGAATAGTATTGTCATAAGTATTGACGATTTGTTCAACGCTACAGTTTTCGATGTCTGCACGAGGGCAGTCTGGTTGGAAGAAGGCTTTGTCTTTTGGATAGCGTTGGAAATACGTTGGACCATGACTACCAATGAGATGCAGCGCAACAAGGCGGTTACCTTTCATGCTTGCGATTTGATCATCTAGGTTATTTAGCAATGCGATGTCATAGCAAGTGCTGCCGTTGCACTGTTCATTTTTCTGGCTGCGGTCCACATCCATCTTATTGATCTTATGCGCGACGCCTTTATCTCCGCCGTCATTGTCTTTCCACATCAAATCAATGCCAGCACGTTGCATTATATCCAAAGCATTGTCTTGGTTATCTGCTGTACTACGATCGAAGTCGCTACGAGGCAGTTGCGAAAACATACAAGGAACGGAAACCGCTGTTGCTGTACCGCAAGAGGAAACGTCTTGGAATGAAATGACGCCTAGCTTGCTGGTGTATGGGTTGGTTTCGCGATCGTAACCGTTGATTTGGTAGTTTTGAGTACGCGCAGTTTCTCCTAATACGAAGACAACCAGAGTAGGCTTCTCTTTGGCTTGTTCTAAAGCTAGCTGAGATTGCTTAGCATCAGTGCCAATCTCACGGTATGGTTGTGGTGTTGTCAGGTAGGTTTCTTTGACATAACTAGAGATCGCATACACGTACTGAGTAGGGATAATGATTTTCTTTAGGTAGCTATTATTACGACCAACGGATGCGTAGTCTTGGTAATACAAACCAGCAATCACGGCAATGATCACTAAAGAAGCAAGCATTGAGACGATTTTAGTTAATGTGAATCTTAGCCAGTTTCCTTTTAGCGGTTGAAACTTCACTTTAAAGACAAGTAATGCAGGAAGTACCCCCATCAAAACTGTCCAGATCAACGAGTAAGCGCTGAAGTAAGAACTTGCTTCACTGGTATCAGTTTCGACAATATTGGTGATCATGTCGGTATCGAAGAGTGTGCCGTAGTTGTAGCTCGCGTAGCTCACTATACCTGAGGTGATCAGCAATAAGATAAAGAATGGTTTACTGATCCAAGGCCAACTGAACAAGTTGAATAAGAAGTTCAGCGCTGCAAAAAAGAAGATGGGAATGGTAATAATGAAACCGATCTTAACTTGATCGAGATTAGTAAGGATGTGAACCAATTCCTTGTAAATGGGAATGTTCACCACAAGGGCGAAATACAAGGCGAGTAAAAGCGTAAAGGTAACGTAAGAGAGACCTTTAGTTGGTAGTTCAATTGTCTTCATAATTGACGTACTTCGATGTAACTAAATTAAAATCGACGCCCAAACAAATAGGGCGAGAACAAGCGCAACAAATACTGCTGCGGAACCAATGTCCTTGGCTCTTCCACTGAGTTCATGCCAGTCATCGCTGACACGATCGACAACCGCTTCGATGGCGGAATTAATCAATTCAACTATTACAACCAGCAGTAAGCTGCTGATCATCATTGTTCGTTCAAGCATGGTGACGGGAAGCAAGAATGCAGCGATAGAGAGTACTAACGTCAGTACTAACTCTTGTCTAAATGCTGCTTCGTTAATCCATGCTGCTTTCAATCCTTGAAGTGAATAGCCGGTTGCGTCCAATATCCGGCGAATGCCTGTTTTTCCTGGTTTCAAAATGGGGCCTATACTGCTGAGCCAAAAAAGAAGGGGCGCTTGAGGGATAAGCATCCCCTGATAAAAGAAAAGGCATCAAATTGCGAAAGTTGAGAGTAATAGGTCGAGCGTGAAACATTTGTGAAAAAGATGTCGCCTGACCATTATTTTATGCAATTGATGCTAATTTATACGTTATGAATCAAGGTCGTATACGGTATAGCCTTTATTTGCTAGGCATTTACGAAGCACGAGCGATTGGGTTTTGGTTGAGTCATTTGCACCGCCAAGTGCACCTGCGCCAGCACCGACTGCTGAACCAGCTACGGCACCTACGGCAGCACCACCGACGCCATCTTCTAGTGCGCCAGCTACGGCACCAACAAGAGCACCTGTCACAGCTCCATTTTTTGCTTCAGTTTTCGCCGCTTCGCCTTTGTCGACTTTTTCGGCATAACCTTGGCAATAAGCGAAGTCTTGCTCGTATTGAGCTTGGTCGACATTGGTCATATCAACGACAGGCTTTTGGTTGTAGGCACAAGCAGCAAGTGTGGAAGAAAGGGTGAGGAGAAAAAGGTGTTTATACATTTTTGTAATCCATTATTGCTGTGAATTGATGGATTAAATGTACACTGTTTTATTTTTGAGCTCTGTCTATCGTATGTATTGAAATGTCGTGTTTTGTAACAACAAGGTAGGGGTTACTGATAAGTTTATGATTTTATTTTTGAAAGCATACCGTGAAGCATGCGCCGCCCAAAGGACTGTGAGAGACAGACACGCAGCCATCTTGTAACTCGACAATCTGTTTTACGATGGCGAGCCCTAAGCCAAAACCACTGGTGCTTTTGTTTCGCGCTTTATCGGCGCTATAAAATGCATCGAACAAGTGAGGCCAGTCTTTCTCTTCAATTCCGCAGCCGTCATCGTGGATCTGAATACAGCAGTGGTCGGGAGTATCAACCAGCTCTAAAACGATCTGCTTTTTCGCATAACGCATTGCATTGCGAAGTAGGTTATCGAGTGCACGTTTGAGCAGCGTTGGATCGGCGTTGACAACCACGCCTTGTGATTCGGCATCATCAATCACAATGGATAAAGGCGTATCGCGCTGCCATTTAGGAAGAAGCGATTGAAGAAAGCGAGATAACACCACGGTAGATGTTTGTATCTCGGAATTTGGTCGCTCCATTTTTGCGTAGTAGAGCAGTTCTTCAACCATTTTTTCCATATCGTCAATGTCTTCTACAATGCTATCGACGTATTTTTGCTGATGCTCATTTAACGAAGCGTCCGCCAGAAGATCGGCTTGCCACTGGAGTCGGAAGATTGGTGTTCTTAACTCATGAGCGACAGCATTGGTTAGCATTTTGTTACTCGTAATAAGACGAGAGACCTTCTCTGCCATATGGTTAAAGCTTTTGTTTAATGTTCCCACCGACTTCGCGCTGGAAGTATCGGCGCGAGCATTAAAATCACCGGATGCAAAATCCATCGTAACCTTCTCTAATGCCCTTACGCGGCGGCTTAAAAACCAAATTAGCAGAACACAATACAGTGCAAATCCAGCGAGGAAGAACAGCCAAACGATATTGTCGTCAAAATTAATGGCTTGAATGATTGGGCTGTTGGGGTTTTGGCTTAATTTGAATACTGGCGAGCCTGGTTCAAATCGAAACCATAAATCTCGATCCTCATCAAACGCGGTATTGACGGAAGGATCTTCATCGAAAGCCTGTTGAACCTCAAGAGGGACACTAGTCATCTCTTGAGCGATCAACAACATATGGCTAGAGGTTGCGAATTTCTCCAATTGTTGAATGGTGTAGTCTTCACCTTTTTCACGATAAATCGGATAAATAAGCTCATGGAAAGCTTGCGCCTCATGCTCTTCCAGTAGGTAGTCGTAGTCAGTGTTCAGTTGATAAACAATGATTTCGTAACCAACTAAACTGGCGACAAAAAGAATAATCAGACCTAAGAAGCTTTCCAGATAAATACGTTTCATTACGCATTCCAAGCATCAGGCATAAACAAGTAGCCTTTACCACGCACAGTGATGATCTTTTGTGGTGGAGTGGTGCTGTCGCCCAGCTTTTTGCGTAAGGTAACGATGCGGTTATCGATAGTACGGTCAGTGCCGTCATATTCGATACCACGTAAGGTTTTTGTTAGCCACTCGCGAGAAAGAGTTTGTTCAGGGTGGTTTGCGAGGACCCAAAGTAAGTCAAATTCACCATCGGTTAGGGCAATGGGCTCATGATTTAGAGCGCAAGCCTTACGTAGGCGGTTAAGGCATAATAACCCCACTTCTAGACAAGTATCGGAATCAGACGTCGTTGCCTCCTTACGACGCAAAAGCATGCGAATTCGAGCAAGCAAAACTCGTGGTTTGATTGGCTTGTTTACGAAGTCATCTGCGCCGATTTCAAGGGCAGCGACGTGGTCAAAATCATCGTCGCTAGCAGTTAGCATCAAGACTTTGCCTTTAAAGCACTCGCGAATCTGGCGGCAGACGCTCAATCCATCTTGACCAGGCAACATTAAATCAAGCAGTACGAGGTCGGGCTGAGCCTCTATAATCGCATCTGGAGCATCTGTTCCATTATCGATACAACGGACGTCGAAGCCTTGTTCAACAAAGTATTCGCTTAACATGGCTTGCAGTTTAGGATCGTCTTCAACGATGAAAATTGATTGCTTAGTGTCTTGTACATTCATGGCAGTGATGCGCTTTGTAGGAATTCTTCCTGAAACTTAAACAAATTTGTCAGTGATTTCAATAAACATCAATAGTCTTGTGGAATTTATAGACGGCAGTGATTGAACTTAACAACCAATAAAAAAGCTCCGACGTTTATCGGAGCTTTTGAGAGTTAGAAGTCGATGCTAGCTAGCTTGAGGAGCGGGTGTCGAGTTTGTTACTTCAACTTGTTGCTCTTGTGCTTGTTTTGCAAGAAGTTCGTCTTGTTGGCGTTGATGCTCCATAATTTGTCCGTAGTTTTGCTTAAGGTATTGGAGTGTTTTAACCGCCGCGATGAAGAACACTGGCACGATCAATACGATGATCAGTACAGGGAACGCTTTAAGGATATTCAAGTCAGCATTAATCAGTAAGAAGATGATTGGTAGTGCTGTTAGCAATAAGCACCAGAACAGACGAAACATTGGGTTTACGTTTGCTTCTTCATCTAGCTGTTTAGTTGCGATGCCTGCTAGTGAATACGAGGTGCCATCTAATGTTGTTACTGTAAACAGAATCATCGTGACTAGGTAGATAGCAGTTAGCAACATTGGAATAGATGTTGAGTCAAATACTTGCTTCACCAACTCAGTTGGCTGACCTTCACCAATCAGTTTGACACCATCAACGACGCCGTTGTTTACAAGATCCATTGAGAAGGTGCCACATACACCGAAGATAACCGCAGAGCCCATTGTGCCGCCAATCACGAGGATGAGAACCACGTCTTTTAGCTTCTGACCTTGGATGATCTTAGTGATGAAGACACCTACACCCGGTGAGTAAGAAATCCAGTTCGCTAGGAAGAATACCGTCCAGTATTGAGGGAACAACGTTGTGCCATATGGATCTGTGTTGGTGCTCATGCGGATGTATTCAGTCAACATGATACCAATGCCATTGGTTAAGTTGTTCATGATCAGAGCGGATGGTCCGATGATGAAGATGATACCAACAAACGCTGCACAGATATAAATGGTTGCACTAGATAGGCGGGCCATGCCTTTCTCAATGCCGATGTAAGAGCTGAGAGAGAAGATCACTGACAACCCAAGGATAACGCCAATACCCAACATTAAATTGTCTGGAATGCCCGTTAAGCTCGCTAGGTTAGAGGAAATCATCGGGATGCCCAAACCTAATGTTAATGCGGTTGCGGCAAGCGTTGTGATGATAAACAGTAGGTCAATAAACTTTTGCGCCCAAACCGGTAAACGGTCATCAAACAGTGAGTTAATGACACCACTTAAGCTCATTCGACGGCTTTTCTTTAGGTAGAATACGACGGCGAATGGGATGGCTACAATGAGGTAGATAAACCAGCCTGCTGCGCCCCAGTGGAACATGTTGTAAGCCGTAGCGTATTCCATTGCCATGGCTTTATCTGTAATACCGAACTGAGGGTCCATGAAGTAGTATACCGCTTCAATAAAGCCCCAGTACATGGTGCTTGCGCCCATGCCGGCAGACAATGCCATTGCGAACAGTTGGAATTTCGTAAACTTAGGTTTGGTGTCGCCCATACGAATATCGCCATATTTAGAAAAGGCGAGGAACAATAGGGCACCTGTTGCGAAAAGTGTGTACCAAAGGAAACCAGAACCGAAGTTAATGACGGTAAAATCTAGCATGCCGCTCATGGTGCTTTTTACGGCTTCTGGGTATACCACTGCAAGAATACCTAGAAGCAGTACAAATCCAAAACTGCCAAAAGTAAGTTTCCAGTCGATTTCTGAAGTATTCAATTTCATTGTGACTTTCCAATATTGTCTATTAATGAGAATACTCGGACGGCTTTGTTTATTGTCACTGACACTCAGGGTGTCTGCCTTTCTCCCGTTCCCATACGAGTAATTAGAAAGGCAGACAGTGTAGGGTTAGAGGGATGTCAGTCTTTTGCTGTCTCTGTATTAATTGTTTATGTCGTGAAGCATGCGGTTTATTCGAAAACGTACGACGCCACAGACATTTCTTTCACTTTGTCCCAATCCATTTCAACACCTAAGCCATTGCCTTTAGGAGCACGGACATAACCTTCTTTGTCGGTGCGGATAACGGTTTTCGACGCTAGCTCAAAGTCTTCGTAAGGGTAGAATTGTTCAAAGAATTTACAGTTGTTATGCGCAAGAGCGACGTGCAGGTTTGCGGCTTGCGTTAGCGTGTAACCCATTGATTGGATCTCTAGGTTCTTAGAGAAGCCCTCTGCAATGTGGAAGCATTTGTTTAGAGGTGTAATACCACCGCAAACCGTCGCGTCTTGGCGAATGTCAGACCACATCTCTTGTGATAAGGCATAGGTCACTTCTTGCAGTGTTAACAAGCAGTTACCATGACTAGAAATCTCAAGGTCAGTGTTTTTAACTAGGCGTTTATAAGTGTTGTAGTCGTAATCAGAAACCGGTGCTTCTAACCATTCCCAGTGGTAGCGTTCTAGGCGTTTGGCCATTGCCATTGCTTGTTCTGGCGTGTAGAAGGTTGCCGTATCAAGCATGAATCGAATGCCTGTTTTGCCGTAACGAGCCTGAACTGCGTCAACAAGGGCAACGTCCTTTTCGTACACGCAGTAGCAGTGAAGCTTGATTGCTTTAAAGCCGTGTGCAATACAGTCGTCTAGGTACGGGAAGTACTCTTCTACGGTGTCGAACATTGGCGTCGATGCGTAAGACAACATTTTGTTTCGAGCGCCACCTAAAAGCATGTAAAGAGGCATGCCCGCTTTTTTGCCTTTGATGTCCCATGCTGCAATATCAATTGGCGCTTTAGCCGGCAGACCACCCCAAGTACAACGCGCCATTAACCAGTTGTAGAGCTCTTGAGTTGCCAATGGATTTTTACCCAGTAAACCTGGAACTATGGTGCGTTGAGATTCGATAATGCAGCGGTCAAAATCATTCTCTGTGTAGCTGATTGTTGCGCCTAACCCCTCTGTACCATCGTTACAAATTAGACGGACGATGTTATTGGTGTATAACAAAGGTTCTTGGTTATCTGCCCATGGTACAGGTGCTGCATCGCGGTCTGCTACAGCGTAAAGTTCTACACGTTCAATTTTTAGATCGGTCATTTTTCAGTCCTTACAGGCGTGAGCCATTTTTAATCATGGTGGCGCGAATCTCCGCGACATTTAAGTCACGAATCGCCGTATTTGTATCAATCGCTTGTGCAGCAGCAACGCCAGCTGCATGACCAAGCTCAAAGCATTGCGCGGTGACGCGAGCAGAAGCAAGCGCTTCGTGTTCAGCGCTCAAGCATCGGCCAGCAACAATGATGTTTTCACCAACCACTGGCACTAGCGTATGGAATGGAATGTCGTAATAATCGTTAATTAGCCAGTGCAGTTTTGGTTTATCGCCGGAGTGCAATTCAATAGGCCAAGGGGTACGGCAAATACCGTCTTCACGCTTGCGACAGTTAACAACGTCTTCATTAGTTAGCGTTTCGATACCAACAATAGAGCGCGTTTGACGAATGCCGACTTCTACACCGGTGTCGACAACGAATGCCTGTTCACAACCTGGAACAAAGTTATTCAAGAAACGGGCGTACTCACGAACTTGGCGACGACCGAACACTTCGGCTTCTGTGAAATCTTCAGGATCAATGACGTTCAGCATGCGTCCATCTTGACCTGCAAGGCGTGTCGCATTAACCATCAGCTCATTCGCGCGTGTGGTCGGGAAAATCCAAATCTTATGACGTGGCAACTGGTATTCGCCGCTTTCGTTGGCTGCAAGAATATTTTCGGTGACTTTTGGAGGGCAGATCGTGTCGTTGCCGTAGTAGTCAAGATAAGTGTCCATATCGACACCGCCAAAACGGAAGAACATGGTTGGGTTTTGGATACGACCATTGTCGCCAAAGTAATAATCCATGCCCGCACGAGCTACCACAGCAGCATCACCAGAAGCATCGATGATCTGTTTACTTAAGATGATACTTTGCCCTGCGTTTGATTCGATGATCACGCCTTTAAATGTGTCACCTTCCATGATCACGCCAGTGACTGACGTATGGAATAGAGTTTTGACATTTGCTTGCTCTAGGAAATCATCAGCAACTTCACGCCACATCAAAGGATCGTGCGTCACTGTGTACGTTTTACCGTAACGCTGTGGAGCAGTGACACCACCTTTGTTTTCTAATGCTTGACGAAAACGTTCTGTAAAACCGAATACTACTTGTTCTGGCTGTGCATTTTCATCGTCCGATGCCATGTACATACCACAAATAGTGCCAGATAAGCCCGCGACGGCAGCACCACCGCAAAAACCGTATTTCTCAATTAGCCAAGTGTTCTTACCTAGACGACCAGCCGTTTCAGCTGCGGCAACACCAGCAGGACCTCCGCCAATGACTAACACTTCTACTTCAGCCAAAACAGGTAGGTCAGGAGTGTGTTCATAACGACGGATAATGTTCCAAGATTTCATTCTTACCTCACTAATAGATGACTGATGTTCATCTGATATATCAGTTGTATGTTTTTAATATATTCGTATTTCTTTTTTTGGTACAATGGCAAAACTTCTTATCGTGAGATTGCTCACTAAAAGATTGATCAATGGAATAGGAACGAGAATGACCGTAAATTCAGTCAATAAGACAGAAGTTGCATACAGCAAACTTGAAAAAATGATCATCTTCCGCGAATTAGAACCAGGGAGTATGGTCAGTGAAAAGCAGTTGGCAGAAGAGTTAGAGCTTGGGCGAACGCCTGTTCGAGAAGCGTTACAAAGATTGGCTTATGAATGTATGGTTGAGATCCACCCGCGACGTGGAATTCAAATCCCAGCAATCTCTGTCGAGAGCCAACTAAAGATCCTAGAAGTCCGTCGCGACATTGAAGCCTTATGTGTCAACTACGCTGCCTCGCGAGCAAGTGTTGAAGAGAAGCAGCAGATGTTAATGTTGGCTGAGCAGTTAGAAGCTTGTGCAGAAAACAAAGATGACCTGCTTTACGCGTCTTTACTTAAAGAAATCCATACCTTGCTCGTCAAAGCTGCATGTAATGAATATCTACAGTTAGCGATGGCACCACTACAAGGTTTATCCCGTCGCTTTTGGTTTGCATTTAAAAACCAAGACTCAGATTTGGTTGAAGCATCTTCTCTTCATGCTGCCGTTTTACGCGCTGTCAGCCATACTGATGCCGAGGAAGCGGTCACGGCATCACATCGCCTAAATGACTACCTAACTGATGTGGCTTATCGAACGATTAAGCCGAGGAAGTAAAGAAGGTTTCTTCTTCAGCGTTAACCGATTGAGCCGAGCAAGCAACTGCTCGGCTTTTTTGTCTACGAAGTGCACGACCTCTTACAAACGCTTACGTGGCGACTATGTAGTTATGAAATAATTTTCTTCATTACTTTGGTGGCTTGCTTGGATTTGTAGAGAGATTGATTATGAGGAGAAGCAAAGGGTTTACTTTGTTAGAGCTGGTTATTGTTGTCGTTGTATTGGCCCTCGTGTCTGTCACTTCTGCACCTCGAATTTTAGGTTTTTTTAGTGATGGACGCGTGGCAAAATTAAAAGAAATCGAAGCGGTGATGAAAACAGGCTCGGATATTGTGTTCTCTAAGGCCCTGACTCAAGGTCTTGAAAACCAGTGTTATACCTATATCGATGACATTTATACCTGTAATGGGTATCCCACTGCACACCGAGATAATGTTTTGCGAAGCTTTAATATCGATGCTGAGCAAGTTTACGTTACAAACAAAGGCAGTGATGCCGCGGGTAGGGAAGCATTTATTGGCTTTACGAAAGATAACGTGTGGCACAAGAAATGCTACGTTTATTACAAAGATGCTGTCTCCGGCGGTAGCGTTACGGTCGCCTCATTTACCGAAGATTGCTGATTACATGAAGAGCGTTGATTACATAAAGAGAAAAAGCGGCTTTGAAGCCGCTTTTTGAATTTCGTCGTCTTAAAATCGTATAGATTAAGGCTGTTGCTTAGTTGGTGCTAATGCAATTTCACGGATGCAAACGTTTTGTGGCTGCTGGTAAGCAAATACAACTGCACGTGCGATGTCATCAGCAGCAAGAACGCCGCCCATGTCCTCTTTCCATGCGCCGTAACCATCTTTGATTTCTTGCGATGTTGTGTGAGAAAGCAGTTCGGTTTCTACCGCACCAGGGGCAATTGTTGTTACACGAACATTCGATGCTGCGACTTCTTCACGAACGTTTTCAGAAATCGCGTGAACCGCAAATTTAGTGCCACAGTAAGCTGCGTGATCAGGGAACGTTTTCTTGCCTGCGATTGAGCTGATGTTGATGATAGTACCGCTGTTACGTGATTTCATTGGTGCAAGCACAGACTGCATGCCGTTTAGCAGACCAAGTACGTTCACGTCGAACATGCGTTTCCATTCTGATGCATCTTGTGTGTCAATTTGACCAAGTAGCATCACACCTGCGTTGTTTACTAGTGCATCAGCTGGACCAAATTTCTCTTCCGCTTTCGCAATCGCAGCTTCAAATGAAGACTTGTCTGTTACGTCTACTTTCTCACATAGCGTGTTTGGCAGGTTTAGTGCTTCCAAACGTTCTACACGACGAGCAAGAAGAAGAAGTGGGTGACCTTCATCGCTTAGACGACGGGCAATTGCTTCACCGATACCAGAACTTGCACCTGTAATTACAATCAGTTTTTTCATCTTTTGTTTCCTTCATCTCTTTGTTTGAGAGTTGCTTTTGTATGAGAGCAGCTTTTAGTTAAGAACATCTATCTCGCTGCGATGTGGGTATATTAAGGAAATGGCTTTTGTTGATATATATCACTTTAGGTAAAACACTGTTGTTATATAGCAACAATTAATGGTAACTCGATGAAAAATTGGCGATAAAAAAGGCGCACTGAGTACGCCTATCTTTTCTGTCTGTGTGATTAAGCTGGTTGCTCTTGAGTGCACACGACACTGTTATCACTGCCAAAACCATTTGGTACGTAGGCATCCGCTTGTGGGTCGTTTTCCCACTCAGCTTCGTTAAATAGGTAACGGAACTGAATATTCTGTTCTTTCGGCAAGCGTGTTTTAAATTTAAACTGTCCACTTTTCTTCACGAGCTTCATTGGTTCTGGTTGCCAGTTGTTAAAGTCGCCTGCAATTTGAATCGACTCCCACTGGTTTTTGTCTAGCTCGAACGTGACTTCGACTTCGTCTTTTGTTTTAAAGAATCTCTTTTTAAGCATTAATCTTTCCTTGTTTGTACAAAAACTGATCTAACTATTACTCAGGTTTCATAAGGATTTCAAGTGTTATCGGCATTGCAGTCGGTATCGAGTGTCAGAATCCTCTGGTTTGTGAACGTGCTACTAAGTGATTGGCTTGTATGAAAAGAAGGATTCTGTATGATGAAGATTCACCATATTTTGAAGAAGTTGTATGCCGAGTTTTAACCGTACATTCCTGACGACAATGCTTTGTCTATTAGCCATGTTGCTAACGGGTGTCGTGTCGAGTGTGCGTGCAGCAACGGCACCAATTGAAGTGAGTTCAAACAAAGACCCTGTCGCTGAACTTCATCAAAAAATGGGTGTAGATAATAAGGATTGCATCGAGTCGCACCATAGTGATCACTTGATGGAAAAAGGGCAGCAAGCACATACCAGTTGCAGCTCTTCCTGTATCGTGAAAATTCCAACTAACCTTTTGCAAGATGATGTCATCTTGCTCCCGCATAGCCTCGCACTGATCGATAAATCACCCACACCGAAAGCAGTGACAGTGGTTTATAAACCTTACCGTCCTCCTATTGTTTGATCCTTTTATTCATCACAAACCAGCCCTGCTGGGCTTTTTAAAAACTCACTAATGAATACGGCACACGTGTGCCTGAAGGAATCAAACATGAAAAAGCTATTTGCTCTTTGTAGCACTCTATTACTGGCATTCACTGCTCACGCTGCGCAATTTGAAGCGGGTAAACATTACAAAGTGTTGGACGTAGAGAAGTCGAAGAAACCGACAGTAACCGAATTTTTCTCTTTCTATTGCCCACACTGTTACAAATTTGAATCAGTCATCGATAACCTAAAACCATCGCTACCAAAAGACGCGAGTTTTGAGAAAGTACATGTCGCATTTATGGGCGGCAATATGGCGGTGCCGATGGCGAAGTCATACGCGACAATGGTGTCTTTGGGCGTAGAGAAGACGATGGTACCGGCGATGTTTGCTCAAATTCACCAGAAACGTCAAGCACCTCAAAATGAAGCTGAATTGAAGCAAATCTTTGTGGACAATGGGGTAGATGGTAAGAAATTTGATGCGGCATACAACAGCTTTGCCGTAAACTCGATGCAAAAGGGTTTCGATAAGCAGTTTAAGCAAAGTACGTTGACTGGTGTTCCGGGGGTGGTTGTTAACAACAAGTACATCGTATTACCGAACGAAATCCGAAGCTACGATGAGTACAACAAGTTGGTAAACTACTTACTAACGCTTTAATTATAAAATGAAAAATGGCGACCAATGAGGTCGCCATTTTTTTGTTTTGTTCGCTTTAGCGTAGGACGGCTGTGCAAGCTGCTGTTGGCATATCGGTCATAAAGATCGCGTTTGGGTAAAACAAGCTCGCCATGGTGACGGCAACGTTACAAGGTTGGGCTATAGTGGTTTTCACCACGGTATTTAAAACCACGCCAGTGTTATTCACCGTATTGACCGCAGCTTGATGAGCTTGGTAAGACACGCAACCTGCTGTTGCGTTGATAACTGCAGTACTAAAAAGAAGTTTACGAAAAAACATATTCATATCCTTTGTGAATGCTTTTGAGTACTTATATGCTTGCCTGTTCATAATTGGAACAAAACAGTGTTCAAAATTGCTATAGGTTCACGAAATGAACATTGTTTTATATAACAACAGTAATTTTGTGATCTGGTAGGTGGACAGACCAGCTTATGCAATTAAAACCAACCCATGCATGAGCACTACGCCTGTCGTGAGCTTGCCTCGCATCATCTGGTAACCTTTTGGCTCCGCCTCTTTTTCTATTTTCCGAATCAGCTTTTCCGCGTACCAAACGGCAATGTAACCAGCAGCCAATAACAGAGTTGCAATCAAATAGTGTTTGTTACCTTGTAGTAGCGCTCCCCAAGCGAGTAGTACAAATAAATTACTGAGCACCAATGCATTGCGACTCAAGCGGTGATAAAAATGATCAATAGCATTGCCCCAAAGTACCCCTGAGAGAAAACTCAAAATCACTGCACTGTAAGCGATAAAAAATTGTTCCCCAGACAAGTTAAACAAAGTTCTTTCCGTAACGATGAGAACCAAGCTGAACAGAAATGGCAACAGCCCCAAATAACCCAATTGCAACATCGTCGTACGTGTGGTTGTCATAGCAGCCTTCCTTACAGTTGCTGTTCAATCATGTTAGTAAGCGTAGTACTTGTTGGAGAGGTTGAGCTTGGGAAGGTCGCGACGACTTTGCCTTCTTTATTGATCAAGAACTTGTAGAAGTTCCATTTCGGTGTAATGCCCGCTTGGGTACTGATCTGGGTAAATACTGGATTTGCATCCTCACCTAGGACAGACGTTTTAGCCATCATAGGGAAGGTGACACCATAGTCGAGGTAACAGATTTTTGCGGTCTTCTCTTCGCTACCACGGTCTTGACGAAAGTCGTTACTAGGAAAGCCGACAACTGAAAAGTTTTGATCTTTGTACGTTTGGTGTAGCTGTTCCAGCTGCTCGAATTGGGGAGTGAAGCCGCATTGGCTCGCGGTGTTCACAACCAATAGTGTTTTGCCTTTAAAGGCGTCACACAGGGCTATTTCTTCTGTTGAATTGAGAAGTCGTTGCTTACCTTGCAAGATATCTGGGCAACTCGATGCAAAAGTCAAAGAGCTGGTGGAGAGTAGTGTCGCGATAAGTGCGCTGCGAGTAATTCCTTTCATGATGTTGATTCCTTTTATTTTTACTAAGTATAACTACTAGAAAAGGAACCAAATCGATCAAAAAAGCCGCTGAGTTCAGCGGCTTTTTACTAGAGCAAATACGTGTTGATTACGCTAGCTTCAAATCAAATTGATTACGGTAAGCAACCATATCTTCGATGGTCAGTACTGGCATGTTGTGTAAACGACCAAACGCGACGATCTCTGGTGTTTTTGCCATAGTGCCATCTGGATTTGTCACCTCACATAACACGCCAGCAGGCTGCAAACCTGCCATTTGCATTAGATCGATAGTGCCTTCTGTGTGACCACGGCGAGTCATTACGCCACCAGGACGAGCGCGCAGCGGGAACACGTGACCAGGACGAGCCAAGTCGTCTGGTTTTGCATTTGGGTTAGCAGCTGTTTTGATGGTCGTCACGCGGTCAGCGGCAGAAACGCCAGTTGTTACACCATGTTTTGCTTCAATAGAAACCGTGAAAGCCGTTTGGTTTGCGCTGTTGTTGTTTACAACCATTGGTGGCAGTTCCAACTTGTCTGCTTGAGCATCGGTCAGACACAGACAAACAATACCGCTGCATTCGCGGATCATAAGAGCCATTTGCTCATTGGTTAAGTGCTCTACGGAATAAATGATGTCGCCTTCGTTTTCACGATCTTCATCGTCGAGAAGAAGTACCCCACGACCTTCTTTAAGTGCGATAAGTGCGTTTTCAACGCGAGTAATTGGGTCGCCAAATTCGGCAAGTAGTGATGACTGATTCATGGTTAACTCCTAAATATCACCAGAATCAGGGCGGTATGAGGGATCGTCACATTTTATGCATGCGCTGAGCCGCCAACGGTAAGTTGGCACAAACCCACGCAATAAAAATGCGATCCAAAAAGAAGTGCACCAGTGTTCATCAACAAAGAACGTTGAGGAAAACGCTGATGTTTTCTTATTCTCTTTCATCCGGACTATAACCGTCGGCTCTGGCATCTCACCAGATCTGCTGACCTCGACGAATCGAGCGCTCGCGGGCTCACTCAAAAGAGTATACCGCCGGTGGGGAATTTCGCCCCGCCCTGAGAACATTGAATCCAACCAATATGGTCAGAAGTAAAAAACTCCGACACTCAAATGAGTGGTCGGAGTAGGGATAGTACTGCGAACGCCTTGGCTTGAAAAGTAGATTGCAACTACTTGATGGAAAAGTGCGCTATCGGCTGAAGTGATCAGTTTTGATAAAGTGATCAATCTGTGCAGGCACGTAGGTGTTGTATATAAGGCTGGTATGAGTTTGTTTGGTCTCAATATGGTCTTGCATGCCCTCTAAGCGTGTCTCATCGACAGTAACCGTACCGTCAGACATGGTGTTGTCTCTGTGCATTAGAATGGGTCTTGCACCAATTGCCATCGTGCCAGCGATGCTGCCAAGCTTTTGTGGGAAAGTCCAACTGTCCTCGTGCTTATTCAGACCATGGTATGGTGAGTTACCAAGAATCGCACCTAAACCTAAACCCTGAATGCGAGTCACAATGGAAGCGCCTTTCAGCGGTGAGCCAATTGCAACAACGTGAGAGACGAGGCTTGTCGATGGTTTTCTGCTTGCGAGGTATCGTTTAATCATCAAGCCACCTAGGCTATGACCCACTAACACATTAGCAGTCAACGGGTTAAGCGCTTTGTCGATGGACTTAAATAGCGATTCTTCATTAATTGAAACCGTGTTGTAACTCAATACTTGGGTCTCGTAGCCCAGCTTTCTCAGCTTTTGGCTAAGAGGCTGCATGACCAGCCCATGCATATAAAGACCATGTAAGATGATGATTTTCATAATACCTCCTAGATTTATGATGTTGATTTTATCCTACTAAATTCTCCACAGGGCTACTGTCAGCGAATTAGCAAATCTTGCACTTCTTTTTGTAACAAATGGCGATCTAGTGTGGCTGGTTGCAATAACTCACCGATATTGACTTCGATACGAGACCAAAAGCGAGTAGGGCGTTTAGTTAACGCATGTCCATTTTTGTGACTGAAGAAAGATCCCCATAAGCCTTTTAACGCCATTGGAATCACGGGTACAGGTGTACGCTTTAAAATCTTCTCAACACCTGGTCTGAACTCGCCTAGTTCGCCATTTGAGGTCAAGCGACCTTCAGGGAAGATACAAACAACTTCATCGTTACTAAGAGCCTGCTCAATCTGTTCGAAAGCTTTTTTGTAAGTCTCTGCGCATTTGCGTGGAGAGCAAATTGGGATGACGCCAGCATGGCGGAAGACGTATTTAAGAACAGGCAGCTCGCTGATTGATTTGTCCATCACAAATCGCACAGGGCGGGTTGATGTGCCCATTAGAATCAAAGCATCTACATAGCTCACATGGTTTGCCACAATCAGGGCTGCACCTTGCTCTGGGATGTGCTGACGACCAGTTACGGATACTCGGTACAAGCAGTGGCTTAGTAAGTAGCTAACAAAGCGCTGAGTAAACTCAGGTACTTGGCGGTAAACGTAGACAGCTATGATGAAGTTACCGACGGCCAAAATGGCAAACAGTTCAACGATAGAGAACTCTAAAACACTTAAGATCAATATTGAAACAGCAGCAGAAGCGACCATAAATAGTGCATTCATTATGTTATTGGCTGCAATAGATTGAGCACATTCGCCTTCTTCAGAGCGTGATTGGATAAACGCATAAAGGGGAACAATAAACACACCGCCGCTCACACCAACCAAGAACAAATCGATCATCACTCGAATATGCGAAGACTGAGTAACAAAGTTTTGTATATCATAATACTGACTTGGAAAAGATTCGATTGCAGGCACCGCCCATAAAAGGTCTGCACTGAAAATTGTTAAGCCCAAAATACCAAATGGCAGAATGCCCAGTTCTACTTGATTGAAAGACAACTTCTCACATAGCCATGAACCCGTAGCGATACCAATTGAAAATAGAGCCAATAATAGAGAAACCACAGTGCTGTCTGCAAATAAGTGTTCGCGAGCAAAATTCGGAAATTGGGTCAGGTAAGTTGCGCCCATAAACCAGAACCAACTGATGGCTAGAATCGACATCCAAATACCGCGTTGTTTTTGTGCCAGTTTGAGCGTTTTCTTCAAACCAGTAATAGGCTCGAACTTTACTTTGTCACTTTTCTTACTTGGCAGAGAAGGGATGTTAGCGCTGCTTAACAGACCAAGCAGAGATAGCGTAATCACAATGCAAGAGGCGATAATCATGCCGTTTGGAACTGCGAGCAATAGACCAGCGCTTAATGTACCAATCAGAATCGAAAGGAAAGTCCCCATCTCAACCCAAGCGTTACCTTTCACTAGTTCATTCGACTTTAGCGCTTGAGGAAGTAGAGCGTATTTCACTGGACCGAAGTAAGCCGATTGAGTACCAGTCATGAAGAGGAGGACGAGCATCAGGATAGCACTCTGCGTCATAATGGCAGTCGCAGCGCAACTCATGATCACTAATTCAATAAGTTTTAAGCGGCGGATCAATTTTGCTTTGTCCATGTTGTCTGCAATCGCTCCTGCGTGGGCAGAAAACAGAAAAAAGGGAAGGATAAACAAGCCAGCAGCAAGGTTAACAAAAAGGTCAACCGACATTGGCAGTGAGTCAATTTGGCTGTACGTCACCATCAGTAAAAGAACATTTTTGTAGATATTGTCGTTCAGTGCACCAAGGCACTGAGTGACGAAATAAGGGAAGAATCGTTTAGTGAGAAACATGCTGGCTCCGTAAAGGCGAAATAGCGTTGAGATGGGAGCACTTTAAAGGCTTGGCTTTAGGAAGCCAGTGTGAAGAAAAGAGTTACGTTATGAGAAACCAAAAGTAACACTTAATGCTACTTTTGATTGCATAAATTCGTGATTTGATACGAATTGGTGCTTTTATGTATTACGAGTATGAATTTAGTGTCGGAACCAGACACTGAGCATTCTCAATGTGACAAATAGGATGAAGCCAGACAATCCTATAAAGCCCAAAGCAATGAGATAAAAAAACAGACGTACCATGCGAGCTTTCATTCGTTTGAAAAAGCCAAGGCTTGGCGTAAGCTGTGGAACATGCTGAAAGCTTGAGATCATCACCCAAGCGGCAAGAGCCCATAAAGCCGCTACACCACTCGGAATCAGATAAGACTCTTTAACCATATTGGAAAGTTGCAGAAGCGTGGCAACGAACACAGCAAAACCACCAAATGCAATTAACACGAATAAAGGGAGAACAGGTCTTGTCTTGATAGATAGGCTTTTGAGTTTATCGAGCATCAGGTAGTCCCTATTTACGTTCCCAAGGCTTAAACAGCGGAAATGTCCAGCGACGCATGGCAATCACTAGAGAAGTACCGTGTTTCTCGTTCATGTCTAATGAGTCGTCGCTTTGGCAGATTTGGTAAAACTCATCAATGACCTTCTGTAGCTTCTGTTGCATCTTTTTGTTTGTTGGCAAGCTCATCAGCCCCGTCGCCATCACCAGTTTTTCATCTTCGGCGGAGAAATAGCTTTGGAAGAAGGCATCTTGAACTTGTTGTTGGAAGAAACGCTGAATAGGACCGCCAGTGTGCCAACGAAAAGTCGGGGAGATACGTAGACGAATCTTATTGCCTGGTAGCAAGTCAATGATATTGAGACGATCGAGTTGTGCGAGCTTTTGTATGAGCTCCAATTCATCAAAGGTGTATTGCTCGATGATTTGCTCGAAGCGATAACCATTAACCACACATACCGCAACAAGCAACAAGCCTTTATCGTCGACCAGCTGCTTTTCTTGTTCTAACGTGAGCGATTCCAGCCCTTTGTTACGTGCCGCTGATAGCTTAAACAATTCTGCCATTTCCAAACCAATTAGTTGACAGATTCGCTCCAACCGATCGAGGCTAATTTGACTGCCTTCTGCCAATAAGCGCTTTACGGAACCTTCGCTTAAGCCCAAGTGCTTTGCTACATCGACATAGTGTATACCGGACAACTTGAGCTGGCGTTTAAGCTCTTTAATTAGGTTGTGACTTTCCGACATATTAACCTTCTACTTCTTGGCGCAACTGTTCTAGGTAAGATTGCATAAACGCTTTACGCTTCACAGCTTCTTCATACGCCGCTTTGGTGTTCATCGTATCTACAATTTTAAACAGTTTGGTTTGGAAGTGATCGATGGTGAATCGTTTATCTTCCAGTTCTCGATGCTCTGCAAACATATCCTGTTCGTTATACAAGGTGGCATCAAATAGCGTGCTGACTTGAATACAGCGTGTAACGCCAATAGCGCCAAGCGCATCTAAGCGGTCTGCGTCTTGGACGACCTGAGCTTCCAAAGTATTTGGCGTAATATTGGCGCTAAAACTGTGCGATTCGATCGCGTGGGCAATGGCGTCATGGTATTGAGCAGGGTAATCGATACTTTCAAGAAACGAAATGGCTTTGGTTGCAGCAATAGCAGAGCTTTGTTTACGGTTTGGGTGATCTTTGGGATAGGTGAAACAATCATGCAAATAGGCTGCGGGTAACACAACTGCTAACTCAGCGCCTTCTTGAAGTGCAAGCTGGCGAGCTGTCTTGACTACGCGGCGGACATGGCTGAGGTCGTGAGCCGCATCGGTTTGCATCTCTTGTTGCATAAATTGAAGGAACTGAGACTCAAATCGGTTGAGCTCTGATGTATTGAGTTGAGACATGGATTTATTCTAAAAAATAAAGGCTTAGACAGAGTATGCCTAAGCCTTTATTAAATTGCCAAATGAGATGTTGTTATTGCGATGTTACGATGAATACGTTGTCGTTTTATTGTGTACGAGTGAAGCGGAACGTCTGCACTTTTTGCTCTGCTCCGTCGATGTATGCATAGCTATCGATGGTCCAAACGTTTGGACCTGCGAAACCTAGTTCCACACGTACATCACCGGTTGGAATTCCTTGATAGATAACGTCGTTAATGTTCATCGGATAGAAGTTGTAGCGGTTGCTTTGCGCTTGTTGCTCGCCTGCAAATGCGACCGATACATCTTTTGCTTGGTTAGTTAATGTCAATTGATAGCCAGCTTGTTGGTCGAACGTGAATGCGGCATTAAGGTCAACACCTTGCGAGTTGGTCACCTTAATATTTGCTTCTGTTGTTTTCGCTAGAGAACCGTGCGCTTGTAAGCCGTCTAAGCCTTTAAAATCGCGATTGTGGTTTTGGATGTTTACGTTCCAATCCCCAACAAAGTTATCGATTTCTTGCCATTGCTGAGGTGCGTTGGTGGTTGCTGTATTCTGACCGCCATTAATGCCACCAATCGCTTCGTTACGGCTATCATGGCGGATGTTTTCTCGATTGTTGTGAATATCTGCGCCAGCTCCTGCTACTCCGCCAGCAACACCACCTGCGACAGCGCCTTTCATTGCAAGCTCTGCGTCGCCAGTTAATGCGCCCATAGTAAGACCGAGAAGTGCACCGCCAGCGGCTCCTTGTTTTGTTAATGCATTTGGATCGTCTTCTCCCGGAGTCACGCATCCTGCAAGTAGGGGAAGAGATAGCGCCGCGACCAATGTTGTTTTGTTGAAAATGTTCATGTGTTCACTCCGAGATGTTTGGTTCGGAGCTATTATTGAACGCTGTTTGATTGTGAATCCACTTATCTCGCTGATAACCGTCAGTTATCACATGTAAATAATTTTTATTAAAAAGCTCAAATCTTAACTGAATAGCTCGATAAAAAAGAGATAAAGAAAAGGGTCAACATCGCTGTTGACCCTATATGGTTTTATTCTTTTATTTTATAAGCACTAATTTTGACGTTGTTAGTGGTAAATCTACTTTGGGCGATTTTTGGCTTTTTAATATAAAGCTCAACTAACTTGCTAACTTTAGTGCTTGTTCAGCATGAGTGCAAATATTTATTACGTAAACTATCTATATTCTGAAATATAATTTGAAGTAATATCACAACAGATAACAATCTAAAATGGTGGAAATAGCGCAAGATCGCTTGTGCTGTCTCATGTTTGAGCCAAGCATAAACTGGATCGCCATTTTGTGATCTGGATCAATATTAATCCTCCTTCAGAGGGATAGCATTCACGCGAAATTGAGAATTATAAATTGAGCCTAAGCTATGCAGGATTTATATGAGCTAGAGCGTAAGTTGGTGGAATACGGCGCAGACATGAAAGGCTTAAAGGTTGTTCCTGCAATCATTGATCAAGATGGCAAGGTTGTTTATTTAGGGAATACACCCTCGTTGCTAAGAAATGTCATTAGTTGCCGTAGACAGCTAACGCAACGCGTAAAGAAATAAAAAAGGGTCTGATGCAAGTCAGACCCTTTTTTGTATGTGCAGATTAGAGATTAACGCTTGTACGTTACTTGCTCTTGTTGACCAAGGTGAATGTGCGTTGTTGCCGGTTGAGTTTCAGCAATGACTTTACCGTGGCGAACAGAGTAGCGAACAGGTACTTGGCGGCGCACTGCATCAAAACCATTTTCTGCAGGAAGGATAAGCAAGCTACCTGGCTTACCTGCTTCAATGCCGTGTTTGTCTTGAATGTTCAGTGTGCGTGCTGAATTGGTGCTGATCAGATCAAGTGAGTTGTTGATTTGGTCGTAACCCATTACCTGACATACGTGCAGACCCATGTGCAGAACTTGCAGCATGTTTGCAGTGCCTAGTGGGTACCAAGGATCAAAGACGTCATCGTGACCAAAACATACGTTGATGTTGGCGTTCAACATTTCTTTTACACGAGTCACACCACGGCGTTTCGGGTAATCATCGAAGCGACCTTGAAGGTGGATGTTTACCAATGGGTTTGCAACAAAGTTGATGCCAGACATGCGTAGCAGACGGAACAGGCGAGATGCGTAAGCACCGTTGTAAGAGCCCATCGCCGTTGTATGGCTTGCGGTTACCTTGTGACCCATGTTGAACTTGTGCGCTAGCGCTGCAAGTGTTTCAACAAAGCGTGATTGCTCGTCATCGATCTCATCACAGTGTACGTCGATCAAACGGTCGTATTTCTGTGCCAGTTCGAAAACGTAGTGCAGAGACTCGATGCCGTACTCACGAGTGAATTCAAAGTGAGGAATAGCACCAATAACGTCAGCACCCAACTGAACTGCCTCTTCTAGCAATTCTTTGCCGTTCGGATAAGACAGAATGCCTTCTTGTGGAAACGCAACGATTTGGATGTCTACCCATTCTTTCATTTCTTCGCGTACTTCTATCATTGCTTTTAGAGCAATTAGAGTAGGGTCAGAAACGTCAACGTGAGTACGAACGTGCTGTACACCGTTTGCAATTTGCCACTTAAGTGTTTGTTTCGCGCGTGATTTTACGTCTTCAATCGACAGCATTTCTTTGCGCTCAGCCCAACGCTCGATACCTTCGAAAAGTGTACCAGAGATGTTCCAGCTCGGCTCACCAGCGGTTTGCGTGGTGTCTAGGTGAATGTGCGGCTCACAGAATGGCGCGACAGCCATGCCGCCCTCCGCATCAAGAGTGTCACCTGTGTAATCTAGTTCTACATTATTGTCTTCAATACGCTTGAATTGACCATCCTCAATCAAAATTTGCTGGAGACCTTCCTGTCCCTTAAGCGTTGCGTTCTTGATCAATAGTGTTGTCATGATGGTTCCTTACGCTGGCTGCTGTGCCAGTGTCTTTTTATTAAGAATAGGATTTAGAATCAGGTAGCTGATTGTGCCGCCTAGTACCGCGTTCACAGGTACTACGCCCGGAAGGAAGTGACCTGCTGCAACGCCAATCGCTACCGCGATAATGCCAGCCCAGTTGACCGTTTGGAACTCTGCTGCTGCGAAATTTGTGTAACGTTTACGGTTCATGAAGAAGTCCGCAATAATGACGCCACCAATTGGTGGAATTGCAAGCGATAGGAAGGTTAACCAGCCTACAAAGTTATTGTACAGCCATAGTGCGCACAATGTACCTATTAAACCGTTTGCCATAGAGATGTATTTACTTGGCAAGCCTGTGATGTTGGAGAATCCTAGACCTGATGCGTAAAGCGCATTGTCATTGGTTGTCCAGATGTTTAAACCAAGCACGATGATAGCTGGGATAAGAAGACCTTGCGCAATCATCACTTCTGAAATGTCTGATTGACCGGTTACTGCGGCACCTGCGGCACCGAAGATGAACATCAATGAGTTACCGATGAAGAATGCCACCATTGTGACCATCACGGCACCTTTTGGCTTTTTGCCGAAACGTACGAAATCTGCAGTTAGTGTCCCTGCACTGACAAATGAGCCAACGACCATTGCTAGCGCTACAGAAAAGTCGATAGGTTGTGCTGGTTGTACTTTTTGTAGCTCAGCTACACCACCAACGCTGTTTACCGCTTCGACTACTGAGTAACCACCAAGCAGAGCAATCGCTGGTACTGCAATCGCTGAAAGTACCATTAGTGCAGAGATACCGAAGTAAACCGTTGCGGTCATGAGTAGACCAGAAATGATAATGAGTGTGTTTGTGTCAATGCCTGTTGCTTTGTTTACTGGAATCGCAAACATTGCTACGCCAACACCAAACCAACCAACTTGTGTACCGCCAAGAAGTGCGGAAGGAAGCCAAGAGCCTTTAGAGCCAAAAGAGAAACGAGCAAGGAGGTGAGTGGAGAGGCCAGTAGAAGCGCCGATGTAACCGAGGAAAGAAGTGTAGATGCCGAGGATTAGGTTACCAATAAGAACAGCGAGGAAGAAATCATCAAAAGAAAGTCCGGTACCGAGCGAACCGCCTGTCCACATACTTGCGGAGAAGAAAGTGAGTCCCAACATTACCATGGTTAATGATGCAACACCCTTTCTGGCAGTGTTAGGAACCGGTCCAAGACTGTAGTTATTGTCTGCAGCCATTTTTACCTCCGCAAAGAAAATTAAAACGAATTATAGATCCCAATTTCTGGGCAAACGGCGCGTATTATCGTGATGTAAATCTCATAGTCAATGAGTTTTTTGTCACTCAAGCGTTTGCTTTAAGGTTTTTATTTATTAATGCTTTTTAAAACATGGTGTTATGGTTTTTTGAAAAATCAAAAAAGTTTAGCTACAAGTGGGTTTTGTTTTCTGTAATGTGTAATGAAATCGGTGTCATTGGTGGTTCGTGGTTATGATGTCATATTTATGTGGTTTGTTTATAAAATTGCGATTTGATTGATTTTAGTGATGGTTGGCAAACGTTTTTATGAGCTTGCTGGTAACCGTTGTTTGTTATTTAATCGAAAGGCGATTTGTAAGCTTATTCTTTTGTAAGTTTGACTTGATGATTTGGGTTAAGTGGGTATTTATAACAGATAACATCGTAACTTTTACGTGTGTAATCGATTGTAAAGTTATTCAATAAGGTTAATTGCTGAGCGCGGGAGGGTAAATCGAAGAAGTTGGAGAAGGAATAGACAAAAAAATAGCCAACCGCAAAGAGTGCGATTGGCTTATATACTTGTGAACAAATTCAAGTTCACTAACAACGTCAGTTGGCTAGGTGACCCTCGGCTTAAGAAGGGTCACTTTAAACAATGCAGTTAGTGTGCCAACTTTAAAACCACCGAAAAAACACGGTTTCTGTGATATGAGTTGCCTAAATTTAGCTGTTTGTTGCAAATTGCAAATGCGGATTGCAATTTGTAATTATAATGCTAATGATGAATTAATTAACTAGAGTAATTCTTTTTATAACATTACTAGGCTTGCGGTACCTAAGAAGGCAAAGAAGCCAACGACATCCGTTACCGTGGTCAGAATCACTGAGCCCGCCAATGCTGGATCGAGTTTGAGCTTGTCTAAAACTATTGGGATAAGCACACCAAATAAGGCTGCAGTAACAATATTGACGATGATCGCCAGAGCAATGGTGCCGCCCAATACGGGAGATTGGAACCAAAGCCCTGCTAAACCACCGATGATCAGCGCCCACAGCAATGCATTAAGAGAGCCGATTCCCAATTCGTTTTTGAGTAATGCAAAACGGTTACCTGGAGTGATCTGGTTTAATGCCATAGCACGAACCATCAGGGTCAGTGTTTGGCTACCAGCGATACCACCCATTGAGGCTACTATTGGCATCAGCACAGCAAGGGCGACCACCTGTGCAATCACGTCTTCAAATAGACCAATGGTGACGGAGGCTAGAATTGCAGTGAGTAAATTTATACCCAACCAAACTCCACGCTTTTGCGAACTCTTTAAAACAGGGGCGAATAAGTCATCGCCTTCGTCCATACCGGTACCCGCCATCAAACGTGCTTCGTAGATTTCACGTTGAGTACTCAATGCAAATTGCCAATCCACTTCACCGATCAGGGTTTGATCCGCATCGGTAACCGGAAGTGCCGGAAGCGCACTGTGCTCAAGTGCTTCCACTGCTTCCGGAAGTTCCATTTTACTATCGAGTACGGTGACGGTCTCAATCGCTAAAGTTTTAAGGCGGACGTCAGCTTCACTACGCAAGATTTCATAGTAGTTTACCGCACCACGAAACTGTTTCTTACGGTTGATGAGATATACTTGCTGTGGTGTATCGTAGCTATAGCGCTCCATCAAGCGTCTTGCTTTACCAACGGTGATATTAAAAGGGAGGGTGATTATCTTACGCTCTGCCCAACGACCGAGTTGTTCGTCTTCGTATTCGTTCGCTTGATCATAAAGCTCAAGTTCATCTTTCTCGATAAGCTCTAGTGCTTCATTGATGAACTCTTCTGGCAGAGAGTCTGCCCATTCGATTAAAGATAAGTTATCTAGCTTGGCTAGCGTGAGCTTTAGCTCTATTTCCGATAATGCTTCGATGATAGAAAGGCGCACTTCAGCACGCATTTCCGTTAGTACATCAATATGTAGCTCTAGTGGTAATGCACGCCACAAGCGCACACGATCATCGATAGGAAAGGCTTCGAGGATCAGCGCAACAGCACCGGGCTCGAGACCGCATTCGATAGAATCATTCAAAGCGGTGACTTGATCCGCTTCGTCTGCTTGGACAATTTGTTCGATTAGAGTGGAGAGGTCTTGAAACTTACTCACCGAGCACCCCGACAGTCAGATTATTCTTATAGGCAGCTGATCAAGGTACTCGAAAATAGCAGAAAAACAATAGCCTATTGGTTACTTATCTGTAGGTAAGGTGAGACCAATTGGCGAATGTTCACTTTTGCGCCAATACGGGCTGCCAGCAAGTACATTCCGCCGATCTTTCTATGTAGGAATAGGGCATCTGCTGGTGGCGTGTGCCAGTAGTCTTGCTCCATGCTTAGAATGGTTCCAGCTTCTCGAAGTTTCTGGGCTAAACCACTAGCTTTGAAGTCATAAGGCTCATCCACTAACATTGGCTCACAGGCCATTTTTACCAAATCAAGAATCGCTTGGCGCTGCGTAGGCATGATGGTTGTACTGAAGAAACCAATCTGTTCCAGTGCATCGTTCAAGCCTTGTTCGTCGTCGTTAACAACCGATGCAAAAGCTTGGCGATAACCAGTGCTGAATCGTTCGCTGTACTCGCGAGTCGCACCGAAATCTAACAAGCCGATTTGACGGGTGTTCTCTATGTATAAATAGTTGGCAAAGTTGGGATCGGTTTGCACCATCTTGAATTCGAACAGCTCTCGGAATAGCAATTCGAGCAGGCTGTGCATAACGAAGTCACGCGTATTTTGGTCATAGTATTCAATTTGCTCAATCGGGCTGCCATCAATGAATTCCATAGCGAGAACGGATTCTGAACAACTTTCAGTGTGAATCTTTGGCACGACAAAATGAGGGTGATCCTTCAAAGCGTCATGATAACGAATGGCAAATTGCGCTTCTCGTGCGTAATCGGCTTCATCATGCAGTTGCTTTTTGGCTTCTTCCAGCAACCCTTTGTAATCAACAGACTCGGGAATCAACCCAACGACTTTGAGCAAAGTACCCACGTTGTCTACGTCGCTGTCGATGCTCTTTCTTATGCCAGGATATTGCACTTTGACTGCTAGGTTATCACCTCCGTCGCTGTAGGCTTGGTGTACTTGTCCGATTGAGGCACTGGCAATTGGCTTGAAGTTAAAGGACAGGAACTCGGCTTTCCAATTCGTCCCTAATGAACTTTCCATTACTCCATTTAGCTGTTTGGCTGGCATCGGGTCTGCGTTGGAGCGAAGGCGGGAGAGAATATCGGCGAGTTCAGGTTCTAAAACATCACCAGCATCCATTGAGAGCATTTGACCAAGCTTCATTGCAGCGCCACGCAAGTGAGCAAGTTGGTCTGTTAAACGCGCGATGTTTTGTGGCGTCAGCAACAGGTCTTTCGCTTTAGGTTTATTACCTTTGGCGATTTGTTTAGTGCCTTCTGCAATTACGTTGCCTGCGACACGGGTTGCAAGGGAAGCAAACTTGCTGAATCTTGAGATACGATGGGTAGGTAGGCTTCTTTCCTTTGCCGACATGAATCTTCTCCGCTTATGACTAACTATTTGTTATACGGGAAAAGTACGTGCTTGGATACAAATGAAAAGAAAACCGCCAGCAGAACTGGCGGTTTATGAGTTTAGATAGAGTAGAAGAAGTACAATTGAGACTTCATTCGGATGATGATGCCACGAATCACATCCAAGAACGCTAGGAAACCGATCGGCTTCTCGCCGCTGACCCATGCTAAGCCAACCGAACCGACAGGGATATCGTAGCCTTCTGGCTCGTCAATCTTAAGGCGGACAAAGTGATGCTTATTCTGTAAGTTCTTGCCAGTTGTCGCGCGAACGGAATCATCCAAACCAAGTAGGTTGCCTTGTGACTCACCAGTCGCTTCAACAATGCCCTCTACGGTTGCAGAGAAGATCTTGCCAGGATAAACCGAAGAAGAGAATTCCGCAGGTTGACCTGGTTTGATGTTACGAATCGCTTGGTGATTGACGCGCATCAAAACGTACTTCTCGTTGGTGTACATATTGATACGCGGCATCATCGAAACACGTTGACCTTCACGCAAGATAAAGTTGGTCACAAAGCCATCTGCTGGTGCGTGAACTTTCGTACTGTTCAAATCCCATTGCGCTTTTGCAATTTGCTCCTCAGCTTGGCGCAATTCAGCCTGTTTGGTTTCAACTGCTAATTCTGCTTTATGAATTGCCAGTTTTGCTCGTGAGATATCAACTTGTTTCTTCTTAATTTGAGATTCAAGAGTTAACACGTTGTGGTGCGCCATATCAACGGCACTCGATTGTTTGTCGATGTCGCTTTCCGTGATGGTGTTTTGGACCACACGGTTTTGTTCAACGTAACGATCGAGCATCTTTTTCTGCAATTTGTAGTCAACTTTCGCCGCTTCTAATTGGCTCTTGGAGGTTTCTAGATCTTGTACCAGAGCTTGATGGTTTGCTTCTTCAATCTCGATATCACCTTGTGCTGTTGCCAGTGCTACTCGAGCAGAATCAGCTGACACGCTTGCTTGGTTCAATGCGATCTCATACTGCGTTGGATCGAGTTCGTAAATGAGCTGACCTTTCTCAATCTGTTGATTTGGTTTGATGTAAATATGGTCAACTTTGCCTTTCACGTTGGTCGAATCTGGACGCAATTGGATGTGCGGTGATTGCACAACAGAGCCGCCTGATAAGTCCATAGGCGTGAAGTTAATGAGACCTACCCATACGAACATTAACCAACCTAAACCGCCAAGATAAGCGAACGATTTGGTTGCTTTGTTCCAAGGCATACCGACTAAACGGAGCAGGTAGATGAAGAGTGCCCATACCGCTAAACCTTCTAACATTATGCCTCCTCTTGTGGCTGTGTTTCTGTTTGCGGTTTACTTTTCCATGTATCACGCAGATTGATGATGGCTTTTTCCATATCAACGAATGCAAAGATTACGGCTAACACCCATACCCAGTGCCAGACAAATCCTATCCAGGTTAGGGCGGTGATAAGCCCTATCTGGTGATGGTCTTTGCTGTGTGCCTTATTGATTGGCAACTCATGGATTTTCCAAAAGCCGTAACATGCGCCAGCGACACTCGCGATTAAAACGACGGCAGCGACAACATGTAACGCTGTATCTGCGCCTGTTCCGACAAATGGGACACTCAGTAAACTCATTAAACACTCCTCTATCAAACTGTTGGCGTATTGTGATCTGGAATTGAAATAGGTGAGGGTTTGTGACAAATTCAATCACTAGAAGATTAAATTTGATGTGATTGGTTATGAAAACGGTTCGATTTATTCGCGCGATGGGTATTTTAAATATGCATAACCTCGCGTTATCTAAGTATAATTTGAGCTCTGAAGAGCTTGGGATCCCGTCGTCGGTGTTTCATAACCCAATGACATTGGTGCCTTTAAAGGCGGTCGCGGAATGGTATCGACGTGTTGAGCAACTCAGTAATGATCCTGATGTGGTGCTTAATTTGAGTCGTGGCATCGAATTGCAGAAACTCGGTCCTGTCGGTCGATGGTTATTTTCTGGTAACGATTTAGCCAGTACGATTCGACGTGTGAATTACGGAGTGAGTAACCTGCAATCGGGGGCTTTTTTTGCTGGCGAGCAGTCAGGGAAGATCATCAAGTGGACTTACCATAACCCCTTCGTTGAAACCTCAGTGAAAGTACATGACAGCATTCGCTGTGCGATTTTCATGATTAAGATTTTACGTGAATTTCTGGGACAAGATTACAAACCATTGCGCGTGATGATTTCTGGCTCTAGGAAAAACGGTGAGCTCTATAAAGAGTACTTTGGCTGTGAAGTAGAATGGAGCCAACCCAAGACCGAAATATGGATTAACGGCGATGACCGTCTCGCTTCTCGACAGGTAATTCATCGCGAGGACAACCGTTTAGCAATGAGTTTTTCCGATTTGGATGATTTACTCAATATGCCCGATCCAGAAGATGAACTGAAAGTGATATATGAAGTGGTGCACTACAGCAGTCATTACGGATTACCAACGCTAGAGCGTGTCTCTGCGTTGTTAGGATTATCTGACCAGCAGTTTCAACGCCGGCTTCATAAACTAGGTCTCAATTTCTCCACGGTATCGGGTTACGTATTGAGCAATGTTGCTGCGGGTTTGTTGAGTAAGCACGTCAGCATTGAAGATATAGCGGTGCGCCTCGGTTACACCAATGTGGCCAGCTTTAATCGTATGTTCAAAAAACATCGTGGTTTAACGCCTAAGCAATATGCGGCTCGATTGGAAAAATAGCCTTTGTAAGAACAAGTGTTGTTAGTAAACAAAAGCCGCTCGTTTTAGCGGCTTTGGTTTTTAGGGTATGAGACGTTTACTGCTCGGGACGCCAGCTCAGTGCACTTGCAACCGCACCGATAGCAACAACATCTTTTTGTTGTTCGCTAAGTTCTGGCAGCATCTGTACTGCGATTGTGCCGTTGGTTTGCACTGCCGCAATTTCTTGTGTGCCTTGTTTAAAGCTGTAACCCAATGGAATGTCTACCGCCATCATGGAATCAGGGCTAGTGTGTACGGTTTCCACATTGAAATGAGTGTCGCCAACGCGAACGGTGCCTGTTTCTTTCTTTTCTAAGCTGATATCAATCAGTGCCGATTTAGGCTCCATCGCAAACTCACCGACTTTTACACCGTCTTGGGTGATTTGGCATGTGTAAGGATCGTTTCCACCGAAATCGACGCCCATATAGTTAACTGACATGCCGCCGCCCGTGCAACTCAATAGCCAAGTTTTACCATTGTCGATGCGCGTGACTTCTGCACCCATCGCCCCATCTTTAAACGATACGCGATTGAACCAGCTCGACTTTGAGGCGCTACGTGAGTATTTTCCTTTGTACTTACCAGCAAAGTCGAAATAGCCATCAGCACCAAATCCCCAGAAATCGCCATCTGTTTTGACCAACATTTCTGGTTGTGCTTTCACCGCATCGGATCGATCCATTACGGCGAGACCACCACAACCAACAAGGAACAAAGGGGCGAGCAAAGTAAGTTTCTTCATGTTTTTCATCATTTATCGCTTGGTTACATCTAGGATTTGATCGGTAAATTGAATGTTGTGTATATCGAATAATTCATCGGTACCAGTGCTAGGGCAGGTCACTGATACGTTCTTCGCAGTTACAAGGGTACAGTCTGCGAATGCGTGCGAAACGATATAAGTGTTAACGCCACCTTCGCCGTAAATACGGTTGTTTTGCCCGTTGCCTTCAAATGTATTATTTTGATCATTCCCGATGACATCCATCGCTTGGTCGCCAATGATCTTCACGTTTATTAGCCATTGAGATTTATAGGTGTATGCTTCAACTACACCGTTTTCATTTGGTGACATACGGAAGGTAGGAACCGTACCTGGTCGCGTGTTATCTGTGTAGACTTTGACGCCTTCAGAATCGATGTGTGCAGTGTATTGTAAGTGGCTGTGGAAGAGTTCACTAATCCACTCAACGGCTTGTGGATCTTGCGTGTGCATCGCTGAACGAGTTAGTGCTTGATAGCCATCTAAGCCATGCCCATTTGCTTTTGCTACGCCCATGTAGGCTTCAAAAGCGGCAGCAAAGTATTCGTGAGAATAAGATGTTCCCGTTTGTTTTACACGTTCAGGATCAAAGTCGTCAGACTCCCAATCTTGCCAATCACGCTGAGTCGGTTGCCAGACAGTTTGCTTACCTGCTTGAGCATCGTTGTAGATGTTTAGCGCGTGTGTTTGGATTTCATTTTGCAATGACGAAGTCGACGGGTTAGGTGCAATACCTTGCGCTTGGACCAAGTGTAAAATTTCTTCAAAAGCGGCATCTCGATCGGCGTGTTCTCCGAGATAGGCGCAGTAATCCGAAAAGTTGCTCATGTAATGACAGTCACCTTCGACTGTCAGCTCTCGATACATCAAAGATTGACTGTTTATCAGCCAATTTGGCGTGTCTTGGCTGCTCATTAATGTGGACGTGATGGAATCGATGAGAACATCCATATCGTCCTCACTCAATACCGTCATGCTAGCAACAAACTTTTCTAAAGAATCGGTATCAAAACTGTGTGTTAAACCAGAATCTAAAACCGCATTACTCAATTTGTTTTGGCGAATCAGTTCCCCAACAAAAACTTTAGTTAATAGCTCATTGCTTTGATCATCGTCTCTCGTCAGCATTAAAGTGGCATCGTGCTCAGCTAGTGTCTTAGCGATCTCAGATTTGTCGGCACCGAATTTAGACCCCGGTTGGTTTGTGAGTAAGTGCTGGATGATTTTGGCTGCACGAAAAATTTTCTCATTATTTGCTCCATCATCGACCGCAATGATATGAAATGATTGGTCATCGTGGGTTGCTGGAACAGAAACTTTCAAGTAGTGGGTAAACCCCGCATCAGAAGCGACTTTTAACTTCGGTGGAAACTGTGAAGAGACGGCTGCTGGGATAGATACGGTGCTTGTGATTGGATTTGGTTGAGGTGTTGACGTATCCGAACTGAATTCATTGCTACCGAACGAAGATAGGCTGACCACACACAGCATTGCTAAAGGTGTTAATTGAGCGAATTTCATCTTTTTGTACTCACAAACTGAAGGTTCGCCGAGGAATGTAGGGGGATAGGAAATTTCTGTCTATATGCGCAAATATAGTCATAACCACTAAAAATGGTTAGTTGTAAGGTTATTAATTCGATAAAACTAAAATAATAACGGGTTTATATGTGATTATTGGTTTTATTTCTGAATTAAAGTTTTGATATTCATTTATAAAATAGAGGGTTGTTCTGTTTTCTGACTCCTACAATGATACGGCCGATTGTAAATGTATGGTTTGTAAGGCTTTGTAAGCCGTTCTGTGTAGGAAAAGTGTCGGCAGTGTGGGTTGCACCCTACAAAACGAACGATATACTTCTCCTGTTTTATAGATGGAGTGAATAGATCATGGTTGGCAATAAAATCTTGCTCGTAGAGGATGACTCTGAGATTGCTCGATTAACCAAAATGTACCTAGAGGCTGAGGGCTACCTAGTGACAGTGGTCGACAATGGTCTAAATGCACTAGATGCAATCAAAGATTTGAAGCCTGATTTGGTGTTACTGGATCTGATGCTCCCGGGTAAAAATGGCGCAGAGATATGTCAGGAAGCACGCGAGTTTTTTCACGGGATCATTATTGTTCTGACTGCAACAGACGATGAAATGAGTGAAGTAAGCTTGTTTAAGTTTGGTGCTGATGATTACCTAACCAAGCCCATCAAAGGTAATATTCTCTTAGCACGGATTGAAGCCGCCTTGCGTCGCTATTGCCGTCAGGTCGATACGGTTGAAGAGACAGAATTGAGCCGATACGGTATTGAACTGTGTACGCGTCGCTCTAAAGCGTACTATCTAGAACAAGATATTGACCTGACGGATTCTGAGTTCGAAATCTTGGAACTTTTGATGCTCAATGTCGACAAACCTGTCTCCCGAGAGTCATGCTGCCGCTTAGCGAGAGGTATTGAGTACTGCATTACCGATCGATCAATTGATATGCGAATTTCATCGTTACGTAAAAAATTTGCCAAAGCGCACATCCACACCGCAACGATTAAAACAGTGCGTAATCGCGGTTACATGCTGACGGGCAAATAATCGATGTTCTCTGTGTTTTCCCGTCTCTATGTAGGGCTGGTGACAGGTCTTGCGTTAACGATTGGCTTGTTCCTTTTTATGGGGGGCGAGTATATGCGCAAAACAGAAGTCAGTGTTTTTCTCAACGATGGTGCTTACTTTGTTGATCAATACATTGAACAACGAGGTACGCCGGACTCTCTCTACAAAAAGTTAACGGCAAACGGAAAGCAAGATTTCTTCATCTTTGATTTAACGCTTGTCGACAATTGGGATGGCACACCACCTTGCTTGGACTGCGAGTTACTTTATCGAATGCAAGGTATTCCGGTCTATTTGATTGATGGAAGCATATACGCCGCAGTGTTTCCTTTGCCCAATACTACTCAGAGCTTAGTGTTTAAAGAAAAGAGTGACTTTTTCAGCCCGGATATTGATTGGGATGAGGACTCCGAAATCATATTTATTTTGACGCTACTGCTCACGGTGATTTGTAGCCTCGGAGTTATGGTATACATCCCTGTACGAAGGTTGGATCGTCAGATTCGACAACTGACCAAGGCACAAGGATTATTTGGCTCAGGTGAGCTGAATACTCGCGTTAAGTTGGAACAATACTCTTCACCGATTAAAGAGCTGGCGAACGGCTTTAATGGTATGTCTGAAGAAATCGAAAGAAGAGTGCGTCAAACACACATTTTCACTCAAGCCATCCCTCATGAAGTTCGAACGCCACTTAGTCGAATCCAATTAGCCACTGATTTAGCAAGGCGTACTGAGGGTGAGATGCAAGCTGAACTGCATGATGACATTGAGCGTTACGTAGACGTCGTTACGGATCTGACATCCGACATCGTGATGCTTTCTCGACTTAGCCTTAAGAACCATTCGTTACAAGACTCTATCGAAACGATTGAGTTGCCTTTGTGGTGCAAGAGTCGCATGAATTATTGTGGGTTAGAACAAGCAAAGCTGACCGTTGAAAATGATCTCGATTACCAGTCTATCCATCTACAGCCAACATTAGGGAACTTGGTTCTGGATAACTTACTGCAAAACGCAAAACGTTATGGGGAATTCAGCGTAGAGGTCACGATTCGTTCTGTAGAGCACTTTTGGATTGTTGATATTGAAGACGATGGTCCTGGCATTCCGGAAGAGAAACGTGAAGAAGTGTTTATCCCGTTCTCACGTTTAGATGGGAGCCGTAACGCCGACGTGAAAGGGTTTGGCTTGGGGTTAGCCATTGCAACCAGTGCAGCAAGGCAACTGGGTTGGGAGCTTTCTGTCGGCGAAAGCCATTTAGGTGGGGCGCGCTTTACGGTGCTTATTCCTGCCAACGATTAGGGTAAGCACTACGATAATCTGGTTCTAATATACCTTCATATAAATCGTCACAAGCTTGAAGCGGACCTACCACAGTCCGGTACGGCAAGACTCCCGCCCAAACGGGAAGATCCATGTCTTCTGCATCGTCGTTGACGCCAAAGTTACTGACTTTGACCGATGCTTCCGCCAAGGAGATGCGCAGTAACATGGTCGCTTTGAGCTCTTTTTCGTTACTCAAACGCACTTCTTCGGTTCGACCTGGCGCAATTTGCTCAATAAAATGATTCAGAAGTCTGTCTTTCTCATTATTATCTTCTACGACTTCAAACTGCCCAAAGACGACGGCACTGCGATAATGTGCGCTATGATGAAAAGCACTTCGAGCTAACACCCAACCATCAAATAAAGTAAAGGTTAGGCACGTTTGTACTCCTTGTTTGAGCGAGCGTAATAGCCGGCTGTTGTTCGCGGCATGGATATAGACATAATTGTCGACACGCCAAGCCAACATAGGGATAACCACCGGACCCGTATCATTGGTTATTGCAATATGAGCGATTAAGCTTTCGTCTATTATGGCGTGTAGCTTATCGACATCCGTCACCGCCTTATGTGCGCCTTTCTTTATCTCGGTTCTATTGGTGCTGGATAACATTTTTTCTCCTTATTTACTCATATGGGTAAGCACTTGCTCCTCAATCTTTGATTGCAATGTAGCGCTCAACTGGTAGCTTAAAGAGAGCCAGTTTTAACTTATGGATGGATCCAGTTTGTCTTTGATTGATATTGGTGACTTGTACTTAAAGCACAGTGATGGGACGCGTCAACAGGCGCTATTTTTCGCAATTCGCGAGAAAATTGTTCAAGGATTGTGGGCAAAAAACGGCAAGTTACCTTCAACACGAAAACTCTCACAAGGGCTTAATATCAGCCGGAATACGGTGATCGCAGCCTATGAGCAGTTGGTGGCGGAAGGTTATTTAATCAGCCAAAAAGGCTCGGGATTTTATGTCGCAGTGGAATTACCAGAGCAGTATCTGCCTGAGCCTAATTCAGAAAAGAAGGGCTTATCACCGAAAAGTAACTTTGATATCAACCGTGCATTTGCACCGGGTGTGCCTGATTTGGACGCATTTCCGATGGCTCAATGGCAAAAGTTACTCGCACGCCATATGTCTCGCACGTGCTTGTTGGGCAATCAAGATATTCAAGGAAGCTGGGCATTGCGTTGCGCTTTAGCTAACTACCTTGCATCAAGCCGCTCTGTGAGCTGTTCCCCTGAGCGGATAATTATTACCTCCGGGGCTCAGCAAGCGTTGTCGATTGCCACTATGGTTACTCTTAAGCCGGGTAGCAAAGTCTTGATGGAACAACCGGGCTACGCGCAAATGCGTAAGTTGATTCAATTCCAGCAATATCAATTTGAGCCACTCTATATTCGAGAGCAATTGGGTTTCGATGTGGAAGCGGTAACGGCCAGCAATGCAGATGCTTTATATGTCACGCCAAGTAACCAATATCCGATGGGCACAACGCTTAATACCGAACAAAGAGGAAAGATCATTAACTGGGCGGTGCAACTGTCACGTTGGATTATCGAAGATGATTACGACAGTGAGTTTCAGTTTGCCCATCGCCCATATACCAGCTTGCAAGGGCTTGCAGCCCAAATGGGACGTGATGATCGCGTTCTTTATGTAGGCTCTTTTAGTAAAGTCATGTTTAACGGGTTGCGGCTTGGGTATCTTGTTGTACCAGATGCTTTAGTTGAAGAATGCTTAGTGATTAAAGATGCGCTAAGCGGGGATTCTCCCTCTCATACTCAAGAGGCTTTGGCTGATTTCATCACTGAAGGAGGGTTACTCCGCCATATTCGTAAAATGCGTCGACTGTACAAAACCAAACATGAGCAATTGTGTATGGCGATAGAAAAACACTTTGGTGATAAAGTTAAGGTGATCAGTCAAGCTGCCGGTCTTCATATCACGTTGAAGTGGCAACAAGGTATTGATGAGAACGAATGGACACAGCGAGCGAAGATTCGAGGTATCGTGCTGCGCCCGATGAGTTTTTATGAGCACCCAGAGTATAAAGTGCGAGATTGGCAAGGAGTGGTTCTTGGTTATGGCAATGTCGCGCTTGGTGAGATTGATGCTCTGGTTGAACAGATTTCTGAGCTGTTTGAATAAGAGTATCAGTCTTGCTCAATCACCCGTTTAGGGTTCTTTTTTCGCCATTGCTTCCACGGTAAAGACAGCACGGCAAAAATAGTGATGGCGTAGAGCATAGACCAACCCAAACAAATGAACACTGCGGTGCACAATACCAAAGAAATTCCCGCGAGCGTCTTTCCCCAGCCTTGCAACAACTTATAAGCGGCAAGCATAGCGAGCAGGTAGACCAGAACAAAAATGCCATTCGCGAGCTTAAGGAAGAACTCCAAATCCAGCCCCGATAGCGAACCAATAACACAAGAAGCAAGCAAAATTGCGCCAACGACTAGCGTTGCATTGGCAGGAACGCCCCGAACGGACACTCTCGCGATAGCACTGGTTGGCTTGTGTTCTCTTGCTTGCGCCCACACCATTCGAGCCAGACTTTGAGTGTAGAGGTTTACACTAGCGAAACATGCTGAGAAACCAATAATACTGATAAGCCATTTCGCATGATCACCAAATAGATGTGCGCTCAACCAAGGAATTGATGCGCTGTCGAACTCAGCACTGCCGTAAGCACCAAACTTCAATATCACGACAGAACATGCCCAATAGGTTGCACCCGCGACAAAGCAGCCAACGATGATCGCGATCGGGAAGTCTCGTTGTGGGTTCTTAAACTCTTCTCCCATGTGTGCAAAGGCTTCTATTCCGACAAAACACCAGAACATGACACCAAGCGCTGCAGCAACTGACCATGTCGAATCCGTCGTTATCTTAGGCATGCTTAAATCAACAGGTCCCACATCGCCTTTCCACAAAAATGCACCGACTAAAGCAAAAATGCTCAATGCGATGACCGTCTGTAGCCGCCCCGATGATTTAGTGCCAAGTAGATTAACGACCACTAGCAGAGCCACTGTGAGAATTTGAGCGAAAAGGTGGTTACTAATGGACTCTGGTAACAGTTGTTGTAAAAAGCCAGCGGCAAGTGCGACAGCAGCAGGGACACCAACAGGAATAACACTAACAAATAACCACGCGACGCTGCTCTCTAGTTTGCTATTAAATGCTTTACGAACAAAATACGCCGTGCCGCCAGCACTTGGATAGCGCTTGCCCAACTGAGCGAAAGTCAAAGCGATGGGACAAATAGCAATGAATAAAATAATCCAAGCCCAAAGTGAGAAGTGCCCTGCAATGCCAGCGGCAATCGCTGGAATCATAAATAGACCCGTGCCCATTAAGGTTGTCGATAGCTGACCAATTCCTGATATCAGCGTAATGTCTTTTTTGAGTTGTTCCATAACGACCTCGAACATCTAGGTAATGCAAGCCACAAGCATATCTAAATTCTGCATATCAAAATGATGTTGTCGACCGTCAAAATGACGGTTGTTTTACCGATAAACAGCAAATTGTCGGTTTTCAATAAGTTGTAATTGAGTAGAATGAAAAAATTAAGGAAAGCTTGGTGATGTTATGGACAAATTTGATCATCAGATCATAGATCTATTACGGCAGAATGCCCGTCTCTCTATTACTGAAATCTCAGAGCAAGTTAGCTTGTCACGTTCTGCTGTGACAGCTCGAATCAAAAAGCTTGAAAATGACCAAGTGATCCTTGGCTATCATGCCGATATTGCGACATCCAAAGAGTCGACGATTTGTGCGTATATGGCGCTGAAGTTTGATACATCAGCCTCTAGTCATCACTGTGATAACTACGCGAATGATCTGTACAAAATTGATGGTGTGAAATGGTGCCATGCAATCAGTGGTGAAACCGATATGATGCTGTTTGTCGAAGTTCCGAATATCGCTCGCCTCAACGAGATTCGAGACTATATCCAAAGCTATCCAGAGCTTCGTAACGTGATGACACATACCGTGTTAACGGAGTTTTTCAATACGACAGGGAGCAAGTTCGTAAAATGACCGAGAAAGACATCGTCCTCAACTTCTGGAAAGTAATGGCAAGCAATGACTTCTATGCAGCAGCGGAACTCCTTGCGCCTGATTGTGAAGTAGTTTGGCCACTGACGAAAGAAGTGATTCGTGGCAGAAAGAATTTTGCCCAATTGAACTCTGCTTATCCAGCAGAAGGTGAGTGGACCTTTACTATAGAGCGTATCGTAAGTGACGGTGAGCAAGTGGTCACTGACGTTATAGTAAGCGATGGCGTCCGCTCCGATCGGGCGATTACTTTTCACACCGTGCGAGATGGGTTGATTCGCAAACAAGTTGAATACTGGCCAGAAGAGTATGCCGCCGCAGATTGGCGCGCGAAATGGGTAGAACGTGCTGAATAACATCAATCTGAATCTGCTGCGTTCTTTGCATGTATTGCTTGAAGAGTGCCATGTGAGCAAAACTGCCGAGCGTTTGCATATCACCCAATCGGCGGTAAGCCGTCAGTTAGCGCAGTTACGTGAGTTGTGCGGCGATCCCTTATTGGTTCGGCAGGGGAACCAACTGATTCCAACGCCAAGAGCACTACTTCTAAAAGAGAAGTTGGACGACTTATTGGCTGAGTTCGATCATCTTCTCGATGACAAGCCTTTTGAACCCGCAGATTGGAAAGGGGAGCTAGTATTGGCATCGAGTGACTACGTCGCACAATACGTACTCCCTGACATTGCCTCGCACTTGAGTGGCTTTGCTCCTCGGTTGGATATGGCGTATCGATTGTGGCAACCAGACTTTCTAGATAAGCTTCATGAGACTGGTATTCATATCGCGTCTTCCATGTATCCAGAGAAGCCTCAAGGTGTGTCTAGTGTGAAGATTGGTGAAGACTCATCAGTCTGTTTGATGAAAGCCTCTCACCCTTTAGCAAAGCAAGATAGCATCAGCGTTGAAGATTTAATTTCTTACTCTCATATCAAAGTAACAGGCGGTGGAGATAAAGATTCTTACACCGATTTCGCGTTAAGAGAGCTAGGGCATACACGTCATGTCACGTTCAAAGTGCCTTTCTTCTCTGCTGCTATCAATCGCCTAGTTTCTAGTGAACATCTGATGGTGGTTCCAGAGCATATTGCGGTCAATCTCGCAAAGCATTGGGACTTAGCCCATAAAGCACTACCTCTCGAAACGCCTATTCATCAGTATTGGTTAATGTGGCATCCAAAATACGATACGGATCCTGCACATAAATGGGTGCGCGAAGAGATTCGTTCGGTCATGCAGATTTCAGAGTATTCCATTCGATAATAAATGCATTGTTGCCTTATGATTTCAAATCATGGCTAGTATGAAAAACTTTGATTTCTAATTATACCTATTCCATTGATAGATTAGCGTCAAAGAGGGGAGATTCTTATGACACTAACAGTTTGGCTATCACTTTTTACCGTGTGTTTACTAGGGGCGATGTCGCCAGGACCGAGTTTAGCGATTGTTGCTAAGCACTCGTTGGCTGGTGGTCGTGTGAATGGTTTGGCTACCGCATGGGCACACGCGTTTGGTATCGGTATTTATGCTTTCATTACCTTGATCGGTTTGGCCGTGGTACTTCAACAAAGCCCATTGTTATTTAAGACTATTAGTTTAGCTGGTGCAGCTTACTTGGCGTATCTTGGTTTCAATGCATTGCGTTCAAAGGGGGGCGTAGCGGCGAAGTTAGAATCCGGTGAAGAGACGACGGTTTTGCAATCGGCGCGAGAGGGTTTTCTGATTTCGATTCTAAGTCCGAAAATTGCACTGTTCTTTATTGCACTGTTCAGTCAATTTGTTGCGTTAGGTAATGACCTAAGTAACCAAATGATTATCGTCGCGACCCCATTTGTTGTTGATGGTTTGTGGTATACGTTCATCACATTGGTATTGTCTAACTCACGAGTTGTTGACCGTATTCGCTCAAAGGCTGTATTGATTGACCGACTGTCTGGCATCGTTTTAATGTTGCTGGCAGTGCGTGTGGTTGTGACGATTTAACCAAGTAGAATGCACTGCTCATGAAGTTAAAAGGCTACCGTAATGGTAGCCTTTTTCGTCGATGACCAATAAAAAAACATCCTAACTCTTAACGAGATAGGATGTCAGCAAAGAAGGTTGCTCAGGAACATAGGGGGAGTGTGGAACCTTCAGAAGCGTTAGCGACGAACTTCTTCAAACTCGCCTTCAATTGCGTCGGACTTACCCGTATTGAATTCATACTCTTCATGCATTTCTTGTTGCATTTGCTTCACACGCTTTTCAATACGTTTACCAGTAATCAGGGCTGCGATGGTCAATGGAATCGCCATGATTAGGCTAAATACCAAAGTAAAAAAGCCAGTAATCAGTGCCAATGCAGTAACGATAATTCGATTCATAATCATGACCTCTCTTTCAATCTATGGGTTCATATTATTGCGCTGAACATGAACGAAACATGAATATACCGTTCAATTTCGCATCGATTTGTCTGAGGAATGTCAAAGAGTCTTAAAACGAAAAAACGCCTGAGGGTCATCAGGCGTATAAGCGGGGAAGTATATTAGTAATGCGCAAGGCGCTTATTATTTAAAACAAATGCTGGGGTGTTGCTCGATACACATTGTGGTTAACGTTGTGGAGCAAGGTTCACCTTATCGAGGGAATGTTTGGTAACGAACACCCATCATTTGTTCCATACAGTGTACAACTTGGCAGCTGTAACCAAATTCGTTGTCGTACCAGATGTACAGTACACAGCGCTTGTCTTGAGCGATGGTTGCTTGACCGTCGACCACACCTGCGTGGCGAGAGCCAACTAGATCGCTTGATACGATTTCTGTCGAATCTGTGTAATCGATTTGCGCAGAAAGCTCAGAGTTTAATGCCATTTCACGTAGGTATTCGTTCAGCGAATCACGGTCTACATCTTCACCCAAGTTAAGGTTTGCAACAGCCATTGATACGTTCGGAGTCGGTACACGAATTGCGTTGCCTGTAAGCTTACCTGCAAGTTCTGGAAGTGCTTTTGCTACCGCTTTCGCTGCGCCTGTTGACGTAAGAACCATGTTCAATGAAGCACTACGACCACGGCGATCGCCTGAGTGGAAGTTGTCGATTAGGTTTTGATCGTTGGTGTAAGAGTGAACGGTCTCAATGTGTCCAGAAAGCACACCGTACTTGTCGTTCAGGGCTTTAAGAACCGGAGTGATAGCGTTAGTCGTACAGCTCGCTGCGGAGATGATAGTGTCATCTTCTTGAATCACAGATTCATTCACACCAAATACGACGTTCTTGATGTCGCCTTTACCTGGTGCAGTAAGCAGTACTTTTTCTGCACCGTTACATGCTACGTGTTGGCTTAGACCTTCGGCATCACGCCAAACACCTGTGTTATCAACAACAAGTGCGTTGTTGATGCCGTAAACTGAGTAGTCCACATCACTTGGGTTATTCGCGTAAATAATTTGAATGTAGTTACCGTTCACGATCAGTGCTTTACGCTCTTCATCAATCACGATACTACCGTTGAACTGTCCATGAACTGAGTCACGACGGAGCAAGCTAGCACGTTTTTCTAGATCGCCTTTCTTTCCGCCACGCACAACAATTGCACGCAGACGAAGCGGGTAACCCGGACCACTCTTTTCAATCAGCAGGCGAGTCAATAGGCGACCGATACGACCGAAGCCATAAAGAACCACGTCACGAGCTGCTAGAGAAGAGTCGGCATCACGAGCACCTTGAAGTGCTGTGTGTAAAAAGTCGCTAAGTGCGGCAGTATCTTCGTGATCTTTCCAGTACATACCAGCAAGCTGACCAACATCAACACGACAAGACGAGATGCTCATTTCGCACAGCGTTTGGATGATTGGCATGGTTTGTTCAAGAGAAAGAGGGCTTCCGGTGTAACGTCTTGCAATACGGTGAGTTTTGAGAATGTCGATGGTTGTTGCGTTGATAAGTGTTTTACCAAACAGAACCACTTCGATTCCTTTTTGACGATATAACTTACCAATAAGAGGGGAAATAGATTCAGCAATCGTTTGGCTAGTTTGCCAGTCTTGGAGATATTTCTCTGGACTCATTGTTGTTTTGGACCTTTCACGTTTTGGGGGCTGACCTTACTTTCTGCTGTTACCTCAACGGTAGAGCGTGAAGTGAGGGTGTTTTGTAATTAGGTTGTAATAATTATGTGTGCGGATTGTACGGGTGGAGGTCTTATTCTGCTAGGAAAAATAAATCCAGTTAAAAGTGTGGGGTATGATTCATTTTTTGGCTTATTAATGTGACTAAAGCGGTGTTTTATAGGGATTGACTTTTCCTATCTATAAAACTTATTTCGCGACAATAAAGGTTCATCTCAAAGTGAGTATATGTAACAAGGTGAACTTCCTTTTAAATAATGTGATATGGATAATCTTTAACACTTAAATGGTAAACGTTTTTCGCCATTTTAGGCGGTATCTTTAAGTTCGCCCATGGTATGAGTTGGTTTAACTAAATCTGTTTAAAAATGATGCAGCAAAATTTTGCAAGCAATCACATTTTTCCTTCTTATGACCTCAATGTATAGAAGGGTAATGAGTGTTGTTTTTAGCCGTTTGGGCAGTTCAGACCGATTAAGTTGCCGATAAAACACTTCATACAAGTTCATATTCAATCTATGAAAGTGGTCTAGTATTAATTCGAGAGCCTTTTCCTAACACGGGCAAACGGATGATAAAACTTTCTATAAAATTACGTTTAGCTCTACTCGCACTGTTACCCGCGGTGGTTATTTCTGTGTTTGCCGTTCACCAATTTGTCGTTAACTCTCAAAGAGTCGATCAACTCAATCAAACGGTCAGTAATATTCAAGGATTGAAACTGATTTCCGAAGCGTCTCATTTTGTCTATGACATGGAGAAGGAGCGTCATCGATATGGAGAAGAGCAGCCTTTACCAATTGAAGTGAAAGTACAACGTGATAGAGCGCTTTCTATCTACGAGAAGTTTATACAGAACAGTTATACTGCCGAGTATTCTGATGACCTTAAGCGAGCGATGTTAGATTTGATCTCTGGTGACTTGAGAGACAGTGTGGATGCCGGAGATTGGTCGTTTCGCCTGTTGCAAGAAATGTCTCAATCACTGGTTCAACATAATCACTTGTTTGATAGTGATGAAGCGCATTGGATGCAAGATTTCATCGCTTATCTTGCTCAACTTTCTTACTGGACGCAAAAAGAAGCTTGGTTGACGTATCGGTTGGTGCTACAGCCTGATAGCCAACCGAATCAAAACATGTTCTTTCAAGCCATTGAGCGCCAACAGCAAAGTCTGGAAGGATTCTTAAAGTTAGGTGCATCAAATGAGCAGGTAGAAAAGCTCCTTAGTTTGTATACGTCTCCTCGTTATTTGTCGAGTATCGAAGCCCGAGGACGTTTATTGGCAGGAGAGATGTCCCAATCTGACTATGTGACTTATTTACGAGATCTTGACCACCGTGTTCAACGTTTGCAAGTCATGACCGCAGGTTTCACGCAACAGGTTGAAAGCGCATTATTGGTCCAAGTCAGTTCGCAAAAGCAGAGCATAACACTCATGACCTCGGGCGTGATGGTCATCATCATCCTGTTATGTTGGTTAGGCTTTGGTACTTGGTATCGTGTGCATAGTAAATTGGACTCGATTATTCATTCGCTTAACACCTTAATCCATGAACATGTAAAGGGGGAGAAGGTGGTGGTTGATGGCAATGATGAGTTCACGATCTTTGCACAACAAGTTAATCGAATGATGGAGGAGCAAAACCGACAAACAGAAGAGATTTTGCAAACCAAAGAATCTGCTATTTCGGCAAACCGCGCAAAGTCGGTCTTTCTTGCAAGCATGTCTCATGAAATTCGAACCCCTTTGAACGGGATTATCGGGATGACAGAGATCCTGTCACAAAGTGAACTTTCAGATCATCAAAAAGAAGTCTTAACCGATATTGATACCTCGTCGCATACCTTGCTCACGTTACTTAATGACATCCTTGATCTATCTAAGATTGAATCAGGTCATTTACAGCTTTCTCTTATCGAAACAGATATTCGTGAAGTCGTGTACCAATCGATGACTTTGTTCCAGTCCAAAGCCACGTCCAAGCAATTAGAACTGAATATCAATTTAGATGAGCGCATTCCTGCGCGCATCAAGGTTGATGACCATCGAATCAAACAAATTGTTATGAACTTGGTATCGAACGCGGTGAAGTTCACAGAGAAGGGCTGCATCAATGTGGATGTTGACTACCAAGAATCCACCACACAAAAGAGCGTATTTTTGATTTTTCGAGTATCCGACACCGGTGTAGGTATAGAAAAGGACAAGCTTGATTCCATCTTCGAGCCTTTCACTCAAGAAGACGAAGGTATATCACGTCAGTTTGGAGGGACAGGACTAGGCTTGGCCATTTGTCGTCAACTGGTGGCTATGATGGGCGGCAAGTTAACCGCGACGTCTTCAAAAGGAGTGGGAACCAGTTTTGAGTTCTCAATTGAAGTGGAAGTGTTGCCGACCGTAGGTTGGCGCTCAGAAACCATTCGTAACGGTATTCTCATTGGAGATAACTACGCGTATGCCGATCAAATTATGAAAGAGTGTCGTTTAGCTGGTATTCAGCTTTCAGAGGTAAGTAGCATTAAGGATTTACCGACTTCTACAAAGGGGCTGGAAGTGATCTTTTATTGTCATGATGGCAGAGTGGCGTTGGATTCTGTAATAGACGAGTTAGCGCGTACGGTTGATATTAGCCGAATCATTGTTTGCCAACATCATTTGATCTCTACCTACACCAATTCTGAGCGTATTCATTCTGTGCTGACTTTACCTTTTTTAGGTAACCGCTTTAGGCATGCTATTGATGAACTCGCGCACATTGAACAAAATACTCAAAGTTACCATGTCACACATTCGGCAGTCGTTCATAATATCAACCAGTCACGTACACATCGTCGTATTTTGATTGCTGAAGATAACTTGATGAACCAAAAGATAGCCAGCTTTTTCTTAGACAAGGCGGGATACGATTATCTGATTGCCAGCAATGGGCAAGAGGCATTAGAAGCCATCACTAAGGGGGAGAAGTTTGATGCAATTCTTATGGATTGCATGATGCCAGTTATGGATGGTTTGACCGCAACAAAAGAAATTCGCCGCTGGGAGAAAGAAGTAGGAAGTGGGAAGATCACCATTATTGCTTTGACAGCAAGTGTGCTCGAAGAAGATATTCAAAACTGCTTTGCTGCGGGAATGGATGCTTACTTACCGAAACCTTACAAGTCGAATCAACTGTTTGAGTTGTTTAATGAACTAAAGCTTGCTTAAATCGTGTCTGCGAGCCGAACTCCTTACGGCTTCTAGAACGATAAAGAAAAGGAAGTAACATGTTCAAACTTGCTGTGATCGGGACGAACTGGATCTCTCAACAATTTGTTGAAGCTGCGCTTCAGACCAAAGAATTTTCTCTTCAAGCTGTGTATTCACGTGATGTTGAGAAAGCGCGCGAATTTGGCAAGCCTTATAATGCGCAATCTTATTACGATAGCGTAGAAGCATTGGGGGCTGATAACGATATCGATGCCGTTTACATAGCGAGTCCAAATTCGTTGCATGCGCCTCAGGCAATGCAAATGCTTAAAGCGGGTAAGCACGTGATTTGCGAAAAGCCGATGGCTTCAAATTATCCTCTTGCTCAGGCGATGTTTAAGACCGCTGAAGAAAATAACGTCGTGTTGTTCGAAGCTTTCATGTCACCATATACGCCGAATTTTCAAGTGCTAAAAGACAGCCTACCAGCGATCGCCCCTCTTCGTCATGCCACGATCAGTTATTGTCAGTACTCTTCTCGATATCAGAAATATTTAAATGGCGAGAATCCAAATACATTTAATCCAGAATTTTCCAACGGTTCGATTATGGACATCGGTTACTACTGTGTTGGCTCCGCGATTGAGTTGTTTGGCGAGCCTAACAGCATAGAAGCAAGTGCTCACATTTTGCCTTCTGGCGTCGATGGTTGTGGCAGTGTGACGTTGGCGTATGACGGCTTTAACGTGAACCTATTACATTCCAAGGTAAGCGATTCGCTAATCCCAAGTGAATTCCAGGGTGAACAGGGCAGTGTGCTGGTAGATATGATTGCCACAGGACGTGGTGTTGAGCGCATTTTGCGAGGTGAGAGTAAACAAGTACTAACATTGCCTCAAGAAGAGAACCACATGTTCTACGAAGCGCAAGCATTTGCTAAGCAACTCAAAGTTGGCTCGATTGATCCACAAATGAAGCAGCGCTCACTTATCGTTGCTAAAGTGCTCACTGAGGTGAGAAGACAGACTGGTGTTGTGTTCCCAGCGGATAAAGTGGCGCTAGGCTAACGTCTTTCTTTACAAACGCTGCCCAAAGGGTTCGGCTAGGCGTCCCCATCTGAGTGAAATTTAACCGCGAAAGATCAACAGACCCTAGTGTATAAAAACCATAAAGCCCTCAATGCGAGGGCTTTCGTTTTTCTTGCTTATTTAAGCGGCAGCATGCGCTTCTGTGAGCTTACGAATTGTTTTTCTATAGGTTAAGTAAGCCGCGATACCAGCTAAGATATTACCCAAACACGCGCCAATAAGTAGCCCTTGAATCCCACCCATTTGTGCACCGATCCACAAACACGGAAGGAAGAACAAAAATAGGCGCAGTGCCGAAATGGTCAGTGCCGTGTAGGACTTACCAAGGGCGTTACAGATCGAAACCATCAACATACATACACCAAGCGAGCCCAAACTGATAGGTACAATCATCAAGTGCATTTCAAGTACATGGGTGACTTGCGCGTCGCTGGTCATCAATAATGCCAGTGGGTCTGCAGCGATAAACGTAATCACAGCAATCAGCAATTGGAAACCAAGTATGAACTTAACCGCAATCGAGATGAGAGACTGAATGTCGGTGTAGTTTTTCGCTCCTAGTAGACGACCAACCATCGGCGGCATTGACATCGTCAGTGCAAGTACAGAAACAATAGCAAAAAACTCATAACGAGAGCCTAACGCCCATGATGCTACCGCTGCGGTACCAAAGCCTGCCAATAGCTTCGTCGCCAGCATAGAAGAGAGTGGTGGTAATAATTGGCTGATCATTGCCGGTCCCATAATGTGACCGATGGAGCGAACGCTTTTCACAACATCCAGCTCTTGCCATTGGAACGTCGCCCAGTGATTTTTTTGTACGCGAGGCGCCACAACCAAAATGCCAAACCCGAACGCGATTATCGTAGCGATAGCGGCACCGTTGATGCCTAAATCAAAGGTGAAAATGAATAGTGGATCGAGCACTAAGTTCACTACACTGGTGACCATCATCATAGTGCCTGGCAGCATGGTATTACCATTAGAACGACAAATACTGTAATAGAAGTACAGCACAGCACCCGTCCATGAGCTTAGCAACCACCATGGCCAGTAGCTGTCGATAATTGGCATGACGGTTTCTGGTGCGCTTAATAAAGAGAGAATAGGGTAACGCAATAACCAAATGATCAAACCAAGTACAGCTACGCCGACAGAGCCAATCATGAGGACTAACCCACCTAATTGTTTTGCGTAGTGGGTGTCGTTTGCTCCTAGTGCTTTCGATATCACTGCGGTAGTGGCAATACCCAAACCAACTTGAATGCCAATAACCACCATTTGTAATGGTAAAGTGAAGCCTTGTGCCGCAAGTGGTAAAACGCCCAGTTGCCCAATGAAGGCACTGTCGACAAGTTGGAAGCTCATCAATGACAATACGCCAAACAGCATTGGCCAGGTCATAGTGAAAAGTTGTTTTGCTAACGTTGGTTGCACGCTAGAAGAAGTAGAAGACATAGAGAAATTGGGTGTTTTGGGAACAAGAATTGGTGTTATTGTACACACTGGTTTTGTAAGTTACAAAAAGAAACCCCGAGCAAGTTATCCCTGCTCGGGGTTAAATTCTACAACTATTTGGGCTTATTTTTTGCCGCTAGTTTGTTTGTCTTCTTCAGTCAGTTCGCGAATACGACGGCTGATGTCACGACGTGCTTTAGAAATTTCTGCACTCTTGATGATGTGATCGTCAACGCGGTCTTCGTAGTCTGCTTTCATGTTCTTGATGATTGCAACGATTTCGTCGTGAGACATTTCTGGTTTGATGTAGTCTAGAAGGTTTTCTAGTAGGTCTACACGTTTACGGTTGTCACGAACTTTTTTCTCGTTATCAAGCAGCTCACGTTTTAGTTTGTTTTTACGACGAGCTTGGTTCACGATTTCAAATACGCTACTCATGGTTCCCTTTCCTAATTTGTGAATATCTGATTCGATTAAAGCACAACATCTCGTGGCATAACAGTCTTTAGATCAAACGTCATGCTGGGTTGGACATTTATCCATCAATTCTGATGTGACATTAACAATCGAGTGCTAAAAGCGTGAATGTTGCTCACTTGAGTGAAGGGACTCGTTGTCATGGTGGAGCCTTCGCTATATCATCAACTTCATTCAATACAAAAATATGAAGCTCGAAATGAACTCTGGGACTATTGCGGAGCAAGTCGAAAGCCAAGAGGTCGATAACCAAGACGATTCTTTGGCTACCAAACTCAAAGCAGCGTATGTGGCTGCTAGAACGCAACTCGAAATCACTGAAGTCGAACTCAATCGTTCGAAGATAATGATGATTGACGAGAATGGAAAAATGACCAAAGTGTCGATTCTATCAGAGCATTAAGACCTAACCCGATTCGCAAAGGGTGTCAGGTCCATGCGCTATGCTTTAGCCTGATACCCAAATTCAAATGCAACAATAATAAGGAAATGCATTATGAAAGTTGAGCTAACGGCAATTGAAGCACGAGTAATTGGCTGCTTAATCGAAAAAGAAGTCACCACCCCCGACCAATACCCCCTAAGCCTTAACGCGCTGACGAACGCATGTAATCAAAAAAGCAACCGCGAACCTGTCATGTCATTGTCTGAAGCAGACGTACTAGACGCGGTTGATGCACTCATCGAGCGTCGTCTTGTCAGTGATGAAAGTGGTTTCAATAGCCGTGTCAGCAAATACCAACACCGATTCTGTAATACCGAGTTTGGCGACCTACAACTTACCGAGCAAGAGAAAGGCATCGTATGTTGCATGCTGCTTCGTGGTGCTCAAACCCCTGGCGAAATTCGCACGCGCACTAATCGTCTAGCAACATTTAATGATGTAAAGGAAGTTGAAAACGTTCTTGAGCACCTTGCAAGCGAAGAGAAAGGACCTCTTGTGGTTAAACTGCCTCGCGAGGCGGGCAAGCGTGAATCACGTTACATGCATCTATTTTGTGGTGAGGTAGACATCAGTGAGTTGGCTGTGGCAAGTGCGGCGCCATCATCAGCCGGTTCTGAGCGCATTAGCCAGTTAGAACAAGAAGTGGCAGAACTTCGTGCAGAGCTGACCGCATTAAAAGAACAGGTTGAATCTCTGCTTTCATGAGTGAGACTGCCGAGCAAAATTGGAGCGTCTATCTAATCCGTAATAACCGCAATGCGCTGTATTGTGGTGTAACGAATGATGTGGATCGACGCTTCAAACAGCATCAGAGCGGGAAAGGTGCAAAAGCACTGAAAGGGAAGGGACCATTAACCTTGGAATGGTTCTCTTCTTTTGAAAGCAAAAGCGTCGCGATGAAAGCGGAATACTTTATCAAGCAACTGACTAAAGCTAAGAAAGAGCTATTAGTCAGCGAAGATGCTGAAATTTGCATCGATGAAAAACATGTTCTTGCATTTCAAGCACGAGTGAAGTGTTCAAATTAATCATTGATTTTCACAAGTGACATTTTCGACCAATATTGAGCTGTACAACTTCTAATCAACTAAAAAGTACAAATATGTGCTGCTAGTTCAATGTTGGGCAATTTGAATTAACACTATGCGTATTAGAGAGCAAACCGCCTTCAAATGGCGGTTTATTTTTGTCTATTATGGGTATCATTTCAGGCGACAGTAACACATAATACATTGATGCCCTGCTAGGCTTAATATCAAAAAAATTTATATAGAAGCGGGCAATTTATGGATATCAGAATTATAGGGTAAAGGATGACTCGGCTAGGTAATAAAATAGAGCAGTTCCATGCTCCATAAAAAACTAAAAGAGCAACAGATGAAAAAAGCGTTACTATTTTCCCTGATTTCTATGGTCGGTTTCTCTCCTGTTTCACATGCAACGCAAGTGCTCAATGGCTACTGGGGTTATCAAGAGTTCTTGGATGAATTCCCGCAGCAGCGAAAACTCACTAATGCTTTAGCAGAAGCCGTTCGTGAACGTCCTGTACCATTCTCTAAAAACAAAAAGCGTCCGCTTAAAATATCCGTGGTTTATCCGGGGCAGCAAGTATCTGATTACTGGGTAAGAAACATTGCGGCATTTGAAAAGCGCTTGGACAAGCTAAATATCAACTATCAGATCAACCAAGTTTTCACACGCCCTAATGCGGATATTAAGCAGCAAAGCTTGTCGTTAATGGAAGCGCTGAAGAGCAAATCCGATTATTTGATTTTTACGTTAGATACAACCAGACACCGCAAATTTGTTGAACACGTTCTTGATTCAACAAACACCAAATTGATCTTACAAAATATCACGACACCAGTGCGTGAATGGGATAAACATCAACCGTTTTTATATGTCGGATTTGATCACGCGGAAGGTAGCCGTGAATTAGCGACAGAATTCGGAAAGTACTTTCCGAAGCACACCTATTACAGTGTGCTCTATTTCTCGGAAGGGTACATTAGTGATGTGAGAGGTGACACGTTTATTCATCAGGTTAACCGTGATAATAACTTTGAACTACAATCAGCGTACTACACTAAAGCAACAAAGCAGTCGGGATATGATGCTGCAAAAGCAAGTTTAGAAAAGCACCCAGATGTTGATTTTATTTATGCGTGCTCGACTGATGTTGCGTTAGGCGCTGTTGAGGCGTTAGCAGATTTAGGGCGAAGTGACGTTATGATCAACGGTTGGGGCGGTGGTTCAGCAGAGCTTGACGCTATTCAGAAAGGCGACTTAGATATCACTGTCATGCGTATGAATGATGATACTGGTATTGCCATGGCAGAAGCTATTAAGTGGGATTTGGAAGGAAAACCTGTCCCAACCGTATATTCCGGTGATTTTGAAATTGTTACCAAAGCCGATTCACCGGAAAGAATCGAAACGCTGAAGAAGCGTGCATTTAGATATTCAGATAATTGATGACAATAACTCGATCAAACATAAAGAAGCGTCGCTCACTGGCGACGCTCATAACAAAGATCATCATTCTTGTTCTTGCTCCGATCATTCTAGGGATTTTTATTCAGAGCTATTACTTCTCTAAACAGATCATTTGGCAAGAAGTCGACAGAACGAAGCAACAAACCTCTGCATTGATCCACAATATATTTGATAGTCACTTTGCGGCGATTCAAATACATCATGACAGCAACTCAAAAAGTGAAGTGATTCGTGACTTTTACACCAATCGCGACACTGATGCACTTAACTTTTTCTTTCTCAGTATCGATCAAAGTGACCCATCGCACACGCCAGAGTTTCGCTTTCTGACCGATCATAAGGGCATCATTTGGGATGATGGTAATGCACATTTCTATGGTGTGAATGATCTTATCCTCGACAGTTTGGCGAACCGCGTCACCTTTAGTAATAACTGGTATTACATTAATGTGATGACCTCTATTGGTTCTAGACATATGCTGACGCGTCGCGTGCCAGTGTTGGATCCTGCGACAGGTGAAGTGCTTGGCTTCTCTTTTAATGTTGTAGTGCTTGATAACAACTTCGCTTTGATGGAGAAGCTAAAAAGCGAAAGTAATGTCGACAATGTGGTCCTTGTGGCGAATAACGTCCCTTTAGCTAACTCCTTAATTGGTGACGAGCCATACAATGTTGCGGATATTTTGCAGCGCAAAGGTTCAGAAAGAAGGCTCGACAAACTTTTAGTGATTCAAACTCCAATAGAAGTGAATGCCGTGACGACAGAGTTATGCTTGCTTACTGTGCAGGATAACCAAAGCGTTGTTACGTTGCAGATCCAACATATCCTAGCAATGTTGGCTTCTATCATCGGTATGATCATGATTGCGTTGCTCACTAAAGAATGGATCGAGAGTAAGGTAGCGGCGCAGTTGGAGTCTCTGATGTCCTACACTCGTTCCGCGCGTGAGGAAAAGGGCTTTGAGCGCTTTGATGGTTCGGATATCGAAGAGTTCGATCATATTGGCTCTACTCTTGAAAGTACTTTTGAGGAACTAGAGGCGCAGAAGAAGTCATTCCGAGACCTGTTTAACTTCGCGTTATCACCGATTATGGTGTGGTCTGAGGAAAGTGTTCTTATCCAAATGAACCCTGCAGCACGCAAAGAGCTCGTTATCGAAGATGACAATGAAACCATGCATCCTGTCTTCCAAGGCTTCAAAGATAAATTGACACCTCACCTGAAGATGGCAGCGCAAGGTGCGACGTTAACAGGCGTCAACGTTCCAATTGGGAATAAGATTTACCGTTGGAACCTATCACCAATTCGTGTCGATGGTGATATCAGTGGCATCATTGTGCAAGGGCAAGACATTACGACTCTGATTGAAGCGGAAAAGCAAAGTAATATCGCACGTAGAGAAGCAGAGAAGTCTGCACAAGCTAGAGCTGATTTCCTTGCGAAGATGAGTCATGAGATCCGTACTCCAATTAACGGTATCTTAGGTGTTGCGCAATTGCTTAAAGATACGGTAGAAACTCAAGAGCAGAAGAACCAAATTGATGTTCTGTGCCACAGTGGTGAGCACTTACTTGCCGTACTGAATGATATTTTGGATTTCTCCAAGATAGAGCAAGGTAAGTTTAATATTCAGAAGCACCCGTTCTCATTCTCCGATACGATTCGCACATTGGAAAATATCTATCGTCCAATCTGTACAAATAAAGGGGTTGAGCTGGTTATCGAAAACAAACTGGATCCGAATGTCGAAATCTTTACGGATCAAGTTCGACTCAACCAAATTCTGTTTAACCTTGTTAGTAACTCCGCCAAGTTTACTCCGTCGGGTTCTATCCGGATCCATGCCGAGCTTGAGCAATTTTATGGTGCAGAGAACAGTGTATTGGTTGTTGAAATTACTGATACGGGGATCGGGATTGAGTCGGACAAGTTAGACCAAATGTTCGAACCGTTTGTACAAGAAGAAGCAACAACAACACGAGAATACGGTGGCAGTGGTTTAGGCTTAACCATCGTTAAGAATCTTGTCGATATGTTGGAAGGCGATGTTCAGGTTCGTAGTAGTAAAGGGATGGGCACAACTTTCGTTGTGACATTGCCGGTAAAAGACCGTGAGCGTGTATTCCGACCGTTAGAAGTCAGTCAACGCGTTAAGCCTGAAGCTTTGTTTGATGAGAGTTTGAAAGTGTTGCTGGTGGAGGACAATCACACCAATGCCTTTATTCTTCAGGCGTTCTGCAAGAAGTACAAAATGCAGGTTGATTGGGCAAAAGATGGATTAGAAGCGATGGAGTTTCTCGCGGACAATACTTATGACCTTATCTTGATGGACAATCAATTACCGCATCTTGGTGGTATTGAAACAACTCATGAGATCCGTCAGAACTTGCGACTTGGTACGCCTATTTATGCCTGTACGGCTGATACAGCTAAAGAAACTAGTGATGCATTTATGGCGGCAGGGGCGAATTATGTCTTGCTCAAGCCAATCAAAGAAAACGCATTACATGAAGCGTTTGTCGATTTTAAGCAAAGATTTTTGCTAGAACGGACGTAATGCAGAAATAGCAAAGGGAGCATGATGCTCCCTTTTTAGTTCTTTACGGTTGAGAACCTTATGCAGCCTAAATCGTGCTGGCTGAAAAAGAATGCTCTAGTAACTCATTCTTCAATTCTTCGGACATATCAAGCGGTACCTCAAATTTCACGCCTATAATCCAACCTTTTGGTAGCTTCTTAATATTGGCAACTGAGCAGTGGTTTTCTTCGTCGATATAGCCACTTAAAGGGGATTCAATCGTAATTCGCTCACCGATTTCAAACTCGGGTTCAACCAACGTCGAAATTCCACAGCCAGAAAGAGAGAAGTCGACCAAACTGCCATCATATTTATTGCCAGTGTGGTCTATTGCACAGTCTAATTGCAATTTATAACGCTCATGCTCACGTACAGGCTTCGTCGCGAAGGTGGCAGGAATCCGTACAAACAATAACGGAGACGGTCGGACCAAGTTCATCAGCACACTGGTCTTAAAAGCAATCACATGCCCCAGATCTGTATCTGACACACCACGGATAACAACGTCCACATTGGTGAGTTTTCTTAGCGCTTGCTCTTCTAATAACCGAGCGGGTATGTCGAGAATGATATAAGCGTTTTCTTTAAGCCCTAAATAAGTAGCAGCGTAAATGTACTTTTCTTCCTGACCGAACTCGAAATTTACCGAGATTCGCATCCCTGTTTTTAGGAATTTATGCAGTTCATCTTTTGTATGAGTTGAAGGCATAACATCTGACGTTTAATTTATTATCGCAACAGGTTATCAAAACGCTATTTTGGCTTTCAATAGGTGCCTGTAAAAAGTTATGCAATTTTATTGTTATCTGTGAACAGGTGGCTGATATTTCTGACTAGGGTCTTGTTTCATCAGGATATTACTCGCCACGATACTACCGCAAGTCACCAATATTAAAGCACACCATGTAAGGGTATCAGGCTGCTCATTAAACACTGGCATTGCGAGTAAGGTTGCCAATACTGGTGTGAGAGATCCGAATGCGGCGCTGGCTTCCGCTCCAATGGTTCTGATTGCGTAAAGAAAAGTGAAAGATGCTAATAGACCTGCTCCGATACCTTGTAATACGAGATGACCAACAAGCTCTTTCCATGGCCAATCAGTGATAGGTGTGATGGCTAAATAACTATCCAACCAACCGAAACCTACAGCGACAATCAGCAATGCAAACGAAATGACTGAAACAAACCCAGCGCAAACATAAGCACTTAAATTTGCAACGCGAGCACTGATGGTAAATACCGCCCACATTAAGCTGCCGACTAGAAACAGTAAGTGCCCTTTTAATTGTGCCCAGTTGTATTCTTCACCGAGATTGGACAGCAGGAACACCATAATCCCAAGTAAGACAGCAGACAAACCGACCATACGATGTTGGCAAAGAGGTTGCTGGTAACAAATGACCGCAATCGCAGAGACAAACAGAGGCAAAGTGCCAGGTATCAGAGCACTGCCATGGGCGACTGGGGCAAAGTGCATAGCGGTGCCAGCAACGAGCAAGTATGGGAGTCCGCTTCCGATGACGATACCGATAAGATATTTGTTCGGTACTGCGCGTACTTTATCCATGGATTTGAGGACGAAAGGAAGTAACACCAACGCCGGAATGAAAAAGCGAGTTAAGGCAATATCGGCAGGTTGAAGGGCTGAAATTGCGCCTCCACGTAGCGATAGAAAGAAACCAGACCAAAGAAAGAGCGTTGTGATGATTGCGGCGTATCCTAATGCCATGGGAGGTTCCGTTTATTTGTAAATAATGTGTTAATTATCGAATGAAAGTGACGCTCAATGGTGGCAAAATATGACTTAATACAGTTAGAACTTAGTGAATTTCGGCATGGAATTAAAAAATCATGGCGAAATCTGGCAAGGAAGGCAAGATGGATAAAATTGACCGACAGTTATTGGATTTGATCCAGCAAGACGCCACAATGACAACAAGCGAACTGGCAGATAGAGTGGGGCTTTCCGCTTCCCCTTGTGCGCGAAGAATTAAACGCTTGGAACAAGAAGGCGTGATCAGTGGTTACCGCGCAATGGTTTCTCGCGAACAAGCGGGAATTGCAATGACGGTATTCGTTGAAGTAAGCCTTAATAATCACCAAGCCAGTTCAATAGATGAATTTGAGCAAGCGGTAAGCGAAATGGAAGAAGTGATCTCCTGCCATGTTGTTTCTGGGGCGTACGATTATCTATTAGAAGTGGTGAGTAGAGATCTCACTGGCTATGAAGCTTTTACGCGAAAACTCCAGATCCTTGAAAACGTCAAAGATATTCATACGCACTTAGCGATTCGCCAAGTGAAAGGAAATGGTAACTTACCGATTTATACCTAAGTAACCTCGAGATGCTAGGTTCTTCGAGAACGATTTGTCTTGTAGACGCGGCGTTGTTTTCCTTGACCTCGAATCAATGACAATGCTCAGAATTCTGCATCTTGAAGTTACTGGGTATACTCATAAATACGGTTATTCACAAACCCAACAAACAAAGCAATCATGAAGTGGCTCGACAGATTACGCATCGCACATTATCACCGAAAAAGACACAAACAATTTGGCGAAGACAGAGCCAGGACGCTGGGGTGGCAAGACACTTTCAGCCAAGTCACACGCTTTGAAGCCTTATGTCGGGATTTAGACCTTAATGGCAAAAGTATTCTTGATATTGGTTGTGGATATGGAGATTTGTTGGCGTATATAGAACAAAAAGGCAATAGCCCCAGTCATTATATCGGCATTGATCAACAAAAGCGGTTTATCGTGGAATCTCGCAAGCGTCATTTCATTACTGATACGCAGTTTATCCGGGGCGATTTCTCTAACTTGATTTTGCCGAAAGCGCACTATGTATTTGCATCTGGCTCGCTCAATTACCAATCTGCCAACCCAAATCATACAATCGAGATGATTGAGAAAATGTATCAGACTGCGAGTATTGCTTGTGTGTTTAATCTGTTGGATGAGGCTAAGTTACCCAGCATGCGGATGTTAGAGTCTCACAACAAAGATGGTGTACTGCGTTATTGCAAGCTGCTGAGTGAGAGAAGTTACTTAATTGAAGGTTATTCCGATCATGATTTTACTATCGTGATGCCAAAATAACCGACAATAAAAAACGGAGACAGTTTCCTGTCTCCGTTCGAATAGTCTTTTAAGCCTTATTGGTATTTGTATTTTGAGATCTCACAGTTACCTGTGTGTCTATCAACCCTAAAAGAGAAAGCAGCTGAATGGTATTCCCTCCCATCACTCCAAATTGTTTCTCCGAAGATTTTACATAGGTCCAAATCACTGATTGAACCGAACTCTTTAACATGCCTAACTACTGACAAAAACTTGGCTTTGGTAGCATTAGGACAATCCCTGTTACTTAATCGATTGATAACCATTGGTTTAGCATCATCTCCAGCCAAATGTGACTTTATATTAAATTTTGTTAATGGGTAAATTACCCAAAATCTGCTCGTAAGTAAAGCGTTATTGTGACGTACCTCTCTATAAATTGACCTGTTTGCCTATTAATTGCTCAATTTCAATAAAGGGAACAATCCCAATATGAACAGACTTAGTCAGATTCATTTTGCACGTATTTTAATGCATTGGCTTCTTTATCGTACAGCTGCGCTAAACCAAGGTATTGTGTTGCCAGTTGCGTATAATCTTTAGCGAGTTGGGAAGCGTTTGTTTGATACCATTCGGCGCTAATTTGGTTGGCTGTGGCATCAGAAATTTCACATTTACTTGCGAGTTTTTGCCATCCGTTTGCCATCCAATTTGACTCAATGCTGAGTTTCTCTAACTCTCGCGCTTTACTGGTGAGTTCTTCGCGATATTGAATCGACGCCTTAAGCTGACTTTGAAAAGCTCGTTGGTTAGTTTGTGCCTGCCACAACAAGGTTAGTTCACGTAGGGAGAAGGTCTGAGAGAGCAGTTGTCTTTGTTTGTGTTCAGTGAGAAGCGTATTGAATGTCTCAACGTATCTATTGTAATTGGACTCTAAACGGTTGAATTGGGTAAGATTGTCATTCCATGATGCGTGGTCACACTGAATGCTTGCGTAAGCAGGAAGTGGAAGCAGTAGCAATATCCATTTGAACTTATTCATCATTGTTTTCACACTAATTAGCTTTCTCGTTGATTAGTTTTTGCGTCCGTTATGCACTCTCTATCAGTATAGTTAGTGTGACGGTGCTTACTGCGTAAGGAATGAAAAAGGAACGGAATATGAAGAAAGCCTTGATCTTAATAGTTGTCTTGCTCTTGTTAGGGGGAGCGGGCGCAGGGTATTACTTCTTCTTTATGCAGCAAGACGACCCTGTCGCTGAACAGGAAAAAGAGCCAGAGAAACCAGCCGAACCTGCAGAAAAACCCAAACCGATTATGGATCTTGAGGCGCCCGCACCTGAGGTCACCGAGTACTATGTGATTGAGCGCCGGATCGATGTTTACAATAAGCCAGATCATCAGGCGTTGATTATTGATGCGCTGTATAAAGGTGAGAAGGTATCGGTTTTGGAGAAATCTAATGGCTGGTTCCGCTTGACGGATTACATTGTGTATGAAGAGGGTGGGGAAGAGACCGCTGAGTGGGTAGACTCAAAAGGATTATCAGACTCAGAACCTGTCATCAAAGAGCAAGAGCGCTTGGAGATCCTTGATGGGTATTTGCAAAAATCAGACGATTTAAAAACGCATCTCGATATGTTTCGTAACAAAACGCAGCAACTGCTCGATGATGAGACTTGCGACCCAAGTGATTTTGAAGAATTAGGTGGGTGGGTGCGTTCTGTCACTTACAAAACCCGCAATGTTTACTTCATCTACTGCGGTGGCTTGGAACAAGAAAACAAAATCTATTTGGATGTCGATAAAGGTGAAATATTTTATCGATGAATACCGCTTAAGGCTTGCTGGCAACTGCGTTCCACGGTTGGAAACAGAGATTTATAACTTTTTAGTTGTTAAGTATAAGCAATAGGAATACTATCACCGAGCTGAGTTGAAGAACTCGGCTCGTTTTGTTTTAAGTGAGCTACCATGCCTTGGATTTACGTTAGAAAACTGTTTTTGCTGCTTCTTGCAATGGCTTTATCGCCAATGCAGGCGTCGGCTGCACAAGCAGAACAGAAATCCTACTTACCTCACTTTTCTAAGTTGCAGCCATTTACGGCGAGCAACTCTGCATCGAACTCTCCAGTTGATTTCTCAGAACTCTCTGAGGAAAGCACCCAATCTCCAGTATCTGAAGGTCATGCTTTCCAAGATTCGTTTGCCATCTTTAATTCTCAACGTTGGACAACGCACCTTCGTGAGAACATTGACGATGAACACATTGATTTCATCGGCGATTTAAATGCCCCGTTTTATGCTGATGCTGGCTATGCCTATAGCCTTATGGATATCAGCTGGCGTCAAAGCCAATCGACATTTAATCACTTTGTTAGCGACCACCGCCTTTCTGGTTGGAAAGAAACCAATGCGATGTATGTCGCCCTCAATAGTCAGTTTTCTGCTTAAACACCATCACTCTGCACATTTTGTGCATTTCTAACACGGCAATTCTTCAACAGAGTAACTGAAGCTCTGGGCATTCCATACCTGTATGTTGTTCAGGTGAGCGTTTTGTCGTGTCTTGAATCTAACTAAATAAAACTTCACTGAGCAGTGAAGGGATGATGTTTACATGAAGAAAACACCAAAACCACAAAAGAACAGAAAAGTGCTGAATCACTATTCGGCATGGAAATACGTCGTTTTAATTACGACGGTTATTATCTTAACCCTTAGCGCCATCCCAACTTGGTTTGGTGAGCAGCCTTCTATTCAGGTGACGTTTGCTGACCAAAACAACAGTGCGATGTCAGTGGTTCAGCTCGACCAGCTGTTAAAAACGCACCATATTCCAGCCTCTAAAATCATTGAAAAAGATGGTAAGACCACCATTGTTTTTGATGGTGAAGATGCGCAAAGTAAGGCGCGTGTATTGCTTAACGATCAGTTAGGCAAAGATGACAGCATCACGTTCTCATACGTGTCTGTTGCCCCAGAATGGTTAAACGAGATGGGTTTCAGCCCAATCAAGCTTGGTCTTGATCTTCGTGGCGGCGTTCAATTCCTATTGAATGTAGATGTAAATAAAGCGTTTGAAGAGCAGCGCGACGCATTGGTTGATGAGATCAAAGCGAGCCTGCGTGAGCAACGTGTACGTGGCGTTCAAGTTCGTGCTGAAGCGCATAACCACATCGCAGTAAATAGTGAAAACGAAGCGGGCTTAAAAGCGGCGAGCCAATTCATTCGTCAAAACTACCCTGGTTGGACAATGACAAGCGCAGATCGTGGCTTTGAACTTCAACCAAGCGAACAAAACATCCAAGAATTCCAAACAACGACACTGCAACAAAACTTGAAGATCATGCGTGGTCGTATCGAAGAGCTTGGTATTACTGAAGCGTTGGTACAACGCCAAGGTAAAGAGAGCATTCGTATCGAGCTACCAGGTGTTCAAGACCCTGCACAAGCGAAAAACGTCATTGGCGCAACAGCAAGTCTTGCGTTCTACGAAGTGAAAGACGCAGGTCAAGCACGTAGTAGCCAAGACCTTGTCCTGAAAGACAACGATGGTCGTACAGTGATTCTTGCTAAGCGTCCAGTACTAACAGGTGAGCATATTGTAAATGCGCGCGCGGGCGTTGATAAAATGGGCATGTCAGAAGTAAACATCTCTCTAGACCACGCTGGTGGTAAGAAGATGAGTGACTTCTCTGCAACGCATATCGGCAAGCCAATGGCGACAGTCTACCGTGAGTACAAAACTAACGAACGTGGTATGACAGAGCGTAGCGAGCGCGTTATTAGTGTTGCAACTATCCAGTCTCAATTGGGTAGCCAATTCCGTATTACTGGTGCGGGTAGCATGGATGAAGCACAGCAACTTGCCTTGCTTCTACGTGCGGGTTCATTGACCGCTCCGGTAACGATTGTTGAAGAACGCACAATCGGTGCTTCTCTAGGTGCAGAAAACATCCAAAACGGTTTCGCTGCTCTTGCTCTTGGTATGGGTCTAACACTGACATTTATGGCACTTTGGTACCGTCGTCTTGGTTGGGTTGCGAACGTGGCTTTGTGTGCAAACATGCTTTGCTTACTTGGTCTAATCGCACTACTTCCTGGCGCCGTGCTAACACTTCCTGGTATCGCAGGCTTGGTATTGACTGTCGGTATGGCGGTGGATACCAACGTAATTATTTTCGAACGTATTAAGGACAAGATGCGTGAAGGTCGTAGTTTTGCACAAGCTATCGACTTAGGCTTCGACAGCGCGTTCGCTACTATCCTTGATGCCAACATCACAACCATGATCACTGCCGTGATTCTATACGCGATTGGTAACGGTCCAATCCAAGGCTTTGCGCTGACGCTAGGTCTGGGTCTGATGACCAGTATGTTTACAGGCGTATTTGCTTCTCGTGCAATGATCAATTTAATTTGGGGCCGCGATGCCCGTCGTGATGTGAGGGTTTAATCATGGTCGAAATGCTAAAACAAAATATCCGTAAGATTCGTTACTTCACGACAGCTGTATCGGTTGTGTTGACGATTATTGCTCTGGTTGCTCTGGGTATGAAAGGGCTAAACCTAGGTCTCGATTTCACTGGTGGTATGGTTACTGAAGTGAAAGTCGATAAACAATTGACTAACCATGATTTGCTTAATGCGCTGCAACCAAAGCTTGGTGAATCAACATCTGTAACCCGTTCAGGCGAAGATGGTCGTTGGGTTATTCGTTACTCAGCACCGGCAGAAGGTCATACATTACCTAATGTTGCAGATGTACTTAAGCCTATTTCACATCAAGTAGATGTAGTAAGTAACAGCATCGTGGGTGCTCAAGTGGGTCAGGACCTGTTCGACCAAGGTGGCTTAGCATTATTAGTATCGGTACTGACGATTCTTGGTTACTTGTGTTTCCGCTTTGAATGGCGTCTGGCAAGTGGCTCTCTATTCGCGTTGGCGCACGATGTTATCTTAGTATTGGGCTTCTTTGCGATTACACAAATGGAGTTCAACCTGACGGTGTTTGCAGCGATTTTGGCGATTCTTGGTTACTCGCTTAATGACTCGATCATCATCGCTGACCGTATTCGTGAACTGCTTGTTGCGAAGCAAAATTGGAAAACAGAACAGATCAACGATGAAGCGGTATTGGCGACATTCTCACGTACTATGGTGACATCAGGTACTACTTTAATCACTGTTGGTGCGTTGTGGATTATGGGCGGTTCTGCATTGGCAGGTTTCTCTACCGCAATGTTCATTGGCGTACTGTCTGGTACGTGGTCATCAATCTCGATTGGTACGGTGCTTCCTGAATGGTTGAAGCTAGAACCAAAACACTACCTACCAGTAGAGATCGACACTGCACCATAATACTTGGTGTTTAAGGTAAAAGTGCTTGCGCCACTCTTCTGAGTGGCGCTTTTTTATCTGGGAAAAGGGAAAAGGGAAAAGGGAAAAGGGAAAAGGGAAAAGGGAAAAGGGAAAAGGGAAAAGGGAAAAGAAATAGAATCGGACGCTACTTCACGCGCATTAGTCGATGCTTGACTGAACCTAAATCAAATTCGATGATCTGAGATCGCTTCATTGACTCGACTTTGGTGAGCATTGCTCCTTTATAGCCCTTCTTTTTCATCCATTGTAACGGTTCAGAAAAGCTGTCCTCATTGACCACGTAAGACTCACCTTTATGTTCGCCAGCATAGACGTTCACTACCCACACTCGGGCTTGAAAATCCAACACCTCACCAAAGGATTGTTTGAGCCTGCTTAAAATGTTCTTCATAACTTGTTTTTCGTCACTAGACCTGTTTCATCAATACTGCTTTTTCTAACTCATCAAGAGCCAAATACCCACTCCCATCATCAAAGTGCCAGCGATTCGGTTCATTAAGCGTACATTTTTGGATTGACCTAGCAATCGCTTCAATCCTTTACCACCCGTTGCGTAAAGAGACATACAAATGAACTCGAACATCAAAATAATAGAAACAAGCACGATGAGCTGAGGAGCAAGAGCCGCAGTTTGATCAATAAAAGGCGGCAAAAGTGAAATCATGAACGCCCAGCCTTTCGGGTTTGCAATTGCGGTGACAAAGCCTTGCAAAACCAAATCCCAGTTACCGCTAGTAGGAACATCAATGCTATCAACATTAATGGCAAGTTTGCCTCGTGAGCGCCACATCTCAACCCCTAAATAAAGCAGATAACCGCCGCCAATCAATTTTAGTACGGTAAAGAGCCAAGGGTAAGTGAGCATGATGGCTGCGATACCGAGCACCGCAGAGATTGAAACTAAAGCAACACCAAACAGTTCGCCAATCATCATCCAAAGGGTGCGACGATATCCGATACTCATACCTAACGTTAAGGCAAGCGTCATACACATCCCAGGTGTAATGGATACAAAGAAAAAGGTAGGGATGAACATAGTTAACAAGGCGGTATTCATGAATATTGATGAGTGTGTAAGTAAATAAAGAAGTATCAAAGATAGTGCAAACTGGCATTCAATGCCACATCTAAAAACAGTGGAGGTTGGAGGTATAGGGTTAACATTCAACTGTTTAATAAAATTTAAATAACAATTAAATGTGTGCGACATATTAGTGCGCTGTTGCACCAAATAAAATCATTTATAAATTAATATGAGATAATTTAGTTGTAGAAATTAGTTAGTTTAATTACCAGTTATATTATTTTTTAATTGGTATTTATGTCATTTTGACCATGTTTTACTTAGATTAAATACTCAAAGTAGGATGTAAGCTAATGATATATTTCATAATTATTAGTTGAGCTTTGTTAACTATTGACTCGATAATTTAATTGCGATCTATTAGTTTCTAAATGAAAGATGATCTTAAACCATTTGCAAATGCAACATAGATAGAAATTCGTATAACTTACTGAATGTAAAGTGATTTACAAAATTAATAATCAAATTGTCTTTAGTATTTATTCTTTTAAAACAGTGGTTTATGTGCACTTAACTTTTTTATAACATTTCATTCCGAATGAGATCTAAATCAATCTTATGCAAATGAATGAGTTTTTTATTTGAAATGTCATATTTCTAGGTTAACTTAAAATAAAAGGCAGCAGAGGAATTGTTGCCAAAAGAATAAATTAACACGTCAGTTGGCGAAACATTTCGCCAGTGTCTTAATTCGCTTTTTTAATGCCGTTAAGAATGGAGTCTTCAATGAAGAAAGTCGCTTTGATCACTGGATCAAAAGGCGGAATTGGTTCTGCTATTTCCTCTCAATTAGTAAATGATGGTTATCGAGTAATTGCTACTTATTTTACAGGTAATTATGAGTGTGCTTTGGAATGGTTTAATGAAAAAGGGTTTACCAAAGATCAGGTACGCTTATTTGAATTAGATGTGACAAACACCACGCAGTGTGCTGAAAAACTGGCACTTTTGCTTGAGGAAGAAGGGACTATAGATGTTGTCATCAACAATGCAGGTATCACACGTGATGGCGTGTTTAAAAAGATGACTGCACAAGCTTGGAATGACGTCATTAACACCAATCTAAATAGCTTGTTCAATGTGACTCAACCTTTGTTCGCGACTATGTGTGAAAAAGGTGGTGGTCGCATCATTAACATCTCTTCCGTTAATGGTTTGAAAGGACAGTTTGGACAAGCAAACTACTCAGCGGCTAAGGCTGGCATGATTGGTTTTTCAAAAGCTCTGGCATATGAAGGTGCTCGTTCTGGTGTGACTGTGAATGTTATCGCTCCGGGATACACCGGCACCCCAATGGTAGAGCAGATGAAACCGGAAGTGCTTGAATCTATCACCAACCAAATCCCAATGAAGCGTTTAGCAACGCCAGAAGAAATTGCAGCATCAGTAAGCTTCCTAGTGAGTGATGCCGGCGCATACATCACCGGTGAAACATTGTCGGTGAACGGCGGCCTATACATGAGCTAAGGAGTAGAGTGATGGAAAAAGTATTTATCGTTGCAGCAAAGCGTACGCCAATTGGTGCGTTTGGTGGAAGCTTAAAAAACACCTCAGCAGGAAATCTAGCTGCAGTAGCAATAAAAGGTGCGCTTGAGGCAGCTTCTTTGGCAGCAGATAAGGTCGATGAAGTTATTGTTGGTAACGTTGTTGCAGCCGGTCAAGGTATGGGTGTTGGACGCCAAGCTGCACTGTTTGCAGGTATCCCGGAGTCAGTCCCTGCATACGGCGTAAACATGGTATGCGGCAGTGGTATGAAAACCGTCATGGATGGCGTTTCGCATATTCGCAGCGGTGATGCAGAAGTCGTGGTGGCTGCCGGCGTTGAGGTCATGTCACAAATCCCATTCATCGTGCCTAGCAGTGTGCGAGATGGCAACAAAATGGGTCACATGGAGCTGAAAGATCTCCTTATCTCAGATGGCTTAACGGATGTTTACAACCAGTACCACATGGGAGTGACGGCTGAAAACGTTGCAAAAGAGGTAGGGTTGTCTCGCCAACAGCAAGACGAATACGCACTTTCGAGTCAGCAAAAAGCTGTCGCGGCTATCGAGGCAGGTAAATTCAAAGATGAAATTGTTCCTGTTGAAGTTAAGCAGCGTCGAGAAACGGTCGTGTTTGACACCGATGAATACCCGAAAGCCAATGCCACACTTGAAGGTTTGAGCAAGCTGCGCCCTGCGTTCGACCGAGAAGGTACTGTGACAGCAGGTAATGCATCGGGCATTAATGACGGTGCAAGTGCCATCATTTTGGCCTCAGAAACTGCAGTTCAAGCGCATGGTTTAACACCAATTGCCGAGGTAGTGAGCTACGCACAATCTGGTTTAGACCCTCAAATTATGGGGCTTGGTCCTGTTGAGTCAGTGAACAAGGCACTACAAAAAGCCGAGCTGAAAACCAGCGATATCGATGTTTATGAATTAAACGAAGCCTTTGCTGCTCAGGCATTAGGCGTGATTCATAAACTGGCTGAAACCAACCAAGTACCAGTAAGCTCGATTCAAGATAAAGCCAATTTTAATGGTGGTGCTATCGCATTGGGTCACCCACTTGGTGCATCAGGTAACCGAATTTTGGTTACGTTGGTTCATGAACTTCACAAACAAGACGGTCAGTACGGGGTTGCTTCACTTTGTGTGGGCGGCGGTATGGGCACGGCTGTGATTGTAAAAGCAGTTAAGTAGTTATTTAAACGGACATTTTTAATTCTTTCTCTAGGAGATAAACCATGTACACTGATTTCTTCAAAACTTTTAGCGATCAAACTGAAAAGAATCTAGAACCATACTTGAAGTTCAACAAGCTAGTAACAAAGAACGTAGAAGTGCTTACTGAGCTTCAACTGAACGCGATCCGTACTTACAGCGAAGTGGGTCTAAACCAAATGAAAGCAGCGTCAGAAATCAAAGACGTGACTTCTCTAACGGCTTTCAACAGCCAACAACTTACCGTTCTTACTAAACTTTCTCAGCAAATGATGGACGACAGCAACAAGCTGCAATCTATCGCAAAAGAGTTCAAAGAAGACGTTGAGAAAATGACTTCGGAAAACCTAAAGACTGTTACTCCAGCGTAATACGTCCGCTTGCGCCGCCCGCTTTTTGGGCGGCGTTGTTTTTTCCGAATATAGGAGTAAGACTATGTTTCAACACTTCTTTTCGGACTATCTTGTAAAGCTTCAGGAAACCAATCAACAGTGGTGGCATGATTTCGAAGTGAACAAGGCAGTCGTGAATTCTCCTTTGAACAAGGCCATGCAAGAAGTGAACTTTGAAGATACTGCTAAACTGTTCGAACAAGCGGCAAACCAACCCGCTGCAATTTTGAAGTTGCAAGCAGAGTGGTGGGAGCAGCAGCTTCAAATTTGGCAGAATGTGGCTCTAGCAGGTAATCAAACGCAACTTATCGAAGCAGAGAAGGGCGACAAGCGTTTCTCAAATGATGCTTGGCAGCAAGAGGCCATGTACAGCTTCATCAAGCAATCATATTTGTTGTTTAGTAAAACCTATCTAGACACGCTCGATTCCATCGAAGGTCTTGATGAGAAGACGAAAGAGCGTATTACCTTCTTCTCTCGTCAGGCTATCAACGCACTTTCTCCATCTAATTTCATCGCGACCAACCCAGAACTGCTTAAACTCACTCTTGAGCAAAATGGTGAAAACCTACTGACGGGTTTAGAGAAGTTAAAAGAAGATGTTGAGTCGAGTGCCGACATTCTCAAAGTACGCATGACCAACAACAATGCGTTTCGCGTTGGGGATGATGTAGCGACGACTACGGGCGATGTTGTGTTCCAAAACGAATTGTTTGAGCTGATTCAGTACCGTCCCTTGACGGAAAAAGTGAATGCGACACCGCTATTAATCGTTCCACCGTTCATCAATAAGTACTACATCCTTGACCTAACGGCGAAAAACTCAATGGTTCGTTGGTTATTAGAGCAAGGTCATAGCGTATTTATGATGTCTTGGCGCAATCCGGGTAAAGAACAAGCGCAGGTTGAGTTTGGGGACTACGTAACCGAAGGCGTAGCGAAAGCGGTTACTGCGATTGAAGATATTACTGGTCAAGAGCAAATCAACGCAGCTGGCTACTGTATCGGTGGTACGGTTCTCGCCAGCACCGTAGCTTACTATGCAGCGAAACGTATGAAGAAGCGTATTAAGTCTGCGACCTTCTTTACGACCTTGTTGGACTTCTCTCAGCCGGGGGAGGTTGGGGCATACATCAATGACACAATCATCAGTGCTATAGAAACGCAAAACAACGCCAAGGGTTACATGGATGGTCGCTCGTTAAGCGTGACATTCAGTCTGCTGCGTGAAAACAGTTTGTACTGGAACTATTACGTCGATAATTACCTCAAAGGTAATAGCCCTGTTGATTTTGATCTGCTGTATTGGAACAGTGACAGCACTAATGTGAGCGCCGCTTGCCATAATTTCTTACTGCGAGAACTCTATTTGGAGAATAAGCTGGTACAAGACAAGGGTGTTAAAATTGGCGGTGTTTGGATTGATCTCAACAAGATTAAGATCCCAAGTTATTTTGTATCGACCAAAGAAGACCATATTGCACTGTGGCAAGGAACGTATCGTGGTGCTCTGAATACAGGTGGTAATAAGACCTTTGTTTTAGGTGAGTCAGGGCATATTGCTGGTATCGTGAATCACCCAGCGAAAAACAAATATGGATATTGGTTGAACAACAATCTTGATGACTCGGCGGACGAATGGTTCAACAACGCGAATCATCAAGAAGGTTCTTGGTGGACGCATTGGCACCAATGGTTGATGCAGTTTAACCCGAAAGAGCAAGTTGAGCCTTTCCCAGTTGGTTCTGAGCAAAATCCGGTTATTGAAGATGCTCCTGGTCAGTATGTTCGACAAGTTCTGCCTATCAACGAGTCCTAGACTGCTCCTCGCAAGCAGTATTATTTGGCGATCTGAATGGTCGCCTTTTTTCTGTCTGAAGCTTTGCTTCGCAAGGAGCAAAGAATCATCACAACAAGCAAGTGTGAGAACCTCCATAAGCCGTCAGAGAGTATTGGGTTTGGTGCTTTGGTTGGAAACGTAGAAAGAAAAAACGCCAAGCAAATGCTCGGCGTTTTCCGTCAACAAAATAGGCAAAAAAGTTGACTGGTTCGAGGTGAATTACACCTCTTTATCCTTACCTAGTGAGAGTAGCCATAGAGAGATTGCTGCTACTCCGACAAAGCCGGAAAGAATAATGACTGGCATTGCGCTGTATCCAAGGAAGTGCCAGATAAAGGATTCAAGATTACTCATTGTCTATGTTTCTCCTTATTGCCAGCCTTCAACACCGTGCATGTCAGGCAGTTTGTGTGCGATACCTTTATGACAGTCTACACAAGTTTTATCGCCTGAAGCCAGAGCGGTAGAGTGTTGAGCTGCCGCTCGTTTACCCTGCTGCGAGTAGTCCATGTAATCAAACTGGTGACAGTTACGACATTCAAGAGAATCATTCTTCTTCATACGCGCCCACTCACGTTCCGCTAAGTGTTCACGACGAGCTTGGAATTTCTCCGGCGTATCGATCGTCTTCGTTACGAAGTGAGCAAACAACTCTTTAGACGCTTGAACTTTACGAACGATCTTATCGGTCCATTCGTGTGGTACGTGACAATCAGAACAGATTGCACGAACACCAGAACGGTTCGAGTAGTGAATCGTTTCTTGAATTTCAGCGACGATAGGAGCGTGACAGCCAGAACAGAATTCTTCTGTGTTGGTCGCTTCCATACCTGTGTTGAATGCGCCCCAAAACAGAAGACCACCAGCGAAGCCAAGGAATAGAACCACACCAGCGGCAGCTTTACTCGGGCTCGACAGTCTCTTCCAAAACGCTTTAAGTATTTTCATAAGTAACCTCTTAGTACTCGCGTTTCAATTACTGAAGCGAATCGACTGCCTTAAACTCGTTTTCCACTAATGGTTTAGCATCCGTTTGTGGAACGTGACATTGCAAACAGAAGTAACGACGTGGTGACATGTCTGCTAGTACCGCGTCTTCACGGTTAACGTAGTGCGTTACACTGATCTTGGTAGCGCCTGCGTCTTTAGCATTTTTCCAGCTGTGACATGCTAGACATTTGTTTGCGTTCAAAGACACTTCGTAGTTACGGATGCTATGAGGGATCAGTGGCGGCTGATATACAAAGCTGTCTGCAACGATCTGGTCTTTGGGAAAGTCTTTAAAATCATCTGCAGGGCGAGTGTCTTCAAGTTGCGCAGTGCCGCGTAGCGAGTCTAGACCGCCTGTGCCACCTGGATTGTCCAGTTCCGCTTGTGCAACGCCTGTCAATAAAGCACCTACAGATAAAAGTGCGATAAGGTATTTTTTCATCATTTCATCTCCGCCTTGTGGCTTAAATTCTTTTTAGGCCGCCGAGTCGACGGCCTTTGCATTCGTTATTTGACGGTTAAGCAATTTTCGTGATTTTGACTGGACACTTCTTAAAGTCTGTCTGTTTTGACAGAGGGTCAGTCGCATCAAGAATCAGCTTGTTAATCAAAATACGGGCATCAAAGAACGGTACGAATACCAAGCCTTCAGGTGGACGGTTACGACCACGGGTTTCAACACGAACGCGTACTTCGCCACGTTTGTTTGCAATCAGAACTTCTTCACCGCGACGTACATTACGTTTTTTCGCATCCGCAGGGTGCATGTAAACCACAGCGTCTGGTACAGCTTTGTAAAGCTCTGGTACACGACGAGTCATAGTACCTGTGTGCCAGTGCTCAAGAACACGACCTGTACATAGCCATAGGTCGAACTCTTCATTTGGTACTTCTGGTGGCGCTTCGTAAGGCGCAGAAATGATCTTCGCTTTACCATCAGCATTACCGTAGAAGTCCCAACCTGAACCTGCTTTAGCGTATGGGTCAGAACCTTCTTTAAAGCGCCATTGTGTTTCTTTGCCATCAACAACCGGCCAACGTAGACCACGTACAGTGTGGTAGACATCGTAAGGTGCTAAGTCGTGACCGTGACCGCGACCAAATGTTGCGTACTCTTCGAACAGACCTTTCTGAACGTAGTAGCCGAAGTGGTGCGAATCATCGTTTAGTTCACGAGCTTCTTCGATAGGGAACTGGTCAACTTGACCGTTCTTGAACAGCATGTCGTACATGGTTTTACCACGGTACTCTGGTGCTTTTGCAAGAAGCTCTTCTGGCCACACTTCTTCCATCTTAAAGCGTTTAGAGAATTCCATTACCTGCCAAAGGTCAGATTTTGCATCACCGATGGTCTCTACTTGTTGGTACCAAGCTTGTGTACGACGCTCTGCGTTACCGTAAGCGCCTTCTTTCTCGATCCACATTGCAGTAGGAAGGATAAGGTCAGCGGCTTGCGCTGTTGCTGTTGGGTATGGGTCAGACACAACAATGAAGTTTTCTGGATTACGGTAACCTGGAAGACGCTCTGTGTTGATGTTTGGGCCAGCTTGCATGTTGTTGTTACATTGAACCCAATAACAGTTCAGAACGCCATCATGCAACATGCGGTCTTGCAGAACCGCGTGGAAACCTGGTTTCGGTGGGATGGTGCCTTCTGGCAGTTTCCAGATCTCTTCCGCGATTTTACGGTGTTTAGGGTTAGCAACCACCATGTCTGCAGGTAGACGGTGAGCAAACGTACCAACTTCACGAGCGGTACCACATGCTGATGGTTGACCCGTTAGTGAGAATGGACTGTTGCCCGGAGTAGCAATCTTACCGGTTAGTAGGTGGATGTTGTAAACCAAGTTGTTCATCCATACGCCACGAGTATGTTGGTTCATACCCATTGTCCATAGCGACATCACTTTCGTGTTTGGATCCGCGTACTGCTTAGCAAGCTCGATTAGTTTCTCTTTTTCTACGCCTGAGATTTCAGATGCTTTCTCTACGGTGTAAGGCGCGACAGTCTTCTTGTATTCTTCGAAAGAGATTGATGTTAGCTTGCCAGAGTTCGGGTTCTTAGCGGCTTTTTGTAGCGGGTCATCGTCACGCAGACCGTAACCGATGTCAGTGTCTGTTTTGGTAAAGTTCGTGTGCTTGTTCACGAAGTCCCAGTTCACTGCATCGTTTTGAATGATGTAGTTTGCGATAAAGTTAGCAATCGCAAGGTCAGACTGAGGATTAAAAATGTAGCCGTGGTCTGCCAACTCAAATGAACGGTGGTAGTAAGTAGAAAGCACGTTCACTTTTACATGAGGATGGCTTAGGCGACGGTCAGTAATACGTGTCCACAGAACTGGGTGCATTTCTGCCATGTTTGAACCCCAAAGAACGAATGAGTCGGCGTTCTCGAAGTCGTCGTAACAACCCATTGGTTCATCGATACCAAATGCACGCATGAAGCCTACTACTGCAGATGCCATACAGTGACGCGCGTTCGGATCGATATTGTTTGAACGGAAGCCTGCTTTCATCATTTTGGCTGCGGCATAACCTTCCATTACTGTCCATTGACCAGAACCGAACATACCGATGCTGGTTGGACCTTTCTTCTCTAGAGAAGCTTTCCATTTCTCAGCCATGATATCGAAAGCGGTGTCCCAAGATACAGGAGCGAAGTCACCGTCTTTGCTGTATTTGCCATCTTTCATACGTAGAAGAGGCTGAGTCAGACGGTCTTGACCGTACATGATCTTAGAAAGGAAGTAGCCTTTGATACAGTTCAGACCTTTGTTTACCGGCGCTTCAGGGTCACCTTGAGTCGCCACGACTTTGCCGTTTTGAGTACCAACAAGAACAGAACAGCCTGTACCACAGAAACGACAAGGTGCTTTGTCCCATGTGATCTTAGTTTGGTCAGAGCTTGCAATCAGATTGGTTGCAGAAGCTGGTAGTGTGATACCTGCGACAGCAGCAGCTGATGCAGCCGCGTTTGCTTTCACAAACGCACGTCTTGTCATTTTCATACTTCACCCTCGATTTGGGAATGTTGTGTTCCAGTGTCTTCTTCTTCCGTTTCTTCAAGCCCAGTTTCGATTTGGTGATAAACCAATACTGTGCTCAAGACATTCGGTAAATTATTAATCGCATCGATAGTGTCGGTGATGAAACCTTGATTCTCAGTTTCTAGCACCACCACGATTTTGCCTTCTGGGCTGTCACCGTAGATTTCTGCGTTTTCGTACGCTTCAATCTGGGTTTTAACTTCAGCCAAATGTTCAGGCAGAACATGGACTACCAGACTCGAAATGTGCACTTCGTTTAGTGACATACATCTCTCTCGTTTTATCGCCTATCGCGCCGACCACTAACGGCTAGGCTGTTATATTGCTCACATTGATGGATGAAGTAGGGCACACTGAAACACAGGCGCCGCAGCCGTTACACTCATCAAGGTCTAAATTTGGTTGTGCTACTTTGCCAAGTTCTAACTTGAACTTAATCGCCATCGGGTCGCACATATCCCCACAGCTTCGGCATTCGACATTTTGTTTTGCTAAACAGCTATCGGTGATGCTCGCTTTTGCCTGCCAAGGTTGCTCCGCTTCTGCTAAAAATAGTGGCTCTGGGCAAGCCTCGGCGCATTGGTAACAAAATGTGCATTCATCAATAGAAAAATCGACTGCAGGAAAACCGCCGTCGCTTTTGGTTATAATTTTGGTTTCACATGCCTCGATGCATTTGCCACAGCGAGTACAGTCATCCGTGAATTGAGTTGGCTTTGCTAACCAAGGAAGACGTACCGAATTATCCGGTTGCGCTTTGCGTGCAAAAAGTCTTCGTCTAGAAAGGTCTACCACTTAGTCACCTCAAAAATTGAAACCCAAACTAAGCATAGTCCACAATTTCATTAATAAACTGTCATTTAAGTACACGAAATTGTAGTTTTTGACATATATGTATAAATACCTCTTAGGAGGTAATTAGGATGCAATATTGTTTTGGATCAATAAATTCCGGCGCAGGTGATCACATATTGATAAAGTTGAAAGATAATGCGCGTTGTATAAAGACAAACGTGGTTATCAAACGAGCGGAGTTCAGAGTTGTTTAAAAATGTGAAAAAGTCAGTAACACGCACTATTGCGTCTGCCATGATGTTGATTTTACTCCTATCGGTGGCGACGACTGGCTTTGCTATATTCACTCTTGCATCAAGCCTTAATGATGCGGAGGCGGTCAACGTAGCGGGTTCGATGCGAATGCAGAGTTATCGTTTAGCCCATGATATTCAAAGTGAATCTGTTGACTATTCTTCACATATTGACTTATTTGAGCAGTCAATTTACTCCCATTCAATGCTGGCACTACAGCATTGGTCAGTACCAGAAGATATTACAAAAGACTACTATCGGTTGATTCTGCGCTGGCACGAGCTGAAATCGGTACTAAAGAGCCAAGATAGAGACAAATACCTGATCTTAGTGGCTGGTTTTGTTCAACAAATTGATGCTTTTGTATTTAAACTGCAGAACTACTCAGAACAAAAACTGATCAACTTAGCGTGGATTGGTGGCTTAGGGCTTGGCGGCATACTGTGTGTCAGCATGTTTGTCGTGCACTTTGTGAGACTAGAAGTTGTCAGACCTTTACGCGCTCTTGTGTTTGCAAGTGAACAAATTCAGAATCGTTCGTTTAATGTGTCACTCAATGTATCGAGTGACAACGAAATGGGTATTTTGACCCGAACTTTCAATAGGATGGCGAACGATCTTGGTAAGCTATATCGAGGGTTGGAGCAAGCTGTCGACGAGAAAACACGTAAGCTACAACATGCTAACCAATCGCTGAGAGTGTTGTATGATTCGTCGAAAGAGCTGACGGCTTCACGTATCTATCAGGAGAATTTCCAAGCGATTTTACAACATATTGCAAGTTTGGAAGGAATTCGTGCAGTTAAGCTCGAAATTGATCAAATTGGGGAACCAAATTGGATACTCTCAGAGGGGGAAGAGTGCCGTCACGAATGTGATAGCGAATGCCACACGAAGATATTAACGCTGGACGGTGTTCACCTTGGGTATTTGCATTGGAAAGCGGGTTTGCCGTGTCCTAATGAGTCTCTTATTGACAACTTTGTTCAAATTTTATCTCGTGCGGTATATTACAACCGAGCGCAGAGACAAGCTGAGCAGCTGCTTTTGATGGAAGAACGTGCCACTATCGCTCGTGAGTTACACGATTCACTAGCCCAAGCATTGTCTTATTTGAAGATCCAAGTATCGCTACTCAAACGAAGTGTGAAGAATATTCCTGATGACAAAGCGATAGAGCAGACAAATCAAGTCATTGCTGAACTCGATACTGGGCTGTCAGCAGCATATACCCAACTTCGTGAGCTTTTGACTACATTCCGCCTAACAATAAAAGAGGGTAGCTTTGGTCAAGCGCTTCAAGAAATGGTTTCGACGCTTGATGATCAAACTGCGGCGAAAATCTCGCTTGATAATGAGCTTTCTTCAACTGAATTAGATGCACACCAGCAGGTCCATCTACTACAGTTGATCAGAGAAGCGACAATAAATGCGATCAAACATGCTCAAGCGAACAATATTAAGATTCAATGTCTTGATTCTGATGGGAAAGTCACAGTGACTGTTACCGATGATGGTATAGGCTTTGAGCAGCAAGACGAAAAATTAAATCATTACGGTATGAGTATCATGCAAGAGCGAGCAGCCAGATTGCACGCTGAGTTGCAAATTGAAGCCGCAGCTAATAGCGGCTGTATCGTAAGACTAGAATTCCAACATAGTAAGGAAGTAAACATTGACAGTGTGTAAAGTAATGCTGGTGGATGATCACCCACTCATGAGACGTGGTATTCATCAGTTACTCAGTTTTGAGCCAGAATTTGAAGTCGTCGCAGAGGCAAGTAGCGGTGCGGATGCGGTTGCGAAAGCTCATGAACTTGAGCTGGATTTGGTACTTCTTGATCTGAATATGAAAGGCATGTCTGGTCTAGATACGCTAAAAGCTTTGCGTGCTGACGGTTGTGAAGCTCGCATTGTTATTCTCACCGTATCGGACAGTCCGGCAGACATCGAAGCTATCGTGCGTAGCGGCGCAGATGGTTACTTGTTAAAAGACACAGAGCCAGATGAATTGGTTGAACTGCTAAAACAAGCACACGAAGGGGACAAAGCCTACAGCCAAGCGGTAGCGAAATACCTAAATGAGCGTGAAGGTCAAGAAGACGTATTTGACTCATTGACTGACCGTGAAACGCAAATCCTCCAAGAGGTGGCGCGTGGTTTTCGCAATAAGCAGATTGCCGATCGCCTGTTTATCTCTGAATCGACCGTTAAAGTGCACATGAAGAGTTTGCTGAAAAAGTTGAAAGTACCTTCACGTACTGCAGCAACAGTGCTTTATCTAGAGCGATTCGGCGAAATTAAGTAACACTTTAGACGCCCATTCTAGAAACGCCAAATAGAAAAAACCGCCCAAACAAGGGCGGTTTTTTATTGGTCTGGGCGAATGGAGTACAAATCACTATTGTGTTTGCCACACTCCAAATAGTAACGATGCGCCGCTTTCTTATCTTCCGCGACGACTCTCATACTGTGCATTTTCCCCTGTTCAAAGTAGCGAATTTCGTATTCTACACTCGTATCAAGTTGCTCAGCAGCAGCCATGCTACGCCTCCATAAACTATCCTGATGTTATTGAAGCAATTTATATGCCACTTTAAGGAACGCTATATCGTTCGAGTTTTGGCTAATAATTGCGCACTAACTCACTTTTTTGCGGATAGTTGTGATAAAAAAGTTAATTTCAAACTCTATATACTACTAGGGTGGCAATGTCACTTTGCCAGACTGACGTAAGTTTGCCGCAATAATAAGTGATTTAGATTGAGTATAGAACTTAATCAATGGAAAAGGGAATATGGATCGGTGATGAAATTAAAAAGTTTATCTAATAAAGCGGTTCGATATGGATGTATCTTGTTATCTATTTTGGCGCTTGCTGGTTGTGCAAAGAAGTTTTTATACAGCAATATTGATTGGGTAGTGATCGAATATTTAGATGACTATGTGTCTTTAGATGGTGAACAAGAAGCTCTGGTAGAGGAGCGAATCTTATTATTAGCCGATTGGCACAAGAAAGAAGAATTACCTTTATATATCGATCACTTAAAGCAATTGGAGGCACTGAATAAAGACAGCATTACGTTGGAAGCATTGCAAGCGAATCGAGACCAAATGCGTGAACATTATCAACGTCTTGTTTCGAAAGCCGCTCCAGATCTGTTCTCGTTAAGTATGCAGCTCGATAATCAACAAGAAGCAGAGTTTATTGATAGTGTAAGAGAACGTTATAAGGAGAGAGATGAAAAATATGTAGGAAAAACGGAACAAGAACTGAGAGAAGTTGTCTTAGAGAATACAGAGGATTGGATGGAAGAATGGTTGGGGAAATTATCTAGCCAACAAAAAGCGCGAGCCAAACAGCTTTCTCAACAAGTGATTATAAATAGTCCCTTATGGCGTGATTATCGATCTTCCATTATTCAAGAATTAGAATATCTTTTCGAAAATAAAACCAACAGCGTGGTTTACCAGCAGGTATTCATGCAGCTCTTATTTGAACCAGAAAGTTATTATAGTGATCAATTGACTAAGAATATTGATCAAAATATCGCACTAACGGATCAATTCACTCTAGATATAGCTCAATCCATGAGTGATAAACAATGGAAACACTTCCATGGCAAAATCCGAGAGTGGCGAGAACTTGCCGAAGACCTATTGAATTAAAACTCGATAAATCAAATTCTTAATGTGAGTGCTGTAGGAGTGCGCCAGCACTTTTTAATGAAAAACTGATTCAAAGCAAATTCTTATCGCCTCATGAGCGTAACATGGTTTGTCGAACCATGTTGGATAGGATCCTCGCATACCAAGCATCCCTGTGCGTGGCATCCTTCGCCCAAAACAATGAGAATAATTATGAAACATTTAGTTGAAAGATTTCTTCGCTACGTCACGTTCGATACTCAATCTAATCCCCACGAATCAGCTTGCCCAAGCAGCAGCGGGCAACTGGTGTTTGCTCAGCAACTCAAAAAAGAGATGATTGAGCTTGGCTTAAGTAATGTGACGTTAAGTGACAACGGCTACTTGATGGCAAAACTGCCATCTAACGTTGATTACGATGTACCTGCTATTGGCTTTATCGCGCATATGGACACTGCACCAGATGCCTCTGGTAAAAATGTAAATCCTCAGTTTATTGAGGACTATCAGGGTGGCGATATTGCACTTGGTTTGGGCGATGAAGTGTTATCACCAGTCCAATACCCAGATTTGCACGATCTTCATGGCCACAACCTGATCACGACAGATGGTACGACACTACTTGGTGCTGACAACAAAGCCGGTATTGCAGAAATTCTTTCCGCGGTTGCGATGCTGATTGAAAACCCTCAAATCCCACACGGTGATATTTGCATTGGTTTTACACCAGATGAAGAAATTGGTCGTGGTGCGGACTTGTTTGATGTTGAAAAGTTTGGTGCGAAATGGGCGTACACTATCGATGGTGGTCCTCAAGGCGAGTTAGAATACGAAAACTTTAATGCAACCAGTGCGGATGTCATTTTCCATGGCGTTAGTGTTCACCCTGGTACAGCAAAAGGCAAATTGGTTAATGCGATGAACTTGGCGGCAAAATTCCAAGTGCAAATGCCAGAAGATCAGACGCCAGAAACCACAGAAGGCTACGAAGGCTTCTTCCATCTTAAATCAGGTGAACTTGGTGTGGCTCGCAGTGAGCTAGGTTACATCATCCGTGACTTCGATCGTGAAGGTCTGGAAAGCCGTAAAGCCTTCATGCAGAAACTTGTCGATGATATGAACGCTGGTTTGAAGCATGGCTCAGTTGAGTTGAAGCTCACCGACAGCTACTACAACATGCGTGAAATGGTTGAACCATATCCGCACATTATCGATTTGGCGAAACAAGCGATGGAAGATTGTGATGTGGAACCTCTGATCAAACCAATTCGTGGCGGAACAGATGGCGCTCGTTTGTCATTTATGGGTTTACCGTGTCCAAACATCTTCACTGGCGGTTATAACTTCCACGGTATCCACGAGTTTATTTCAGTTGAGATGATGGAGAAATCGGTTCAAGTGATCGTTAAGATTGCTGAGCTAACGGCGAAGAAGCACGGTTAATATCATTTGCTGAGTAATCTCATCCTTCAAGTAAACAAAAGCCCAGACACGTGTCTGGGCTTTTTAATTTTGCTCGAGTGAAATGAATTCTGTACGTTTATTAGCCATCCAAGAGGTGGTTTAACGAACGCTTTTTTCTTCGATTTCACTAATTGGTAGCCAGTTCACTTCGACTCCGGCTTGGTCGAACATATCTTGGCTTACTTGAATCTTATCACCCCAACGAGACAAGAAATCTTCAGACTGTTCCGGGCAACTCACGCGAGCGATACCTGTCTGAATGATCTTTGCCGCACAGTTTGGGCAAGGGAAGTGCGTTACCCAGATATCACATCCATCTAAGTCGCGCTTTGAAAACAAAATCGCGTTCTCTTCTGCGTGCAGTGTTTTTAAGTATTTCAGTTCACGTTCATCCGTATCCACACTGTCAGAAACACCATGTGGGTAGCCGTTGAAGCCAACAGAAACAATGCGGTTTTGTTTTGTGATAACCGCACCTACCTGTGTCGATGGATCTTTACTCCAAGATGCCACCAGCTCAGCCATTTGGTAAAAACGTTTCTCCCATTTAGAAATCATACTTATCCTCTCGGTCGAAAGCTTTGAATTATCTGCATGATAACGCATTCTGTTTAAAAAAATAGTCAAAACATGTCTAGCGATCATGAAGATTCTATTTTCCTATGTAGACTTTGATTTCCAAGTGATGATGACGCCATATTCTCATTGCTTACTTCACATCAATTTTCAGCGTGATTCGTGTACATGATCGCAACAAATTTAGCCTGTTGATTACGATGTTTGCGAGTCGTTTCATCGGCTTACACTTTGATACACTTTCCCCGGTTTCTCTTGAAGTTTTCGGACAAAGCACCCTGTAAGGTTAGGGTATTGTCAAACGAATCCTGTTCTATAAAGACGGTATATACATGCAAAAGAAACCACTCGTCGCACTAATGGCGGCAACAGCTATCCTCGCGGGATGCGGAGAAGCAAATAATGCCCAGAAGGGGGCGCAAGCTCCTCTTGTTGTGACTCAAGATGTCACAATTATCGACTACCAACCGAGTAAGTCTTACATCGGTCGCATTGAAGCAGTAGAAGATACGAATATTACGGCACAAGTCTCCGGCTATCTTGAAGCTCGCCATTTTGACGAAGGTCAGATGGTAGAGAAAGGGCAGTTGTTGTACTCCATCGAGCCTTCTTCTTTTGAAGCGCAAGTGGCGAGTGCAAAAGCAGCGCTAGCTCAGGCAAAAGCGGCGCTTAAGAAAGCAGAGCTCGACCACCAACGTGGTAAAAACTTGTTGCCACGTGGCAGTATTTCCCAATCAGAGTTCGATGCGTTGACGGCGACGTTACTTGGCGCGCGAGCAGAGCTTGAAGCAGCAAACGCTCAGCTTAAGCTTGCGGAAGTAAACCTTTCTTACACTCAAATTCGTGCTCCATTTAGCGGTCGCATCAGTGACAGTAAAGTAAGTACTGGTGATCTGCTTTCCCCATCTTCTGGCATTTTGACGACATTAGTTAGCCTAGACCCAGTGCATACCTCATTCAGCGTGAGTGAACGTGAACGTTTAAACCTTGGTATGGACGGTATTAAAGGCGACGGTAGTGCAGAGTCGAGTGGCGTTGAGGTTCAGCTTGAACTGGAAAACGGAGAGTACTTCGAACATCTAGGTCAATTGGACTTTTTAGGTAATCGGATTAATACGCAAACCGGTACGATCGCGATGCGCGCAGTGGTACCAAACCCTGAGCAAAAGCTACTTCCTGGCCAGCACATTAAAGTGAACCTTCGCGATAAGAATGCAAAAGACGTCATCGTGATTCCTCGTCGTGCAGTGCAAACGGACCTAGAAGGTGACTTTGCCATGGTGATGGCAGAAGGCAATGTTGCGGAGCGCCGTAACGTTGAACTTGGTGCGCAAGTAGAGCAGGGTATCATCATCAAAGAAGGTTTGAACAAGGATGACACTGTGATTACACAAGGTCTACAACGTGTACGCAACGGTGTAGAAGTGCGTATTCAATCACCTGCTGAACAGAAACAGTAGGAGGCGTCATGTTAAGTCGTTTCTTTATTCAAAGACCGAAATTCGCACTGGTTATTTCGATCATCTTGACGTTGGCTGGTGCCATCTCATTAGCGATCTTGCCTGTTGCTGAATATCCTAAAATCAGTCCACCATCGGTGAGCGTGACAGCATTTTATACGGGTGCAAGTGCTGAGGTTGTGGAGCAGGCGATAGCCGACCCAATAGAAACCTCCGTGAACGGCGTTGAAAACATGATTTACATGTCTTCAAAGAGTGCTAACGATGGTTCTTACAGCCTAAACGTCACCTTCGATGTGGGTACTGATCCAGACATGGCGCAGGTTAACGTGCAAAACCGTGTATCGCAGATTGAGTCAAAACTGCCTCAAGAAGTACGCATGGTAGGCGTAACGGTGAAAAAGCGTTCTCCTGACTTGTTGATGGTTTTGAACTTCTACTCACCTGACGGTAAGTACGATGACAAGTTCCTTATCAACTACATCAACCTGAACGTAAAAGACCAACTGGCGCGTGTTAAGGGCATCAGTGAAGTTAACGTTATCGGTGGTGGTGAATACGCGATGCGTGTTTGGTTAGATCCAGAAAAAATGGCTAACCTGAACCTCACAACAACTGATGTGTACTCGGCGTTGGCAGAGCAGAACGTACAGGTAGCGGCCGGTCGTATTGGTGCTGCGCCATACAACAACCCTCAAGAAGTTCAGTTTAACTTGGTGACCAAAGGTCGTCTTGAGAGCGTGAGCGAGTTTGAGGATGTAGTACTTCGTGCAAACCCAGATGGTTCTACGGTATACCTAAAAGACGTCGCTCGCGTTGAGCTTGGTAAGAAGTTCTATGATGGTAACGGTAAGTTCCGTGGTCAAGATGCTTCTATCGTCGCGTTGTCACTACAATCAGACGCAAACGCATTGGAAAGTGGGCAAGCGGTCATGGACTTGCTTGAGCGCTTAAGTACTAACTTCCCAGAAGGCATGGCTTACGAAACCAGTTATGACACAACCGTGTTCGTTGCTGAGTCGATCAAGGGTGTAGTGAAAACGCTGATTGAAGCGATCTTGTTGGTAATTGCAGTTACTTACCTGTTCCTTGGTAGTGCGCGCGCAACCTTAATTCCTGTTGTTGCGATTCCAGTATCCCTTATCGGCACATTCGCTATCATGCAGGCGACGGGTTTTACCATCAACACGGTAACCCTATTCGGTTTGATCCTCGCCATCGGTATCGTGGTAGATGACGCGATTCTAGTTATCGAAAACGTCGATACCACCATGGCGAAAGACCCAACCATTTCACCGCGTAAAGCGACTTTGCTGGCGATGAAAGAAGTAACGGGTCCAATCATTACCTCGACCTTGGTTCTATTGGCGGTATTCCTACCAGTAGCCATGCTTCCGGGGATTACCGGCATCATGTACCGTCAGTTCGCATTGACGATCTGTATCTCGGTTGTGATCTCGTCTATTAACGCACTAACACTGTCACCTGCGCTATGTTCATTGGTGTTGAAGCAGGGTGGTGGCAACACGGCAAACTGGTTCCAAGCGTTCAACCGTGGTCTAGAGCGTGTAACAGCGCGCTACGGTCAGATCGCTGGCTTCTTGGTTAAGAAGTCTATGTTGCTGATTGCTTTCTTCTTCGTCGCGGTTGCTGCAGTAACGTTCTTTGCGAAAACAACGTCGACGGCGTTTGTACCTCAAGAAGATAAAGGTATCTTGTTGGTGAACGTGCAGCTTCCAGATTCTGCGTCACTTTCTCGTACCGAAGAAGTGACTAATGAATTGATGAAGATGGTTGAGCAAGAGCCGGGTGTTGATGGCGTGACGGTTGCGAATGGTTACTCATTCATGACGGGTGCCGCAGCATCAAATGGTGCGTCTCTGTTCATCAAACTGCATGATTGGGACACGCGTAACTCCCTTGACGGTGAACACGCTGCTAACGCCATTGCAAACCGTATCAACGGTCGTGCTGCAATGGAACTTCCTCAAGCGGTGGTATTTGCCATGGGACCTCCTGCCGTTCCGGGTATGGGCGCAGCCTCAGGCTTTGAATTTGTACTTGAGGACACGTTAGGTCGTAGCCGTACTGATTTGTCGATGGTAATGGGTGAAATGATTCAGGCGGCTAACCAAGCTCCAGAAATCGCATATACCTTCAGTACCTTCCGTGCAAATGTACCGCATTACTATGTCGATATTGACCGTGAGAAAGCGCAACAATTAGGTATTCCACTGTCGTCAATCTTCCAAACATTGCAAGGTAACCTTGGTTCGCTATACGTGAACGACTTCACCATGTTTGGTAAGAACTTCCGTGTGACCATGCAAGCAGACAGCGAACACCGCAGCAGTATGGAAGATCTTGAGCGTTTCCACGTGCGTTCTTCAAGTGGCGATATGGTACCACTGAGTACATTAGTGAGCTACGAACAGGTGTTTGAGCCGGATGTTGCATGGCGTTATAACATGTACCGCAGTGCCATCATTCAAGGTCAACCCGCTCCGGGTTATTCAAGTGGTGACGCGATTGCAGCAATGGAACGTGTCGCGGCTGAAGTTCTGCCACAAGGTTACACTTACGAGTGGACGGGTATGGCGTATCAAGAAGTCTTGGCAGGTAACCAAGCGATTTACGCGTTCGCATTGGCATTGATCTTTATCTACTTGTTCATGGTGGCGCAGTACGAGAGTTGGAGTATTCCTTTAGCGATCATCCTAGTGGTGCCAGTGGCAACGTTGGGTTCCTTCCTCGCATTGAACTTAACCGGAACGCCACTTAACTTGTACGCTCAGATAGGTCTCGTCCTGCTCATAGCGCTCGCGGCAAAGAACGCAATCCTAATTGTGGAATTCGCCAAGCAAGAGCGTGAAGAAAAAGATGTGGATATCGACAGTGCTGCAGTACAAGGGGGTAAGCTTCGTTTCCGTGCTGTTAACATGACGTCTTGGTCGTTCATCTTGGGTATTTTCCCATTGATCTTCGCCGCTGGTGCGGGTCATGTGAGTCAGAACTCATTGGGTATTTCCCTAATTGGTGGTCTGCTGTGTGTGCTCCTAGCAGGTACTTTCCTGATTCCGGGCTTCTACGCTCTGGTACAGAGAAAACGTGAGAAGATCCACGGTGGTAATACCAAACTGGTTCCTTTAGATGATGAATAAGCACTAAGTAACTTTAAATAGAAAAGCCCGAAGCATGAGAGTGCTTCGGGCTTTTTGTTGGTACTCATTTAAACCGAGTAAGTGAACTTGGGCTACGCGCTGCGAGTTTTAAATTCCGCAACCGCTTCGTCCATGTCATGGGCTTGAGCAGAGACAGAGTCGACTTCATGCAGACACTCTTGTGCGGATTGCATGTTGTTTTCTGAAATCACGTTCAATTCAGTAATCGAGTCGCTCACCTGATTCATCACGATGCCTTGCTCTTCAATTGCTGATGCGATGCGTTCAGAGTTGCCTTGAATTGCATGCATGTCTGCAATGATTTGCTGAAGGCTTGAATCCAGCTTCTCCGATGCTTGTAGGGTTTGCTGACCCTGATCGTTACATTGGTCGATATCAGATACGACCATCGACATTTGTGACTGAATGTCTGATACCACGCGAGTGATCTCTTCTGTCGATTGATGAGTACGACTTGCGAGTGCGCGTACTTCATCCGCCACGACGGCAAAGCCACGACCTTGCTCGCCGGCACGTGCTGCTTCAATTGCTGCGTTTAGCGCGAGTAGGTTAGTTTGCTCTGCAATATCTTGGATGATGTTTACTGCACCGCCAATTTTCGCTACATGTTCGTTTAAAGAGCCAATTGATTGCTGGCTGTTCGAGAGAATACCAGTTAATTGACCGACATTTGTTACTGTGGTTTCAACAACGGTACGACCTTGCTCCGCATTGTTTGCAGCTTGGTGAACGCCTTCTACTGCCACAGAAGTACTTTCAGAGATTTCACCAATCGTGGCGACCATTTGCTGAACTGCTGTTGCCATTGATGAGGTATGGTCTGCCTGAGTGTGGAACTGTTCCATCACACCTTCTAGTTCGCGATGCATGTTGTCAGTACTTGCTGATAGCTGTGCTGACTTCTCTTGTGTGCCATGAATCAGGTGCTCAAGCTTATCCAACAGATCGTTTAAGTGGTGGCTGATGTCCGCCAGTTCATCTTTACCTGCCAACTCTGAACGTAAACCCATGTTATTACTTTCACTGATGTTCTTTATGGTCGCAAGCAGGCTACTAACGCGTGCATTGATTGAGCGTGAGATTTGCGAAATCAGAGCTAAGATAATAATAAATACTACCGCAGTGATAACTTGTTTCACCATGGTGTTTTGACTATCATGTTCGGTCGCTGCATTACTCAACGCAGATGAGAAGGTCTTAAATTGTTCTTCAACTGTGTGTGATAGGGCACGAGTGTCACCCAGTAGACCTTTGTTGTACGCGACTCCAATCGTCTGTCTCTGCGTCGCAAGTTGGCGCGCATTTTCGATTAATGAAGGAACATACAAACCTTGCAACAGACCTTCGTCCATTTGTCCGGCTTTAACTCGTTGCGCGAACTTAGTCAGTGCCATTACTTGTTGGTGGTTTGCATTTTGCTCGGCTTCAGATAAAGCCTGTTCAAAGCTCGCTAATAGACCACTATTTGCATCGAGACCATAGCGTTCGTAAGCAGCAACTAATTTTTGAAATCCTTTTTGGTAAGCCAGTAAATCTTGCTTGAATTGATGACTAGAAGGAAGTTCATAAAGGTTGAGAATGCCAGCCAATTCTTGTTCGATACCCAAAAATTTGTCGACGTTAGCATTGAATTTATCGAGGTATTTGATGTTGCTGCGTAACAAGAAGTCTTTTTCATTACGGCGCAGGTTAAGGAGACGAATTTCGAGATCGCCAACCAATTTGATTGCATGGTTGAGCTCTTGGCTTTGGTTAGCGAAGTGTGACGAGGTACCCAATAGGGTCACAATGCCAAGAATGGCAATTACTCCTAGGGAGTAGAGCTTGTGCCTAATAGTCATATAGTTTGTCCTGAAGAATTGACTAAGTTAAGAAACCCAAAGAGGCTTCCAATGGCTAGCTCTGACGTTTGTTAGTACAGCACTTTCTGGCGTTGCTGTTTTTTTGTCGCTTGCTTGGTTTTGCTATCAAGTCTGCGACGTTGTGAAGCGCGAGTTGGTTTCGTTTTAATACGCTTCTTTTCCTGTCGGCTGGCAGATTGTATCAACGCTTGTAATCGATTTAGTGCGTCTTCTTTGTTCTGCTCTTGCGTCCGAAACTGCTGAGCTTTAATGATGATCACCCCCTCTTTTGAAATCCTACTATCCGAAAGGGCGAGGAGTCGCTCTTTATAGAATTCCGGCAGTGTGGAATGACGTACATCAAAGCGCAGATGTATTGCGGACGATACCTTATTAACGTTCTGCCCACCATTTCCTTGAGCCCGGATAGGCAATAATTGGACTTCCCAATCTTGAATTGTGACGGAGTTCGAAATTTTGAGCATGATTACTAAATGCCAATAAGGAATGTGACGATGGCTGATAAATTACCATCAGAGATGTACAAATAGAAGAATTGACATGAACACAATAGATTTAAGCCCCTATAAAGGGTTAATTTTCGATATGGACGGCACCTTGATTGATACGATGCCAGCGCACTTAGCTGCATGGCAAGCGACAGCAGACCGTTTCGAGTTCCCTTTTAACCAAGAGTGGTTGCATAGTTTAGGGGGCATGCCAAGCTTCAAAATTGTTGGCGAAGTGAATCGTCAACACGGTTTATCTCTCGACCCAAAAGTTGTTTCTCGTTTCAAAATGGACACGTTTGCAGAAATGGAACAACACGGTGAAATTATTTCATGCACGAATACGGTTTTGGACCAACATCTTGGTAATAAGAAGATTGCTGTTGGAACAGGCAGTCAACGTGATAGCGCACTGCGTCTGTTAGCAAAAGCGGGCATTCTGAAGAAGTTAAATGCTGTCGTTACGGCAACGGATGTAGAAAATCACAAACCTTTCCCAGATACGTTTCTTATGGCAGCCGAACAGCTTGGTTTGTCTGCACAAGAGTGTGTGGTGTTTGAAGATACTGAGTTAGGAAAAAAAGCCGCTCATGCCGCAGGAATGGATTGTGTGATGGTCGAGGGTAATGAGCTAGTATTTTATCCAAAATCTTAACTTAATAAGTTAATTGTCATTTAAAAGACCACGATATTATCGTGGTCTTTTTGTATAACCTCAGTGAATTTATATAATTCTCATAATGAGAATGTGAATATTTATTGTGAAATTAATCAAATTATCAATCTAATTATAAAGTATTAATTATCTACACTCGCTATAGTTATTTATTCCTTTTACTAAATTATTTTTACAGGAAAGGATCATGACACGCTCTCAAAATGTTTATGTAATTTCTTCTGACTCAGATTGGTCAGGGTTAGTTATTGCTGGTTTATCTCATTCTTTTAAAAACTACACTTTTTACACTGAGAAAACTGTCAATAATATATGGAATTTAAAAAATACTGATATTGTTATTTATGATCGCCTTACTTTAGGTAATCCATCATTGCACTTAATCTCACCACTTTCGCGTGGCGGCGCTTGGTTGCTTGCCAATGCGAGTAAGCAAGACTTAGAGGGAGTTCAAGGGCTTATATCTCTGGGTTGGGGTGGGTTACTAGAGAATGACTTTACCTTAGAACTGCTTCACAAATCCGTCCGAATGGTGGCTTCTGGTCAGTTATGGTTTAGTCGAGAAGCCATGTCTTCTTCATTAAAGAATATTGTGAGGGGACAAGTTCATAGTTCTTCATCTGCGGAAGTTCTAGGTGCTAAATACGAACTTTCTACTAAAGAACAGAAAGTATTTATGTATTTAGTTCAAGGTTATTCAAATAAAGAAATAGCCGGTCAACTGAGTGTAAGTTTAAGCACGGTAAAAACACATGTCTCCCATATATTATCTAAAACAGGAAAGCAAAGCCGTTCTCAGTTAGGATCTTTAATGGTTGAGTGATTTTTGATCTAGTTCAAATTAATTATTTGGTTGTCCTTTACTCATCCTTTTATGTGGTTCTTTTGGTCAGATGACCGATAGGAAAAAAGTTAATAAGGCGTACATTTAACTCGTCTACTTAATTCAACTTTTGGTCTATACCGCAGGAAAAAATGTAAAGGAGAACAATCATGAAACGTTTAGCAGGTTTTGCAGCAATGGCGTTGCTTGTATCGGCTGGTGCAGTTGCGAATCCATGGGTCGTTGGGTCTGACGAAGGTCGCGCAGACTTTTACGTTAAATTCAAAGGTGAAGTGCCTAAGCGTTGTGAAATGATGACTTACGGCAACTTGGATGTCATCAATTTCGACTTAACTAAGTCATCTGATACAAAAGAATTTGGCTTTAAAACGTGGTGCAACTCATACGGCACGAAAGGTATCGTCCAAGTTGACCCATTTGGTTTTACCAACAGCAATGAAGATGAAATTCCAATGGAGTACAGCTTCAATGGTGAAACTAAGCTAAAAGACAAAGGGATTGACACTACCGTTGCTCGTATCCATCAAGTGGTTGAAATTAGTAACAACCTAGATAAAACGATGACTGATGAGCACAAACTTTCAATTACCTCTAAACCTCAAGCTGGTGCGCGTTGGGGTGAATACAGCGGCGCGATGTATGTGACTCTATTCCACATGTAGGAAGGAATGCGCTGAGGGAGGTCCCGTCCATCCCTCAGCCATTATGTTGTATGAAAACACTTCGAATATTATTTCTCATCTTGATTTACATGCCAGCACAAGTGTTGGCTTTTGAGCTTTTCCCAATGGTGCAATTTCTTTCCGATTCAGGGAAAGAGACAACGGTATTTTTCAAGGTAACCAATACCTCTCTTGCACCTTTGCCTATTGAGGTGACTGGCGTTAAGCGATTAGTTGAATTCAACAACGAAGAGTCGCTTCTTGAAACCGATGACTTGATGATCTTTCCACCGCAAGTACTTATTCAGCCGGGGAAATCTCAGACCATTAAGGTGCAATACATTGGCGCACCCAAGGGTGTAGCAGAATCCTATCGTTTGATCGTGAGCCAATTGCCACTCAAAGCGGATGAAGTTGAGAAAGATGCCATACAAATGTTGTTCCGAATCGGAGCGCTTGTGTTTGTCTCTCCACAAGATGCGCAAGACCAATATTCCAGCGAAATCACTGTATCCAATGACAACAAGCCAAATCTGAAAATTAGCAATACAGGTTCAAGTGTTATTGAGTTAAACAAACACACTTACTCGGTTGATTGGCAAGGTCAAACGAAACGTTGGGATTGGGAGCAACTAGAGCCGGTTCTACCGATGCAATATCTCGTGCCAAACCAGAAAGTTCAGGTGAACGTCGAGTCACTTCTTGTGAACTAACGACACCCAGTTTTCATAACGTCGCTGACATACACGGAAGGTTACAATGTGGCGCGCATTCGTCGTATCGATCGCTGTCCTTATTTCTGGGGCTGTATGGGGAAGCTCTTACAGCCTCTCCTTGCCCCTTGTGTATGAACAAAATCAGCTTGGCGAACTCCCTGTTGAAATAAACGGCATGGCTCTTGAGCGAGTGTCTGTCGATGCCCTCCAAGATTTGCTCGGAACGCGCGTGAGTCCGGAATGGTGGTCGCAGTTTTTTGGTTCAGAGCCGTCAACATTCGTTGATATCGAAACACTCGCTGAGCGAGGTATCGAGGTGACACTTAATACTGAATCCTTGTTTATTGACGTTCGGCTCTCGGCACAAATTCTTAGCGAACAAGACATTACTTTGTCGTCTGGCTATCCCGATTTTATTCCCTCTGAAAGTGGCTCGATAAACTGGTTAAACAGTTTTAGCTTCGCCTATAACAATTATTGGCAAGAGGATGTTGAGACTTGGGATTCGTCGCTGGATTGGTTGTCACAAGGCAATATCGGTGGTGCCAGTGGTGTGAATTTTCTTTTAGCCAATTATCTTGAAGCGGATAACGAAACCACAAAGTTTTCCCGAGGAGAGTGGATTGCTTTCTATGATGATCCAAACTTACCGATGCGTGCTTCCACAGGGGATGTTATCAGCGGTGAATCCGGACATATTTATGGCATGTCCTTGGGTGGTTTTTCTATTGAGAGTCGATACGCTGACTTACAACCGGATCGTGAGACAAGCCCAGAGAGTAGCCAACAACTTGTTCTGCTCGAATCCGCTGAAGTGGAAGTTTATGTCAACGGTGAACGAATTTCTAGTGGGCGATTGGAGCCGGGACGTTACAACCTCAAGAATCTGATTTTAGATAACGGTGCTAACGATATTACGGTTGTCGTCAACTATGTTTCTGGTAAGCAAGACGTATTGCGCTTTACTCAATTTTACAACGCTAAGCTGTTGAAAAAAGGTCTGATTGATTACTCGTTTTCCGTTGGGCAGCCAATCATCTATGACAACCGTCAAGTAGAATACGAAGAGGAATGGGTAGCGACAGGTTACTTAGAATATGGTGTCACTGACTGGTTAACCGCAGGTGCAAACGGCTTATATGCTCAAGATGGTTCGATATTTGGGGCTCTGACTACTTTCAAAAGCGGTGTAGGGAATGTTACTGCTCGTTATTCGCTAAGCTCTGCAAGTTCGGGAGAAGACGGTTGGATAGCTTCCCTTGATTATGAAAACAGCATTTTTGGAAGTGGGGAAAGCCAATCTCCCAACCTACGTTTTGCGATTGAAAAATCGGATGATTTTCAAAACAAACCTTGGAAAGAATCCCAAGAAGGTAACTCATATACACAATATCTCGCAAATTACTTTTGGCAGATAAACAGTAAATTTGATCTGACATTAACAGGACGCCTGACTCAGCTCCCTCCTGATGACGATGAGTTACGTGGTTCGGTCTTGCTAAATTGGCGACATGGTGGTTTTACGGTAGGGGTTGGCAGCGAATACGAAGAATCCGAGCGTTATAACGAACCGGATACGCGTTTCTTGTTTACCTTTGAATACAATTGGTATTCGGATGAGCATGGAAATCGTATAGGCCTCTCTTACAACAGTGAGAATGAACGGAGCCGAGCGTATTTTAGTAATGAAGGTTTGAACTACGTTGGTGACTATGGTGTAAGAATCGAAGCTGAGCAGGACGAATTTCGTGATACCCAACGAGCTCAATTGAGTTACACCGCAAATCGTTTTAGAGCAGAATCTGAAGTAAGTCGTGATGTAGTGAGAAAAGAAGATACCGAGCAATACCAAGCTTCACTGCGCCTAGCGACTGCAGTTGGAATGGTTGACGGTGATTGGGGGTGGGGACGTGCGACCAGTGGCCCTTTTGTTGTAGTAGAAATGCACCCGACGTTGGGTGAAGCGACTGCGAACCTAGATGTAGACTCCCAAGGAAGACCAACCGCAATGGCGACAAAGCATCTTAATGGTCTTGTCTCGATCTCCCAACCTTATGTTCGCTATGCGATGGATTATAACGTGATGGATTCTCCTGTTGGTTATGACTGGGGAGATGGCAAACTTGAGCTAATGCCGGCGGCGGCAACCGGATATTTGTTGACGATAGGTTCCGATGCGTCATACACGGCGAGTGGTTATTTGAAGCGTCTTAGCGGTGAACCTATCGAGTACCGACAAGGGCGTGTGTTGGTTGATGATGAACAAATTGAGTTTTTTACCAACAAGCAAGGACGATTCTTCATTCAAGGTCTACGTCCTGGCATATATACAGTTGAGCTTTATGGACTACAGATTAGCCCTGTCGTTATCTCGATTCCTGAGTCTGATACGAGCTTAATCGATTTAGGTGAAATCACAGTAATGCCGAACAATGACAAATAATTTAGCGCATTGTACTGGTAAAGGAAAAGGAGAATAGGATGAAAACAGTTAATCGCAGTGATGTCTTAACATTCGCAACCGTGCTATTTCTTACTGCTTTTGCTTCACCGTTGTTGGCGAATGATGCCAGCGAAGCGCAGTGTGGGGGGACATTTAGGGTAAGCATCAATGATACACCTTATAAACCTCATGTGACGCAACCTGATACCTTGTGGTTTCAAGGCAAAATAGAGTTAGATAGCCAACTAGTTAACTGTATGAGCGGCATTGTCATCAAGCCTTCAAATGGTTGGCAGCAGGTTGTTTCTGGCCCTCAAGGTAAGATCAATTCGACCGTCCTTAACACGCAAAGAAAAAGCCTAAATAGAACCCCTCAAGGAGACTTTTTACTACCAAGTCGTGGTAGTAAGCAGGTCGATTTTTGGGTGCAAGTGCCCGAAGGAAAAACCATGCAACCGGGCAATTATCGGGCAGATTTTGAATTTTCGTTACTTGGCAAGCAAGTTGAAGTTGGTGTGAGAAATGCAGGGCTCGACTACACGATAAAGCCATTCGTACGAGCACGCATAGAGGCAAATTCAAGTTCCAATGTGTCTGTTTCTGGGGCAAGAGTGACAGTGGATATGGGGAATTTAACCAAGCAAAACCGAAGGGATTTGGACATTGTCGTGGTGAGCAACGCTTCCGTAAAACTTGAGCTCGACTCGTTGAATCATGGGCACCTTGTCAATACTAGGAAACCGAGTCATAAAGTTCCGTACACCACATTTTTGCAAGGTCAGACTCTTGGGTTGGATAGTCCGGTGTTTTTAAATACTCACCGTGGGAACCAAACTCGCTTCAATATGGCTTTTGAAAATAAGGCAGTGCCAGGTGCTGCTGCAGGGTTATATGAAGATGAGATGACCATTAGTTTGATTGCCTACTGACTAACGTAAGTTGAGACGAATAAAAAACGCCGCAATTGATGCGGCGTTTTTTTGTTCTTGCTGAGGATTATTGGATGTCCAATAGTTCCACATCAAAGATCAGTACACTTGCTGGTGGGATAGGGCCAGTACCGTTTTTACCGTAACCAAGTGTGCTTGGCACGAACAGGCGGATTTTCTCGCCCACAACCATGTATTGCAGACCTTCTTGCCAGCCTTTAATCACCTGATTTAGACCGAATGTGATCGGCTCACCACGTTCTACTGAACTATCGAAAACCGTACCATCGATAAGCGTGCCATGGTAGTGAACTTTCACTTTGCTAGTTGCAGTTGGATGAACGTCGCCCGTTCCTTTCTCAAGAACAAGGTATTGCAGACCACTCTCTGTGGTAATCACACCTTCTTTCTTGCTGTTTTCTAGCAGGAACTCTTGCCCTTTTGCAAAGTTTTCGTCTGCCGCTTTGTGGTTTGTCCAAGTACGGTAGATAAAGAATGCCGCTAGGACGAAAATAATAAGAGGAAACAGAAATTTAGACACAGTAGCTCCTTGTCTTATTTTGGTTGTTTTAGCAGGTAGTTGATAGTGTCAGCCATTGCTTCAACGGTCTCGTGACCACCAGTGATTACTTGGTATTTACCATTTACGATGAAGGCAGGAACTGAGTTGATTTGACCACGAGTCGTGATCTCTTCTGCTTTAGTAATATATTCAAACAGTTTCGCTTGTTGTGCGTCGTCTAGCTGGTAAGGGCTTACTAGGTTACGAGACTCAAAAGCTTTCTCTACCGCAGCTTGGCGTTCATCGGCAGTTGCATCTGCACCCATTTGAACGGCAGCAAACAGTTCTTCCATAAACGCTTTGTCCGGAGTGCCGTTAACTTGCATTGCCGCTGTATAGAAAATGATCGCGCTGATTTGCGCACTTTCGTTAAAGGTAACGTGCATCTTCTCAACTTTCTGTTCTGTCAACGATTCAATTTGAGGAACGAACTGCTCCATCGTACGACAATGACCACAGGTGAGAGAAAACGCTTCAGTTACTGGTGCTAAGTTGTATTCAGCAAGAGAAACTGGCAGAACTTCGTATTGCTTGCCTTGTTGTGGCTGACTATTGCCGTTGTCACAAGCTGTTAGGACAAAAACTGCGGCAAAAAGTGCGGCGCCTTTAGAAATGGTTTTGAACATGGGTAAGGCTCTAAATAGTAAAATTGGTGCTAGTTTATCGGTTAACGGTATCGACGAAAACCATTAATACGGCTTGTTACACTAAAGTGAGACAATCGAAGAAAGTTTAGACAAAACATGGCAATGACGTTGTGTTTAGTGCGCTCAGCCATTGAAAGTTCGTGAAGTGAAACGCCATTAAGCGACAGTTTAGTTAACGAGATTTTCTTTGCTCTCTTATCTACCAAATAATGTTTGATAAAAATGAATGCCCAACTTAAATCGTTGGCATGAACTGTGCTTGTGTATTGAAGAAAATATGGTAATAGGCACTAAAGTTTGGGCGATTTAAGCCGACACAGTGAACAGGAATTCATTCTACGTTGGTAACGGTATGAAGCATTGGTTTTTAGTGGCATGCGGTCTATTAGCCGGGTGCACGAGTATTAATTCAGATATGGTTCCGGGCGGTAATATTCTCGATACTGCCCCGAGAACTAACTCAGAGCTAAGACATCCAGAGTGGGGTTACGCGAAATCTTACGTGTCAACTCCACGTTATGTTGCTCAGACTCCGAGTACAGCTGGAAAAAAGTCACAGGGCGTGACGTCACTGGAGATGTTTTTAAATAGACATCATATCGCCCATGAAACCATCAGTGGCGACCACCTTATGGTGCGTTTGAAAGAACAAGTACATTTCCAAACGGGCTCTGCGAGATTATCATCGCAATCTCAAGACTGGATCCGCAATCTTGGACATTATCTTGCCGGGCGTACTGATGTTGATGTGGTGATAGACGGTCATACAGACAGTACAGGCGCAGAGAGTTTTAATGATTCGTTATCGGAAAAGCGTGCTCGTGAGGTAGAAAAGCAACTACTTGCAACCAGCTTGCCTCGTCAAAGAGTGTTCTCTCGTGGCTTTGGCGAATATGTGCCGCAGTGCAGTAATACCACAGCAAGCGGTAAGGCATGTAATCGTCGAGTGGAACTGATGCTGATTGTCGATCAGTAAGCGCCCATATCATTGAATTGAGATAAAAGAAAAGAGGCACCGTATGGTGCCTCTTTTGCATCCGCCAATGTTCTTAGGGGGAACTAGGCAAATTCTTTTTCAATGTAAGCGACGATGTCTGAAGACTCGTAAAGCCATTGCGTCTCGCCATCTTTTTCAATACGCAGACAAGGTACTTTTACACGACCGCCACCTTGTTCAAGTGCTTCGCGATGTACTGGGTCGTTTTTCGCATCACGTAATTCAATATTCACGGATTGACGTTTCAAAGCACGTCGAACTTTTACGCAGAAAGGACAAGCTTCAAATTGGTACAGTGCGTAGTTTTTGGCTTTATCATCAACGCTTTTCTGTGCTTCTGCCGAACGTTTAACGCCACGGGGAGAGAATACTGCATTGAGAAGTAGAATGATTTTTCCCAAAATCCAACGGATAAACTTCATAATGATCCCTTGATGTTCAGTGGATGAGTGTCCTTGTATGTCATGCAACGAACTTACGTAACGAAGTCGTTGAGCGTAGAAAGCCGTTGCATGAAAGGGCGTAGTCTATCAGGTGTTTGGTTTTGACAAAACCATGTATTTTATGAGGAAAACAGACGTTTTACCCAACCAAATAGCCCGCTTGCTTTTACTGGGTTAGCTTCTTTACCAAGATAGAAACTCTGCATTAAATCGGTACGAAAAGCATCCAAATCCATGCGCTTAATCACTAACTCATGTTGCAGGATATTTTGCGTTTGTTCTGCATGGTCATGAGCAAGGCTAAAATCCATATTTAGATAGCCTTGGGTGTATAGCCATAAATGCGTCACCAGTACTAAGTCTTCGGCCGACTGATTGGTGAATTTTTCCGCGTGCTCTTCACCAAGCGTGTCGTTCAACACTTGCTGCATGTGGTGAGTGGAGGTGGCATGTTGTTCATACAGGGCGCTGGCTTCGATGTGAGATTTAGTCAAAAGCCCAAGCATATGCAGCGCAGGGGCTGTGTCAGGCTTGTTTTCACATACTCTAATGAACAATGGGGCTTGTTCTTTTGTCCAACGTCGCCTTGCAGCCTTATGCTCATTAACGAAGGGAATGTTTTTGAACCCCATTTCTTGGATCAGTTCATTAAGAGGCGTCATTACTTTGCAATTCCTTCACCGTCACTTCGACGTGTTGTTCGTTAATATCAACGAAAATAGAGGTGCCGGTAATCATAACAGATAGGCTAGTGCCACGGTCAAGGTGTTGTGAAATCAAGTCGATAGCATCGTAGTCAAGGCTTGCCACATCCACTGGAAGCATGCCAAATTTGCCCGCCATCTTATCCCACCAAACGGAGGCTTTGGTGTTGTAGGTATAGACTTTTACTTTCTTAGCCAAACGGGTCGCTTTCTTGATGCGATCTGGTTCTGGTTCGCCAATCTCAATCCAGTGAGTGATAGATTGGTCGTCCTCTACACGCCACAAATCTGGTTCTTCTGTTGTAGATAGACCCTTAGTGAACTCAAGATCATCTTGTGCATTCAAGCAGTAGGCGAAAATACGAGCCAACATGCGCTGTGGCTTTTCAGAAGGGTGAAGGGCGATAGTAAGATTTTTTGAATCGTAGTAATCGTTGTTCATATCAGAGATTGCGATACGAAACTTGTAAATTGTTGGTTTTAGAGCCATAGGAAGTATCGATAAATGAAGGGCAAAAAAATAGCCAGCTAAAAGCTGGCTACCATATCAAAATCTTAAAGGATTAAACTAGAGTGATTTTCTCAGCTTGTGGACCTTTTTGACCTTGAGTGATTTCGAATTCTACTTTCTGACCTTCAACAAGCGTACGGAAGCCGTCACCTTGGATTGCAGAGAAGTGAGCGAAAACGTCAGGACCGTTTTCTTGTTGGATGAAACCGAAGCCTTTAGTTTCGTTGAACCACTTAACTGTACCAGTAGCTTTGTTAGACATGTCTATTTCCTAAATATCTAATTTTATGTAAATCTTCGCCTAATCGGCGCTTATAGCGTGGAAAAATAAATTGCTATTGCGTACCACAGGACGGGGGAGTTACGAGTAATCCAACGAAATGTGAAAACAAAGAACTTTCTTTCTAGCCGTGTTCGAGTCTAGGTTAATTACGGGTATAGTCAACATATATCGACCCATCAAGGGCAAATATTTGTATCTAGTCACTTTTTATACGGTGTATTTTTGATGAATTTTCAAATAAATGACGTTGTTGTGAAGTTTTTGGAGAATAAAATGAATTTTATTATACAAATTTGACTATTTTCCCTAATTATTGTCCAATCTGGTTCGACCATTAAGGAGGAAGTATGGTAAAGAACAAATCTAATCTTCAGCCAAATGAATTGAATCAAGATACCGAGTTTGGCAGAGGGGAAATCAAAGACAACGCACTTAAAGCTGTCGTCACTAGTCAACGGTTTAGAACGCGGGTTGTGAAAGCCAAAAAAGGCAAAGGCAGCTTCAATCGGAAAGCAAAACATAGAGGCAAAGAGCCCTATTCAAAGTTCTCACTAAAGTGGATTTTGAATAGGGCTTTTTTCTTATCTGAAGGTGATGGCGAGAGGGGGTTTTAGCGTTCTATTTTTGGAGAGTAAATTGAGTAAGCCGTGATTTGCCCCGCAACGATAGCAGAGAACATAAACAGCGCAGACAGACCAATACTTGGAATGGGTAAAATAGATTGTTCAAACACGGATTGGCTTGCGCTTACTAAGACGCGGCTACCCGGAACCAAAATGATGATGCCTTGAACAATGTAGATAGAGCCAGTCAGTTCCATCTTTTTCGCAATCCAAGTTCCGTACAATGTAATTAGAACTGTAGTTACCCAAGTCCCCACAACCCAGCCACTTTCGAAACCAAGATAAAAAGGTCCCCACATGCCCAGCATTGCAACGGGTAAGCCAAGCAGAATGTCGATAGGGCGAGCGTTAAAGATCACTCCAAGGCTGGCGGAGATTAAGAATAGCCCGCTAATGTGCATCCAAATCGGGATTTCATTGGTGTAGGCGATGGATTGCGCTTGTCCCCAAATGGCTTCACCGATATTGAGCCCCATGGTGATGCCAACAAACAACTTGATCAACGTAAGAGCGCATTGCCCCAATAAACTGGTCCCTGATACCAAATCATTAAATGCGAGACATTCAAGGGAGTTAGCGATGGAGAGTCCGGGTACAAATAAGACAATCGTTGCGATACATAGCGCCCAAACAGGGATCGGCAGTCCAGTGCTGGACAGGTACGCAACAATAATACCTGTGAACAAAGCTGCAATGAACTCAACTGCAATTGCACGCCTCGCTCGGCAAACTTGCTGGCATCCCCAGACCATAAAACCAAGAATAAAAGCAAAGCCGACCGCTTCTAAAGTACTGCCGACCAGCATCAAGTACGCGGGTGGAATGCCCATATTCGCCAATGCAATAACCCATGAAGGATATCCAGCAGGCTCTGGGACGGGTTCGCTACTCGGTTGGTTGATTCGAATGATGGTGTTAGCTAGCAAACTTAAGTTGATTGAAGCTGGTTTCAAGCGCTTGAGTACCACTGCATTGTTATCATCTGGAAATTGATAATTGATCGCGGTTGGCGTGGCTTGAATCATCACATCCACGCCATGTTTTTGCGCGTAGTGCTGAGTGTATTTCTCTACTTTGTATGGCGCACAGCCACTACGATGCAGCGTATCGCCAATTTCGACGATTTTGTTAATTCTATATTGAGAAGGCATGGCGAAAGCGAAAATTTCGAGTCACAAAAAAATTGCGCGTAAGTTAACAAAGTGATTCTTGTCGAGCGAATAATCATTAACTTTTTTGTGTGATTTTGTGGACTGTGTCAGGTGTTACTCATGTCGCTAAAAGGCTCAACCCAGAGAAACCCGGAGTTTCGAACTTTTATTCATATTAAATTCATAACAATTCGTGATGATTCTATAAAATAATCTAATGTAAAAGTGCCATTTTTCAGTGTAAAGGTACTAATTTAGATTCATATCAATAAGAGTTGCTACCTAAAGAAAGAACCTCTGCTATACCTTTAGTTCTATTTAAGTCTTAGATAGCCCTGTAGGGTAGGTTAGTGAGAAGTAGGTATGACCTTCATGCGTTATAGTACTAATGATTGGAAAAACACAATATTTGGCATGTTTCTGCTGCTTATTGTTGCGTTCCATTCCAGCGCAGTCTACGGGCACGAAACTAAGCAAGGTACCTTAGTTGTTGCTAATTCAAAAGCATGGAAACCCTTCTCATACCTTACGCCAGACGGCGAGCCGCAAGGCATCTTGATTGATTTCTGGCGCGAGTACTCCGTTCGAAATGATGTTCATGTGAAATTTCTTTTGCTTGACTGGGAAGAATCTTTACTAGCAGTAAAAGAGGGACGAGCAGATATCCATGCTGGATTGATATTTTCTGCAGAGCGCAGCCAGTATCTGAACTTTGGCACAGTGATTATGCCTATCGATACTCAACTTTATGTCAACAGTGACCTGTTAGGAATTGACGTGGAATCGGTGCTGAAAGGTGAGTCGGCAATGGAAGTTGGTTTGGTGAAAGGAGGATACGAAGAGACTTTCGTTCGTAAACGCTACCCGAACGCGGCAATACGGTTGTTTTCGAATAATGATGCGTTGCTAAAAGCGGTTACGAATAAGCAAATTTTTCTGTTTGTCGCTGATACCCAGGTATCCAATTTCTACATGGCAACAACACCTGACTCGGTGACTTTCTTACCTGCATTGCATCTTTACAGCAAAGATTTAAGAATCGCGACGGGTGACAGCAGTGCAAAGTCGATTGAAGAGGTATCGAGGAATTTTGAGATAGTCATGGAGGCAAATAAGGACCGGATCCTCAGTCGTTGGATTCATGTTAAAACCGTCTATCCAGCGTATCTTGCTCCACTTGCTGTTTTTGCGCTGATTATTGCTGCCATGTTCCATATTTTTTCACTTAAGCGTACGGTTGCTTTGCGTACTCGGCAACTCACTATGGCGAATCAACAGCTTTTTGAGCTCACCCTGACTGACCCTCTCACTAAGCTTTATAATCGACGTCACTTGATAGAAAGGTTAGCGACGTTAAGTACAGTAAAAAGAAACCTGACCGTGATGGTGTTTGATATTGATGACTTTAAATCCATCAATGATCAATTTGGACATTTGGTTGGGGATCAAGCTATTGTTGCTGTCGCGAATACAGCAAGATCTGTCATCGATGAAAGAATGACTTTAGCGCGCATTGGTGGTGAAGAGTTTGCCTTAGTAACGGCTTCGCTCTCTGCAGAGGAAGCAGAAGTTCTTGCTCGTACAATTTGCACCCAAGTAAATTGCGCACCAGTGACCTTAGATGGACAAACGATTAGCGTGAGTATCAGTTTAGGGTGCGCGTATTATCCAAAATTTGATGAACAACCAAGCCTGCAAGATGCTGATCAACTTATGTATCGTGGAAAAGCCAGCGGCAAGAATCGCGCGGTGTTCCAAATCATCAACAGAAACAAAGTGGAACCATTACTTCGTAAAGCTCAGTAAAACTTTGAGCGAGCTCTCGCTGACCTTCATCCTCTCCTTGCTATACTGATTTGAACTCCCTGTTTTTATTGTCATTTCTGACGCGAATAGTGTTGGATTTCAGTGTCGAGGATGGTTATGCGTACTGCTTTGTTATCTCTATTGTGTTGGTCCATTTCATTTACTGCTGTGGCTGAAAGTGCTTTTGATATCATGCAAAAGTCAGATCAAGCAATGCGCGGTGATTCCAGTTATACCGAATCTACAATGGAGATCATTCGCCCTGATTGGACTCGTTCGATGACAATGAAGAGTTGGACCAAAGGGACGGATTTGTCTTTGGTGTTGGTTACGGCGCCTGCCAAAGATAAGGGTAGCGCTTCTCTAAAACGACAAAGAGAAATGTGGAATTGGGTGCCGAGTATTGAACGCGTTATCAAAATTGCGCCATCTATGTTGAGCCAATCATGGATGGGCTCTGACTTCACCAATGATGACTTAATCAACCAATCCTCTATCGTGGTCGATTATCAACATGAATTGAAAGGCGAGGATGTCTTTGATGGCGACAAGGTTTGGGTGATAGACGCAGTTGCAAAGTCCGATGCTCCTGTGGTTTGGAGCAAAGTAACGTTGTGGATTTCCAAATCGACCTACCTACAGCGCAAAGTGGAATTCTACGATGAGTTTGATGAGCGAGTGAACGTGATGACGACTTATGACGTGAAAGAGCTCGGCGGGAGAAAATTGGCGACCAGAATGGAAATGCAGCCGCTTGATAAGCCTAAGAACAAAACCGTACTCATTACTCACCAAGCACAGTTTGATTTCGATATCGATGACAGTTTTTTCTCTCAGCAACAGATGAAATCGCTGCGCGACTAAGTTTGGGTAAATGAACGGCTAAAAGAAGGAACGGATAATCAAACATCAACGGAAGGAAGCGAATCAATGCTTGTGAAACTGGCTTGGCGAAATCTCTGGCGACAAAAGCGCAGGACATTACTGACGGCGTCTGCGTTGGCATTGGTGCTGTTTCTTTCGCTGATTACGCGAGCGTTTCAAGAAGGGAGTTATACGTCCAATATCAAAAATGCCGCCAAGTTTTATACTGGGTTGATTCAACTGCAAAACCCCGAGTTTGGTGACTCTTCCAGCATTGATGATGTCTTGCCGCAAACCAATACCTTCATTTCGGCGGCGAAAAACAATCCCAATATTGATGTGGTATTACCTCGGGTAGAGTCTTTTGCTTTAGCCGCAAAATATGAACGCTCAAAGGGCGTGATGGTACTAGGCGTTGAGCCTGAAGCTGAAGATCAGTACTCCAATATCAGCGACAAATTGATTGAGGGAAGCTACATCCAATCAGGGCAAAAAGCAGTGCTAGTTGGTGGTGGTTTAGCGAATTATTTGCAACTCAAGGTTGGCGATGAACTGGTGCTATATGGTGTCGGTTATCGAGGACAGACCGCGGCAGGTTTGTATCAAATCTCGGGCATTCTTCATTTTCCTTTGCAGCAGCTTGATTCTCAGTTGGTGTACATGCCGCTCGATACTGCGCAAAACCTGTATTCATTGGATGACCAAGTCACCGCATGGGTTTTAAATACGGAGAGTTTAAGAGCCTTACCTAATACCGTTGAACAGCTTAAAGCCGAGTATGGCAAAAATGTCGCCGTGAAAGATTGGAAGGAGCTGTCGCCAGAGATGGCACAACAAATCGCCTTGGATAAAGCGGGCGGTATTTTCTTGATTTACATTCTCTACGGTATTGTTGGTTTTGGCTTGTTCGCGACAATCTTGATGACGACATTGGAACGCCAGCGCGAGTTCGCCGTCATGCTGGCAACCGGAATGCTGCGCTCCAAGCTCGTCCTTCTGCTCACGATAGAGTCTCTGTTTATGTCCGTTATTGGCATCATTATTGGGCTTATCGTGAGTGCTCCTGTGTTGGGGTATTTCTACTTTAATCCAATCGAAATTACCGGCGATGCTGCCAAGCTCATGCGCGAAAGTGGTTTTGAACCTATTGTGCCCGTTTCGCTCGACCCACATTTACTACTCAATCAAATCGTAGTCGTGCTGTTGATTCTTTTGTTGTGTTTGCTTTATCCAATGGTTCGCATGTTTCGAATGCCTATTGCAGCAGGGTTAAAAGGAGGTGCTCATGCTGGTTAAGTTGGCTTGGCGTAACTTGTGGCGCAACAAGTTGAGAACCTCAATCATGCTCGGAGCTATGGTATTTGGCTTGATGGGAGTGGTTACCATGATGGGATTCATGAATGGCTTGGTCGATAGCATGATTAAGAACGCCATCTCTTGGCAAACCAGTCATTTGCAGATCCAGCAAAAGTCCTACTTGGTCAATCCTGAGCTAAAAGATGTGATTCCCGATGCGGAAAAGATAAGCAAAGTGTTGGCGAGTAACCGAGAAGTGAAAGCCATTTCTGAGCGATTTCTAGCAGATGGCATGATAGCGTCGGCGCGCAGTACACGTGGTATTCGCATCAATGGCGTGAATATCGATCAAGAGCAAAACATCACGCCTCTCTCACATCACATTGTCGACGGAGAATGGCTGAGCGAAGAAGGCAGAAATCCGATTTTGGTATCGAGCAAGATAGCTGAGCGATTAAAGCTACGCGTTGGCTCCAAAGTGGTACTCACTCTGTCTGATGTCAATGGAGAGGTTGCAGGGGCGACGTTTCGTGTTCGAGGCATATTCAAAACACCATCGACAGGGTTTGATGACGGGAATGTCTATGTTCGAAAAGCAGATCTTGAAAAGGTAGCGGGGCTGAGTGGCACACACGAAATCGCAATACTCCTTACTTCTAATAACGATACTGAGCTCAAGCAGATACTGGCGTTCACTAACTCTATTTTACCGCCGGAAAGTAAAGACTTGCTCAGTGTGAGACCTTGGCAAGAGATCCAACCTTTGCTCTCGACCATGATGAGCACAATGGATGTTTCCAACCAAGTGATGCTGGTGGTGTTTGTGTTGGCGATGACCCTTGGCATCATCAATATCATGTTGATGTCTGTGTTTGAACGCACACGAGAGTTCGGTGTGTTAATGGCTGTCGGGATGCAAAAACACAAGATACGCTTGTTGATCGTTTTCGAAACCTTGTTCCTCGGATTAAGCGGTTGTGCGCTTGGGTTACTCGGGAGTGCAATTATGCTCAAGGTGCTGAGTACTACTGGATTATCGCTGGCTAGTATGGCGGAAGGGCTGGGGGCTTATGGCGTAGATACCTTGCTCTATCCACGGGTATCGCTAGCGGAATACCAAATGATCATTGTCGCGATTTTTGTTGCTAGCTTTATTGCAGCACTGTATCCCGCACGACAAATCTTAAAGCATCGACCAGTGGATGCCATGGCGGAGAAAAGCTAATGACCATCAAACTAGAAAACCTAACTAAAATTTACAACGCCGATGGCGATTATCCCGTGCATGCAGTGCAGTCGGTCGATCTGGAGATCAAGCAAGGTGAGTTCGTTGCGATCATGGGACCATCTGGTTCGGGTAAAACGACGTTGCTGAACATGATTGGCGGTATTGATGCCCCAAGCTCTGGCAAAGTGGAAATCGATGGTTGCATGATTTCATCGATGTCAGAAAAAGAGCTGATTGCCTATCGTCGCGATAATATAGGCTTCATCTTCCAAGATTACAGTTTGTTACCTGTGTTAACCGCGCTTGAGAATGTGGAATTCGTCATGCAGCTGCAAGGTAAAACAGAGCGAGAGTGCCGTGAACGTGCGACGTCCTTGCTTGAACAAGTAGGGTTGGCGGAACAGATGAATAAGGTGCCAGGTAAGATGTCCGGCGGGCAGCAGCAGCGTGTTGCGGTTGCTCGTGCTTTAGCGCCAAAGCCTCGTTTTGTCATGGCGGACGAACCTACTGCCAATCTAGACGCCAAAAGCACCGCGGAGCTGCTCGACATTATGGAGCAACTTAGCGAACAAGAGGGAACGACGTTTATCTTCTCGACCCACGATCCGCGAGTGATAAAACGTGCACACCGAATTATCGTATTTGAAGATGGTCGTTTAGCGCGTGATTTCAGTAATATTGATAATCGCGCAGAGAGGTCGCATGCATAGAGCTGTTTCTTATTTGTCTGCGACTTGCACCAAAGCTCTCCATTTCTATACCGGCTTGTTTAGAACAAAAGTAAATACAGTGTTTATTAAGGCGTTAAGTCTTTCATTGCTTAGTCTTCAGGCTGGTTATGCCTTGTCTGCTGTCCCCGGGTTAGAGCCGCAAAAGTCATGGGATTTGGATGGCTATATCAAATACATGGCAACCTACAGTATTCCTGATGGCACTGATAATACGTTCGATAACCTGATACACAATCGACTTAACTTTGAATACCGTTTTTCCTCTAGCTGGCGTGTGAATGTTGGGCTACGAAATCGAGCACTTTGGGGCGACTCTACCGACTTTCCTGGCTATGCCGATTTGGTTGCGTTGGATTCTGGTTACATGGATTTAAGCAAAAACTGGCATGAAGATGATGTGGTCATTAACAGTCAGCTTGATCGTCTATATCTCACTTGGCAGCAAGATGACTGGGGAGCTCAACTAGGGCGCTTTCGTATTAATTGGTCAATGAATACCATTTGGAATCCAAACGACATCTACAACGCGTATTCGATCTACGATTTTGATTATGAAGAGCGGGCAGGCACGGATGCGGTCATGCTGAGTAGAAAGCTGGGCTTTGCCGATGGGGTAGATTTGGTGTTTTCACCAGATCCTCAATCAGGACAAGACAGTGCCTCACTACGTTATTTCGCCAATCAATCGGGATGGGATTATCAGTTTATTGCAGGGCGAGCTCGGATGGATTACGTACTCGGCGCTGGTTTTGCGACGGATGTGTTTGATGCGGGTTTTCGTGGAGAGCTCACGTGGTTTGATCCGATTGATCCAGAGTTTGAGGGTGAACCGACCAAAAAGACCACCGTTGCCAGTATTGAATCGGATTACAGCTTTGGCGGCAAACGCAGCTGGATGGGGCGTACAGCGTGGTTATTTATCTCTGAACCGCAAGATGCATCAAGCGCATTGGCGTATTTGAATCTTCCTCTCGATGCAAAAACGTTGAGCTTTACACGAAATACATGGTACGCCGATGTGAGCGTTGACTTAACGCCTTTAAATCGCGTCACGCTCTCAACCAGTTACTACGATGATCATTCCTATTTCCTTGGGATATCGAGTAACTATTCCCTTGCTAATGACTGGCAGTTGCTCACGGTAATCCAAAGCTTTAACGGTAGCAGTGGCAGTTTGTTTGGCGAAGCACCTGCGACGTTGTTGTTTGCTAATATTAAATACAGTTTTTAAGCATATGTTTTAAAAGTGAATTTATTTAACTGTTAGTAAGTGAAACTCTTCTATCAACTCTGATGTAAATACGATACTGAATGTTGTTCCATAAATCCCAACCCGCTCACGCTTTGACAGTTGAGTGCAGGGTTAATATGAAATTAAATGCAATTTCTTGGTAAAGCTAAAAAGCCTTGTCTACACTCAACGTAAAACGAATGTTATTCGTTGGGTGGCATATTGATTGAGCCACGGAGAAAAGTAGCCAAAGAGCTACACCAGTAAAGTTGGCTGATAAGGACGGGGAAATGAACAACGAGTGTTTTGCTAGGTCCCGAGGTGTCACGGATGAGATGCCAATGAAAGAAACGCTTTCTGCAGGTAAAGATCCTTATGCACATTACCTAAAAGACATCGTGGGGATTGATTTACTCTCTCGAGAAGATGAACTGCATTACGCCAAGCTTAATCGTGCGGGTGATAAAGAAGCGCGCGAGGTCATGATTGAGTCTAACTTACGTTTGGTGGTGAAAATTGCAAAAAGCTACTTAAAACGTACTGGTAACAATTTCACGTTGCTTGACCTAATTGAAGAGGGCAACATCGGCTTGATCAAAGCCATCGACAAGTATGATCCTGAGCCGGGTTATCGCTTTTCAACTTACGCAGTGTGGTGGATTCGCGAAAACATTGAAGCGGCATTAATGAATAACGGTCGCACGGTGCGTTTACCTGCCCACGTATGTAAAGAGATAAATAGTCTTGCGTCGAAAAAGCACGATGCGAGCAAAACCATGAGCAAAGACATCTCCATTTCAGAGTTGTCCCATTGCTCAGGCGTAAAGGTAGAACGTGTTGATGAGTTAGTCGCGTTGAGCGGCTTTATCGATGTTTCAACGACTGTCGACCTTAATCATGCGCCATTTGTGCTCGAACAGTGCGAAAGTGAATACACAACAGACCCACAGCAAGATTGCGAAGACCACTGCTTTACTCAAGCACTAGAGCACGTCGTCAACACATTGCCTGTGAAGCAGCAGCAAGTGTTAATTCATCGCTTTGGCTTGTTTGAACATAACGTGAAAACATTAGCTGAAGTCGGGGACTTACTGAATGTCTCTAACGAACGCGTGAGACAAATGCAGAAAGAGGCGGTAGAGCGAATACAAAAACGTCTTCAGTTTGATGGATGGGTTTGATACCGAAAAATAGCTTCTAAAAAGCCAGCGTCATTGCTGGCTTTTTTCTATCTGCGTGTTGCTCAGTTGGTCTTTGCTTGTTCTTCGGCAAAAAGCAGTAACTCAAGTTGTGCTTTTGCGGAGGGTTCGAGTGTCCAGATGCTCAACATGCGGTTAAGGGCAGCTCGATACACTCTGCTTTTGAGTAAGAAAGCGAGGGTGCTCGTGTAGTTGTTCACCACTTGAGTTTGTGTTGCCACTAGCTCCGCTTTGTTTGCGATGTCGATTTGCTCGAGATTGAAATCAGGCAAAAATGCACACTCGTACCACACCTCGACAATCTCGCGGATTTCGAGTTCTTCTTCAGGCACGTCAAAGTCCTGCAATGCGTGGTTTTCCGGTATCGCTGATAAATAAACCACATCCAATTTATCAGCAACAAATGTATACATCTGAATCCTAAATACCTCTAAATCTCGGTCGAATCATCTCTCTGGTTTATATCTTTGTCAATTGTATCTGCCTGATTAAAGAGTTAATTGTGAATAAGCGCCACAGTATTAACTTAAGCTGTTTAAGTATTTGTCTGTTAAGCCAAAATACTTCAAGTTGCCGTCTGGCTCTAATACCAAACTCATGTTCGAAGTGGCGATCAAGCCCGGATCATTGGTAGAGAACACCACGGTTTTGTTCAGCAATTTATCGGTGAATAAGCGGTTGAAGTACTGAGCATTTTCTTGTTCAGCGCCATTAAATGGTTCATCAATGATGATCAGCGATTGCTCACAGCTTCCAAGCCCCAGCGCGAGGCGCAATTTCTGTTGAATACCGTTAGGTAAATTCTTGCATTTATCTACGCTTAGCTGAGTGTCCAATCCTTCTGGCAACCATGCGTCGAGTTCGAAAAAGCTCACCATCTCTTGCATCTTTTCTGCAGGGATGAGTCCATTATGCAAGATGAAGTTAGTCTCCAGAGAGCCTTCAAAAATATGCAAATTAAACGGGATGTAGTTAATCGAGGTTCGGTAACGATAGCTGTTGAACTGTTTGATGTTGTAGCCGTCTACCGACACTGCGCCTTGGTATCTATCTTCTAAACCCGCAAGGATGGAAATTAGCGTGGTTTTACCGCAACCAGTCGGTCCACAAATCACCACCTTCGCCCCTGGGGCAATTTTAAATCCGAGATTGGTTAAGCCCGTTGCTGCGCCAGTGTAGCGATGGCTTACACCGCTGCCGACAATGCTGCCTTGGAAGAGGCGAATAGGGGGGCTTTTCTCCAACGTTAGCTTGTCATCATTCATCGCCATAAGGTTGTTGATTTGCGCAGAGGACGCCTTAATTGATTGGAATTTGGAAATGGAGTTGTAGATACCCATTATCGGACCTAACGCCTTCCAGACTAGAATTACGGTTGCAAGCATGGCACCGGCATCAGATGTGCCATCCATTACGCCGATAACCGCAGTCACGATACTTGCGGTACCGATCACCTGAATCAAACTGCCACCTGCGGCTTGAACCTTACTGTTGGTCACCGCAACGTTTTCTGCATCGTTGGTGCTTTGCATGTGTGAAGCACTGAAGCGAGATTGAATAACGCGCAACAGTGGTAAGCCTTGGATGGTTTTGATGCCGCGAAGAATCTCATTCCATTGGTAAGAAACCATGGCGTTAGCGCGTGAGCTCTTAGACGTGGCTTGTGAATAGATGTAACGAGAATAAACACAGAACACCAACATCAGAATCAAACCCGCCATGACGACCAATGCTGCGGTTCCTGACATGATGGCAATCGCGACAATGAACACGATAACAAACGGCATGTCGAAGTAGCTCAAGGTCGACTCTGCCGTTACCAATCGGCGAAATGTGTCGATGTCTTTTAAACGCGCCAACTGAGAAGACACGCCAGCGGTGGATGTCATCGCATAAGGGAGCCATAAAAGCTTAGATATAACCGCTTGAGAAATGTGCACCGCCAAATCCTTACCTGACGTGGCAATGATGTTGACTCGCATTTTCTTAAAAAAGTATTCCGAAAATCCAACAATCACGGCAAACAACGTGAGCCAATAGAGCGTGGCTTGGGAACTAGACGTCAATGCGAAGTTGTACACACTCATGATAAAGAAGGGTTGGAGCGCGCCCAGGATACTGATGACAAAGCTAAGAATAATCAGGCTTTTGAGTTCATTGTTGTAGCGATAGAACGCGTATTTAATCCAGTTACTGCGGTCTTGAGATTCAGGTGGCGGCTCTCGGAACAAGCGCGAGTATTCGCTGATCGAAACCAACAAGCACGGCTTCTTGCAGAGCGGGTATTCAATGGTGTTGTTATTGGTGTAATCAAACAGGATCAGTTTGCCGTCTTTAGTGCCCAAGAAAATCGCAGTGAGGTTTTCTATCTCGATAAAGCAAGGATGAGGGTGCCCCTCGATGTGCTCCAACGTTTTTAATTTAGTGACGTCACAACGGTAACCAAGGCGTTCAATGGTGGCGATAAAACTGTCGCTGTCTTTTGGTTTAGGGATAAAAGCGTCGCTGAGGATAGAAGGTGTGCCTTCCCATTCAAGCGCAATGAGGGTGTAAGCTAAACCACGAATCAAAGGTGACTGATTGTATCGCTCGTCATAACTGCGAGCCTCAAAGTCCAACAAGCGCTGAGGGACATTATTAAAATCAACCAAAATACTCATTGGTCACCTCCGGTAAGTTTGACGCGTTTGAGGCGATGATTGAGTTTGTCCATCTTGTTGCTGACGATGATGAGGATTTTGTCGTTGGCGCGATACGCAGTACTGGTCAAAACCAATCGAGCAAAGTCGTCGTCATAAACACAGTCGATGTCGTCGAAGATCAACACTCGTTTGTTTGCAAGCAAGGCACGCACTAGCAGCAAGGCATAAGCAACTTGGCGCGAGAATGGATTGCGTAAATGTCCTTTAAGTTCGGTGTAAAAACCAGCAGGAAGGGCATCGATTTGTGCTTTGATGTTCATGGTTTCGCAAAGCGCAAATGCCGTGTTATTTAAGCTCGGGCGGAAACAAGTCAGGTTGTCTATGATGGTGCCTTCGACGAACGAGCTGGTTTTGTCGACCATGAGCACGCTATTACGCCAGACGTTGTAGTTGACATCATCGAGCGGTGTCTCGTTGATTTGGATATCGAGCTTGCTGTCGGTGTTTTGCCGCGTAATGCAATTGGCGAGGTGGGTTTTGCCTGCGCCGCTTTTCCCTGTTAGCAAGTAAGCCTGACCGCGTTCAAACTCGATGCGTTGCTTTTCCGAATACTTCACCGAGATGCGCTCGACTTCTGTCGTGTCATTTTGTTGTTCTACAGATGCAGCAAGCTCAAGCAGCTCGGCGATTCGTTGAATATGAAGCTTGTTCAACTCCCAGCGGCTCACCGTGCGCATCACTTGCTGGTATGGCGCGAAGTAACGGTTGGTAAGCATTATGATGGCTGCCATGATGCCTTGACTCGATTGCATGTTGATAACTGCCGTTGCCAAAACTACCACCACACAAGCAATGGAGAGCTGTTGTATGAGCGACAAGATAAGGCTGAAGTTCGATTCGATCTGCTCGTATTTGATGTTCTCGACTTCACGCTCTTCCACCATTTGTGTCATCAAGCTCTCAACGCGATATTCCATATTGCGCGCTTTGATATCGAGAGGGCTAGAGATGATCTCGATGATTTTCGAAGTGGTTAAGCCTTCGATGTCAGATTTGTTTTCTAGGCTGTTGATTTTCTGCTTAGACAGGCTCAGTGCGAACACCGCCAAAACGATGGAGGCGAGCAAGATGGTCACCCCTGCCCAAATGTTGATCAGACCGATAATCAGAATGGTCAGTATGCTGACGGCAAGGTTGATCAATGCCCGTACAGATTCTCCGCCAAAGAAGGATTTAATCTCTGGAATGGTGGCAATACGCTCTAGGTATTCACCGGGTTCTAGGCGACGAAACTTCGATATCTCAGCCAAACAGATGGATTGAAACACCTTGTTGGTTAAGTTGGTTTCGAACTGCTTCATGATCACCGACGAAATCTTCTCTTCCTGATTCTTTAAGTGATAATCGAGGAAGATGGTGATCAAGATAATGGCAAACAGAAGAAACAGCGTGTCTTTAGCTTGGTTAGGTAAAACACGGTCAAAGATAATCAGAATCGAAAAGGGCAGCACTAAACCAAACAGTGTTGAGATGACCGTTGAGAAAGTCAGGTAACATTTGTCAGCAAAGTTAATCCTTTGGGAAAAATGCTCAGTTTGCATTGCGACCTCCTTTCTTAATCGATGGTTTGGAGAGAAGGTGTTTTGGAACTAAGTCTTGATTGCTTCTGCCTTCGATATCGCTCATCAATTGCATGATGCTTTCGATGGATTGCACCGACAGCATGCCTTTGATTTGCTCTAGATTGATCGATTCAATGATGTAGTCATAACGCGCGCTCTCGTAATCACGTAGCGCGCTAAACAGTTTACTTTCCGCTGCCAGTAAGTCGGTAATAGTTCGCGTACCAAGCTGGTAAGCGCGTTGAATGCCTTTGTAGGAAGCGTAGTTGGCACGGATGATGTTCTCGTAACTGCTGATGGCGCGGGAGAAGTCATTAATGTTGAGTACCGAGGTGTTAACGCTATTGCGCGTCGTGAACAACGAATCTTGGTACAGTAGCTCCGTTCGCTCGATAGCAGTCGACGATTTTTGATAACCGTAGTAATCCGAACCACCGGAGAAAATCGGCACATTCAAGTTCAAGCCGACGCTGGTGGAGTTACTGTCCCCTGTTGCGGTGGGGTCGGTTCGGTCATAGTTGTTCGCATCGTCGTAACGGTAACTGGCAGAGAGCGAGACGGTCGGCACAAAGTTTGAACCGCTTTCTTTCAAGCCTCTTCGGCTGCGTTCTACGGTCTTCTTCGCAACCAATAAATCGTTATTGAGCTTCAAAGCTTGTTCAAGAATCGCACGTTGTTCGGACTCGCTGATTTCTGCCAAGGGCACGCTTTCGTAGATGTCCTGCGATGGGGTGACCGGGTATTGAACTTGAATCTCTAAACCGTTCAAAATCACACGTCGGTCTTTCTCTAAGGTTCTTAAGCGATTGGCAATGCCTTCTTTCTGAGCAATCACCTCATACAACTCGCTCGCCGCAGTGTTGCCAAGCTCCACGTTGCGACGCATTTGGCGTTCACGCGTTTCAGAAGATTTAAGCTCGACTTTGGTGGCTTTGATTTGCGCGTTGTTTTTCAGGTACTCGAAATATTGCGTCGCGATTTCAGAAATGGTGCTCTGGATTTTGTTCTCGTGTTTGATTTCTTCAATGTTGAAATCAAGCTTTGCGGTGCCGTATTTGAATATGTCGCCAAGGTTAAACACTGATTGAGATAAAGACACGCTGTAGCTGTTTGAGTTGTAGCTAGAACGTGTATCCGGTGTTCCCGTTAATATGGTCTCGTTTTCATTCCATGTAGTATCAGCGGCACCGTTTAAAGAGGGTAGAAACTTAGAACGGCTAATGTCGATGTTGTATTCGTTTTCCTCCACGCCTTTGTCACTAGCGCGTAGAGATAAATTGTTTTCCAAGCCGAGTTTGACCGCCTCAAGCAAGGTGGTCGCCATTGCCGAAGGAGCATTGCTCAATGTTAGTGCTGCCAATACGCAGCTAGTTAAGTTTCTGTACCGCCACATATTTGTTGATCACCTTGATGATTTCGTCGTTTTTATAAGGTTTGCTGATCACGTAATCCATTCCAGCTTCGATACAAGCTTGGTGTTCATTACTGCTGGTCAATGCTGTCGCACCTATGATGGTGCAGGGGTTTTGTCCGCTCTCTTGTTCGTATTGTCGAATGCGTTTGGTTGCTTCAATACCGCCCATGCCCGGCATGATGCAGTCCATAAAAATGATGTCCGAGCGCTGATTCATGAAGTGCTGAACGGCGTCTGCGCCATCGCCAACGGTATCGGCTTCGTATTCTTGCTTGCTCAAAATACGTTTGAGTAGAATTTGTTGAACACGGTCATCCTCAACAATCAGGAATGAGCTGTTCTCCATCTGATCCTCAGAGGCTTCCGCTTCCATGATTGCCAATAGGTTAGGGATGAACTCATACGGAATCGCAGGAGAGTTCAGAATCTTGTCGACAAAGGTATGGCTCTCTTGTGCTTGCTGAGTGCTAGTAACTGAAAGCAGCAATTTAGTATTTGGGTAATTGCGCAGTTGCGATTTCACTGTTTTGCTCAGTGAGGGCAGTTTGTTTGGCTCGAACGTGTCAGTCAGCATGATGGCGTCGTATTCGCCAAAGGTTTTTGCCGCAGAGAAGAGCTCGTTCGGCGTGCGAATTGGTGTGATCTCTAATCCCAAGTTGACTAACATTTTGTTCATCACATCAATGCGCAGCTGAGAGTTGGCACACAGTAATAGGCGCTTATTGTCGAAGCGAGTTTTCTCGGTGTGGAAGCTTTTGGCTTTCAAATCGAGCTGAATTTGAAAACGTTCCTGATTGCCCGATTGATACCAATGGCTCTCGTAATAGCCGTAATCTTTCAGTACGCTTTTTGCCAAATCGTCTTTGGTTGCAGTGTGCTGTTTATGGTCGCTCCAGTGTAGAGTATTGAGCTTGGCAAACGGCACATCCAGTGTGGTTAAGAAGTTTAGATTGATGGTCAAGCGAGTGTTTTCAATGTCTGACGCTGCGCCCGATTCAATGGTGACAAACAGTTTTTTGTCGGCTTTGAGTTGGATGGCATTCGATAGCTGCAGGAACAACACCCAGAATAAGCTGGTGGATTGCCCTTCAACACGATTTGGTAAGTTATCCGAGATAAAGCAGTCTAACTCACCTTCATTTCGCTGCACTTTTGAACTGATGTGAATCATCAATTCAGACAGTACATTTAGCAGTGAAAACTCTTTCGATTTGCTCTCGGTCCCTTGTGAAATGAGTCGGTTGTAGTTCTCTGCCAATTCAGACAGGGTATTGGCAGCCGAGGTTATATCTTGCGCCATCAACACGCCGCTCTCATCGGTCTCTTGTACGAGATATTGCACACCGCCGTTAATGGTGTTGGTGATGCCACGAATCTCGTAACCAATCAGAGCATAGAGTTGCTTGTAGAGATCGTTATTGCGTTTTTGCTCTTCGAGTTTGCTGAAAATCAGTTTTAGGTGAGAGTAGATCTGGCGCTGCTTCGGATTGATGCTCACTTCATTGAGCAACTCTTCCAACCTTTGTAAATCCAGTTGTTTGAGCTCTTGATAAAGCCCGTCAAATTCTTGATCAATGTCGCGCTCATTCGAACTGGATTTTCTCAGTTTGAGGATTGCCACTAAATTCGATAGAACGGCGATACCAACCAACACAACAACGACCATAAACAACCAAATGAAGAACTCGTTTTTCTCCATCATTAGGTCGCTCGCGTGGTTGTTAAACATGGTGCGATAGTTGTCGTCCATTTGTAGGTAGTTATTGGTGAGCGAGAGATACAGTGCCAACACATCGTCACGTGTTTTTGAACTGTCCGAGAAGCGATTGATCGCCAGTTCAAGCTGCGTATATTCGGTCGCGCCTACCAAGCTAAACTCGGTTTTGTTGAGTGACGCGAGAGACTTAAACTGATCAATTTCGTTTTTCAGAACCTCAAAATCGAGCTCTGTTGTACTGCAATAACGCGCAGTTAAACAGCGCTGAAGCGTTTGGATATCAAGTTCGATGGTTTGGTTGAGTTGTTGAGCTTGAACTAACAGAGGCGCGTTTTGCACTTGTTCCACTGAATCCACTTTTTCCCAAGAGACATACAAATAAAAGGCGAGGGCAGCCAGCACCAAGCTGAAAGCAATGCTTAGGCGCATAACAGGAACGGAAATATTGTAGGAAGGTTTGTTACTCATCCATTACCTCTCATCGAACGCGTCTTCGATAGCCGACATAACCGGCTTCGCAGCGTATTCGATAACCCGACGTGACCCTGTTTTCACGTCGGCGGTAAACTCCATATAAGGGGACAGCTTGTATTGTGTGCCTCCGCGCTCTAGATAGTTTTGGCTGATTTGGATTTCAGCGAGGTAGAATTCTGCGTCCTCTTCTTCATAAGACGAACGGCTGATCGACGCGATTCGACCTTCCAAAAATCCGTACTTGGCAAAGTTGTAGGTGTCCATCTTCACTTTGACTGCCTGTCCGATTTCAACAAAGCCCATGTCTTTACGTGGAATCTTCGCTTCGCCATGAAGGGAGTTATTAATCGGCGCAATGTCCGCGATACTTTCCCCCGGCGGTATCACGGCAGAGCGGAAGTTGAAGTGCACTTTATCCACCACACCATCAATAGGGGCGTAGACCACAAGACGATCCACTTTGTCTGAGTGTTGAGGACGAAGAATGCGTTTCAGCTTGAGATCTTTCTTCGCTTGAATGATTTGCGCTTGGTATTCGGAGTTGCGATTTTCCACCAAGTCACGGTACTGTTTTTCTAGTTTGTCGAGTTGGAAGCGCTCATTCATGACCGACTCATCGAGATTTTCAATCTCACGCACCATGTTTGATTCTTGAACCTGCATATTCAGAACATCGACATAAGATGCCATTTCTTCTTTATAGAGGGTGTTCTTGATATTGAGTTGCTTGCGAATCAACGAAAGCTGGTTCTCGGAACTTTTGCGGCGCTTAAGCATAGAATCAATCAACGAGTTCTTATGATTGATGTCGTGGGTGATCAACTCTTCATTAGAGCGGTTTTTGGAAAACTCTTGCTGCCAGGTATTCATATTTACCTGAACCAATTCTGGATATCTTTTGATGTAGGCAGAGAAATCGGGCTCTACCATATCGCGCAGGCTTTCATAACGGAGTTTGTCTAACTCGAGCTGAATGATTTCTGTGTTTACCGTATCGAGTTGAGTGTTTCTATCCAAAGAGCGGATGCGCGCAATGGGTTGACCTTCGTAAACCACTTCGCCTTTGCGCACTAACATTTCTTCGAGAATACCGCCTTCAAGGTGTTGCACTTTTTCTACGTCAGATTCCAGCAATAGCTCGCCGCGCACCGACACCACAATATCGATACGAGCTTGAGACGCCACGGCGATCGCCACCATTGAAAGCAAAAAGATAACCAGCAATGTTTTGTGTACGCTGGTCATCGCACTGGCTAGCACGATCGTATCGTCTGCGGTCACCTTCGAAGACTCGTTATTGGAAACGAGTGCTTTTCTGAGGTGGTGCTCGATCTGCTTGTTACTCATGATCCACCTCGGTTATTCATCATCTGCGCTGTCATTGATAGAGTTCTCGATATCTAACAGCTGGCTAATTTGCTTGTTCACGTTGTTGAGCTCAGTTTTAATGTCCTCAAGCAAGTCCTCAGGAGCGGGGAAGTGGTGCTTACTCAAATGCTCCAGCTTTGCCATCTTGGGTGGTAAATCATCATCACAAAGCAATACGAGAATAGTCTTCAGCTTTTTTGAGTAGCCGCTCAGCTCTTCAAAACGGTTTTGTTTATGCAGCATTTCGATGTTGATCGCCGCGCTGCTGAAATCCTTATAAAAATCTCCCAATAGCAATTGCAGCCCTTTGTGGCTGTTGTCGACTGAGCGCAACAGATTCGTCATGTTTATCATTGTTCCACCGCCCTAATTGCTTTAATGACAATAACTAAGGATCTTTAAATTGCGTTTTCAAATTTTTTTTACCTCTTTCTGGTTAAACAACGTGAGTATGAAAAAAGTTGGATAAAAAAGTTGGTTTTCCAGAATGGTGTCCTTTACTGCCTCTAAACACGATCAGTTAGCTAATGGCAACGGAGGCTGTAATGGCAGGTGACAACAACCAAAATAACCAAAACAAAGACCTAAATGACGCGGTAGAACAAACGGAAACCAATGACGCGGGTACGCCCTCCCAGCAGCAGAATCAGCAAAATCAACAGAATACGATTGCTTCGACCGTAGCGACGGGTGCTGAAAATACCGATGCAGCAGACGAAGCCAATCAGGCGATGGAAGACAACCCAAGTGGTGCCGGATCGGAAGAAGAAGCCTCGGCGTCCGGTGGTGCGGTACAAGAAGACACGCCAGAGAGTAGCGGTGGTTCGGATGCCGCTCAATCGAACGTGGTAGACAGCGTGGCATCAGACGGTGGCTCAGGTGAAGAAGCGTCTGGCAGCGGCGGTGCGGCTTCAGGTGCGGGTGCACAAGCTGTTGGTGGCGGTGATGCCTCTGGCTCTGAAGGTGGTTCGGACGCAGAAGGCAATGAAGCACAAGGACAAGCTGTACAAACTTCGGCTGCGCCAAGTGCCTCTTCATCCGATTCTGAAGGTTCACAAGGTGGTGATAACCTTGATTCCGAAACCACAGAAGAAACCTTTGCGGTGGACGTTCAAGACTCTAGCGAAGAGACCACGACGCAAGTAGAAGACGATTTCGACTCAGAAACCACGAGCGAAACGTTCCAAATTAAAGTCGAAGGTGAAAACGATGCGCCAGAGGTAGAACAAGATCTGGCTTACATCATGGATGAAGACGGCACCATTACCTTCACGCAAGAACAATTACTTGAATACGCGAGTGATGTTGATGGCGACGACCTTGTTGCGTCTAACGTCCAAGTAGGTGCGAATGCATCGGTTCAAGACAATGGTGACGGCACGTTCACCGTGGTTCCGGACGCTGATTTCAATGGTGAACTCGACTTAACGTTTGATATCAGTGATGGTCAAGAAACCGTTTCAAGTTCTATCGATTTAACCGTTCGTCCAATCAATGACGCACCAGTGCCTGAAGATAAAACCTTTGAGGTGGAAGAGGACGGGACTCTCATCTTCACCGATGCAGACCTGCTTACTGGCGCAACGGATATTGAAGGCGATAACCTAACAGTTGAAGGTGTGAGTTACGATGGTGGCGACGGCATCCTGACCGACAACGGCAATGGGACTTACACTTTTGCGCCAAATGAAAATTTCAATGGTGATGTGAACTTCAGCTTTGATGTGTCCGACGGCACAGATACGGTTTCTGCCAACATTGATGTAAGCGTTACGCCTGTCGATGATGCGCCAGTATCAGGCAATCTTGCTTACTTGGTGGACGAAGATGGCTCGATTCGTTTGAGCCAAGAACAGTTGTTGTCGCAAGCTTCCGATGTGGAAGGCGATGCACTGACGGCGTCTAACCTTTCGGTAGATGGCAACGCGACGGTGACTCAAAATGACGATGGTAGCTTCACCATTACGCCGGACGCAGATTTTAATGGTGATATCGACATCAGCTTCGATATCTCAGATGGCACGAATACCGTTCAAGCAACCGCTGACCTAACCGTTAACCCAATCAACGATCTGCCTGTTCCTCAAGACCAACAATTCAGTGTGGAAGAGGACGGCACGCTGCAATTTACTGATGCGGATCTGCTTGCTGGTGCGACCGACATTGAAGGCGATGACCTTTCTGTAACGGGAATCAGCTATGAAGGCACCGACGGCGTTCTAACTGACAATGGTGATGGCACATATAGCTTTGCGCCAAATGAGAACTTCAACGGTGATGTGAACTTCAGCTTCGACGTATCTGATGGCACGGATACGGTTTCAGCGAATGTAGATGTGAGTGTCACGCCGGTGAATGATCCTCCGGTGGCTGGTTCAACGTCTTACACGGTTCACGAAGACAACTCTATTACCATTTCTGACGCGCAACTGTTGGCAAATTCTTCAGACTTAGAAGGGGATGTCTCGATAGATAGCGTGAGTTACTCTGGCAGCGATGGTGTGTTGCAAGTCAATGGTGACGGTACGTACACCTTCTCTCCAAATGAAAACTTTAATGGTGAAGTGACGCTTGATGTTGTCGTCGCTGATGAAGAAGGCGCAACGGATGTCACCACTGCTGGCATTACAGTACTGGAAGTGAACGATCCACCAGTCGCAGGACCAACTTCTTACACCATTGATGAAGATTCAGTTCTGACCTTCAGTGAGTCGCAAGTGCTGCTGAATGCCTCTGATGTGGAAGGGGATGTTGAGCTAGTAGGCATTAGCTACGATGGTCCGGATGGCATTTTCACCGTTAACGATGATGGCACGTGCAGCTTCGCGCCAAACGAGAACTTTAACGGACAAGTTCAACTTGATGTGACCATTCGAGATGAAGATGGAGCAGAAGTTGATACCGTCATCAATGTGAATGTATTGCCAATCAATGATGCGCCAGTATCGGGTGATTTGGCTTACAGTGTTGATGAAGACGGTGCGATTACACTCAGCCAAGATCAGCTTCTTTCTCAAGCGTCTGATATTGAGGGCGATGACCTGACTGCTAGCGATTTGACTGTCGATGGAAACGCAACCGTTACAGCGAACGACGATGGCAGCTTCACGATTACACCAGATGCAGACTTTAATGGTGACATTGATATCCAATTCAACATTACGGACGGCACAGACACTATCCAAGCAACGGCGGATCTAACGGTTAATCCGGTTAACGATCTTCCTGTTCCTCAAGACCAGCAGTTTAGTGTTGAAGAAGACGGCACGCTTCAGTTTACCGATGCAGACTTGCTTGCTGGCGCGACCGATATCGATGGCGATAACTTAACGGTTGACGGCATTAGCTACACAGGCAGCGATGGTGTGCTGACTGACCACGGTGATGGTACTTACACCTTTGCACCAAACGAAAACTTCAACGGTGATGTCAGCTTTAGCTTTGGTGTTTCTGACGGCACTGAGACCGTACCTGCAAATGTGGACGTGAGCGTCACTCCAGTGAACGATCCTCCGGTTGCGGGTTCTACGTCTTACACGGTTGATGAAGATAATGCGATTACGATTTCCGACGAGCAGCTTCTGGCTAACTCTTCGGATGTGGAAGGCGCAGTGTCCATCGATAGCGTGACCTATTCAGGCACCGATGGCGTATTCCAAGACAACGGTGACGGCACTTACACCTTCATGCCGAATGAGAACTTCAGCGGTGATATCAGCCTTGATGTGATTGTGGCGGATGAGCAAGGTGCGATTGACGAAACGACCGCAGGCATTACGGTCATTGAAGTGAATGACCCTCCAGTTGCCGGTCCAACGTCTTACACGGTTGATGAAGATTCAGTACTGACATTCAGTGAGTCACAAATTCTTGCCAACGCATCTGATATCGAGGGCGATGTAGAGCTTGTTGGCATCAGCTATGAAGGCTCGGATGGTATCTTTACCGTCAATGGCGATGGTACTTGTAGCTTTGCACCAAACGAGAACTTCAATGGTCAAGTTCAGTTGGATGTGACCATTCAAGATGAGAATGGGGCAACCGTTGATACGCACATCAATGTCGATGTATTGCCAATCAACGATCCACCAGTATCGGGTGATTTGGCTTACACCATCAACGAAGACAGCTCAATCACGCTAAGCCAAGAGCAGCTGCTTGCCAAAGCGGGCGATATTGATAGCGAGAACCTTGAAGCCATCAATCTATCGACAGATGACTACGCGACAATTCAATACAACGATGATGGCAGTTACACCATCACACCGGATGAAAACTACAACGGCGACCTAGATCTGACCTTCGATATCATTGATAACGATGGCGGCTCGGTACAAGTTGGTCTGGATATTACGGTTAATCCTGTGAATGACTTGCCACAAGCGCAAGATCAACAGTTCACGGTAGAAGAAGATGGCACCTTGCTGTTCACGGATGCAGACCTATTGGAAGGCGCATCGGATATTGACGGCGATGATCTGTCTATCGAAAACGTTCTCTACACAGGTGCGGACGGCGTGCTTACCGATAATGGTGATGGCACTTACAGCTTTGCGCCGAATGAGAACTTCAACGGTGATGTTCAGTTCACATTCGATGTGTCTGACGGCACAGGCTCAACACCAGCATTCATTGATGTCAGCGTGACACCAGTGAACGATCCACCGGTGGCAGGTTCTACGTCTTACACGGTTCAAGAAGACGGTCAAATCACCATTAGTGACGAGCAGTTGTTAGCCAACTCTTCTGATGTGGAAGGTGACGTAGCCTTGGCGAATGTTAGCTACTCTGGTAACGACGGTAGCTTCGTGGACAATGGCGACGGCACATATACCTTCACGCCAAATGAGAACTTTGACGGTAACATTTCGCTCGACGTTACAGTTATTGACCAAGATGGTGCAACGGATACAACAACCGCAGGCATCGATGTTATCGCGGTGAATGACGCACCTGAAACGTCAGGCATTCAAGCTGAAGTGGATGAAGATAACGCCATCACCATCACGCAAGAACAATTGCTTGCGAATGCGACAGACATTGAAGGTGATGACCTTGTTGCCAGCAATCTACAAACCAATGACCCAGATGCGACGATCGTAGCCAACGACGATGGTTCTTTCACCATTACGCACACCGAAAACTTTAACGGTGAGTTGGACTTCACTTACAACATCAGCGATGGCGAAAATGATGTTCTGACCACGCTGGATCTGACCGTTAACCCTGTCAACGATGCGCCAGAAGCAGGCGACGAAATCTTTATTCAAGCGGAAGAAGATCAAACCGTGGGTGTTTCTCTGCGTGAAGAGCCTGCGTTGCGTCTCGACCAAGCCCCTGAAAACGGCATCATTGAAGCGAATCTAAATGACGAATGGGTACAGCTAGAAGTCGGGCAGGAGGTTCCTGCGGATACGGAAGTGCGCTTCATTCCAAATGATGATGCGTTGGCGAACGGTACGCATACCACTCAAATCGGTACGTTTGATGACAATGCGAGTGTTGATGATTGGGGTGATGAAATTGACCCATATACTCGCCAGTTCACTGATGGTGATTTGACCGTAACGGTGCAGAGTAATGATGATCCGCTTGGTGCGTGGAATGGTAACACACACATTGGGCATGGTATTGGCGATACTGACCGCCAAGGCTTGAGTGGTGATGAAAAACTTACTGTGACCGTTGAAGGTCAAGACATCAATGAAATCAGCTTCCACCTAGACGGTCTAGGTGGCTGGTTTATGGAGGAGTCTCGCCACTTTACAGAAGTCGAAATTCGCGCATTCAATTCCGATGGTGACTTGATCGACTCAATGACTTACCACAAAGAAGATCGTGGTAGCTATGAGACGGATTACACCCTAACGGTGAACGAGCCTGTGTCTTACTTTGAGTTAGGAACGATTCAAGGTAACGGTACTTACGTGGTTCAAAACATGACGGTATCGCAAACTTGTCATGATGAAGCGGTGTTCACATCTATTGGCGTGGACGGCACGGAAATCACTGAAACGGTAGAGCTTAATATCCGTGAAGGTGACAGTGAAATTGAACTGACGGCTGATCTGCCAAATGTGACTATCGATACCGAAGGTTCTACGCAGTTTGCCTCTGTTGTTATCACTGAAGAGCAGCTTCTCGCACAAGCGAGTGATATCGATAGCGATGTTCTTGATATTCAAAACCTAGAGCTGGTGGGGGATAACGCGGAGCACGCTACGTTAACCGACAACGGCGATGGTACATGGACAGTCACACCAGATGAGAACTTCTACGGTGAGATTGAGCTTGGCTACCAAGTTACAGATGGTGAACTCACTGACGACAACATCGTCAACATCAACTTCGAAGCAGTAAACGATGCGCCAATCGTTTCTGGTCCGATTGTGTTGTCGACAGATGAGGATGTGGGCATTACGTTTAGCGCGGACGATCTGCTTGCCAATGCAAGTGATGTGGAAGGCGATGCGCTGTCTATCTCTGATATTTCTTACAGCGGTGATAACGGTGAGCTTGTCGACAATGGCGACGGCACTTACACCTTTATGCCGAATGAAAACTTCAATGGTGAAGTCGACATCGATTACAAAGTCTTCGATGGCACCGATGAAGTCGATACCCATCTAGATCTGACCGTTATTCCGGTCAACGATGTGCCAGTTCCTGGTGCACCACTGCATACTCAAATGCTAGAAAATGGCACCATCATCATCGAAGCAAAAGACCTGTTATCAGGTGCGACCGATGTGGATGGCGACATTCTGCATATCGAGAATCTACTGCTTGTTGACCAGTCACAAGGTACGTTGACAGACAACGGCGACAACACCTTTACCTTCGAGCCAACTTCGAACTTCTACGGTGAAGTGAACCTGACCTTCGACATCAGCGATGGTCAAGCAAGTGCACCAAGTACCGCCTCAATTGATGTCGAGATCGTCAATGAAGCACCGGAAGTCAGCGGTCCAGTTGATGCGGTCGTTGATGAAGATGGCTCAATTACCATCACTCAAGAAGACTTGTTAACGAACGCGACGGACGTGGATGGTGACAATCTTGAAGCGGTGAACCTGTCGACCAACGATCCTAATGCAACCATCGTTGAGAACGCTGATGGTAGTTTCACGATTACACCGAGCGAAAACTTCTTTGGTGAAATCGAATTTACTTATGACGTAACTGACGCGATTGAAACTGTTGCTGCGGATCTGAACCTCACCGTTAACCCAGTGAACGACCTGCCAGATGTGCCTGATTTGTCCTTCACCACAGAAGACGGCGAAGCTATCACGATTACTGAAGCAGAGCTGCTGGCTCAAGCGACGGACATCGAAGGCGATGACTTATCTGTTGTGAACGTGACGAGCTTAAGCGATACGGTTCAAGTAACAGACAATGGCGATGGCACTTACACGTTAACGCCAGAGCAGGGCTTCTTTGGCAATGTTGACCTCACGTTTGATGTGAGTGATGGCACCGATGTGGTGGCGGCAAACATCGACTTGAAAGTTGAGTTCGTCAACGACGCACCAGAAGCAGTGCCAATCGTGGCAGACGTGGACGAGGATGGCTCTATCCTCGTGACACAAGAAATGCTGCTTGAAAATGCCAGCGACCAAGATGGTGATGACCTATACGCAACGGCACTAGAAACCAATGATCCTAACGCAACGATTGTAGACAACGGTGACGGTACCTACACTGTGACGCCATCTGAGAACTTTAATGGTGAAATTGCGTTTACCTATGAAGTGAACGACGGCGAGCTAAGCACTTCAACTGATATGACACTGACGGTTAATCCCGTCAACGATATCCCAATTGTCGCACCAGCCATGTATAGCATCGAAGAAGATGGCAGTATCTTGTTTACAGAGGCGGACTTACTGAGTGGCGCAGTTGATGTTGAAGGCGATGACTTATCTGTTACTAGCATCAACTACTCGGGTGATGAAGGTACTGTAACAGACAACGGTGACGGTACGTTTAGCTTCGTACCAGAAGAGCACTTCAGTGGTGACTTGCAATTCAGCTTTACGGTTTCTGACGGCACTGATGAAGTTGAGCAAGACATTAATGTTCATATTGAAGCCGTGGCAGATGCGCCTGATTTGGTCATTCGAGATGGTGATGGTGCCATCGTGGATGACCAAGCGATCATCGTTGATCCGGGTGGTGTTGTCGAGTTGAATATTGCTGCCGCTTTGGTTGACCAAGACTTGTCAGAAACGCTGACGGTGACTGTGGATGGTGTTCCAGAAGGCTCCGTTGTTACTTACGACAACGAAGGTGTACTGAACGACCAAGATAACGGTATCACCAGTTACAGCGATACTGAAATTACGGTTACGTTTGAAGGTGAAACCGCGGGTTACCAAAACACAGCGGGTTACTACAAAGTCGATGAAGATGGCAACATCACGGGCGTTGAAGTGGTGTACGAAAATGCCTCTCAAGTTGGCGGAGGCGGTGATCTCATTCCGGGACAAGATCAGTTCAGCTTCCAAATCTCGGAAGGGGAAAGTTTCAACCTATTCTTGATTCCTAACGGTCACAACTTCAATGACTTTGCATCTATGCAAGATGGTCAGTACGAGTTCCGTGCAGCAGATGGCTCTCCCGCGAACATGGATACAGTTGACCCACAACTCGTGTTTGTTGGCGCTGATGGTTCTGAAACCGTGATTCAAAGCCAATTCGGTGATGCAGTCTTCCATGGTGGTTCAAGCTCAGAGCTCAACCAAGATGGTATTGAACATACCCGAACTACCGTGAACGAAGACGGTGAACTGGTTTACGGCTTTGAAGATCTCTACGGTGGCGGCGATGCCGATTACACCGACTTTAACTTCACTATTGATGTCGGTGAAGTAAACAGTCAAATCTACAGTGGTGAAGTGACCGTTGGTCCCGATGGTTCAGTTGCAATACCAACCACGGCGATTGATAAAGAAATTGAAATTCAACTGCCTGAAGACTTCTCTGAGCAGCTTGAGATTCACGTGACAGCCACCGCAACAGAATTATCGAATGACGATTCTGAAACCGTGTCCCAAACCATCTACGTCAATGCAACAGGTGCCCACATTGAACATGCGCCTGAAGCATTGCCTGTTTCAGCGATGGTTGAAGAAGATGGTTCAATCCTAATTACGCAAGAAGATTTACTCGCTAATGCGCGTGACTTGGATGGTGACCAACTGACAGCACTGAATCTGGCAACGGATGATGAAAACATCACCATCATAGACAATGGTGACGGTACTTACACCTTAACGCCAGATGCGGACTTTAATGGTGATATCACCTTTACGTTCGATGTGTCTGACGGAGATGATGTTGTCTCTACCAACCTTGAGTTATTGGTGTCACCAGTTAATGATGCGCCTGAACCACAAGATCAAGCGTTCACCGTTGGTGAAGATGGTGTGCTGACCTTTACTGATGCGGATCTGCTAACAGGCGCTACCGACATTGAAGGGGATGACCTATCTGTTGAGGGCGTCACTTACACAGGCGCGGACGGTGTCCTAACTGACAATGGTGATGGCACATACAGCTTCGCTCCAAACGAAAACTTCAATGGAGAGGTGAACTTTACCTTCGATGTTTCTGATGGCACGGATACCGTGACGGCGAATATCGATGTGACAGTCACGCCTGAGAACGATCCACCGGTGGCAGGCAGCACGTCTTACACCGTTCATGAAGACAATTCGATTACCATTAGTGACGAGCAGTTACTGGCGAATTCATCAGACGTCGAAGGAGATGTCGCGGTTGATAGCGTTAGCTACAGCGGAACAGATGGTGTGTTCCAAGACAATGGTGACGGTACGTACACCTTCTCGCCAAACGAGAACTTCAATGGCGAAGTGAGCCTAGATGTTGTCGTAGTCGATGAAGACGGTGCTACGGATTCAACTACCGCAGGTATTACAGTACTTGAGGTGAACGATCCACCAATTGCAGGCGCGACTAGCTACTCAGTGAACGAAGACGAAGTCATCATCATCAGCTCTGAACAGCTGTTGGCGAACGCTTCTGATGTTGAAGGTGAGGTAGCACTAGATAGCGTGAGCTACAGTGGCAGTGAAGGTATCTTTACCGACAATGGTGATGGTACGTTCAGCTTTGCACCAAACCAAA